>NZ_JBJDRH010000009.1:0-147929 GCF_044987465.1 Microbacterium sp. ZW T6_19 | reverse complement strand
GCCGCGGCTACCAGGGTCGCTGACCCTTCTTCTTTCGCCGATGCCCCACCCGGCCCGTCGGCGCCCCATCTGACAGACGTCAGCACGGTGGGGCGCGGACGGTGCGGGTGGGGCGTCGGCGTTCCTGTGCCAGGAGTTCAGCGCTCGTGGATGGCGGCGAGGACGACCGGATCGGAGCATCCGCGCACGAAGCCTGCCAGCCTCCGTCTGATCTCGAAGGCGAGCATCCGCACGCCGATCCACTCGGCGATCGGCGCGAGCCAGGCCGGTCGGCACGAGAAGTTGTACTTCCAGACCGCCAGCGTCCCCTCTGGCACTTCTGTGAAACGCCATCCGCCGCCGAGCTTCTCGAAGAACCAGGGCCCGCGCTCCATCACCATCCCGACGTTCGTCGGCGGCGCGTACGAGACGTACCGGCTGACCATGGCGAATCCCAACCGCTGTCGCGTGAAGGTGCGCACGCCCTTCGCCGCGTCGTCCGCGCCGTCGAGGAAGTGCTGCGCGCTGATGAAGCGATCCCACCGCCGTCTCACCACACCCGTGGTCTGCGACACGGCGAAGGCCGTGGCCGGATCCACCGGAACGATGGCCTCAGCGCTCACGACGGGCATGGCCGCCGCGACTCAGCGCGTGGGGAACTGGCGTTCGGGGGAACCCACGTACAGCTGCTGCGGGCGGCCGATCTTGGTCTGCGCATCGAGGTTGAGCTCGCGCCACTGAGCCAGCCAGCCGGGCAGGCGGCCGATCGCGAACAGAACGGTGAACATGCGAGTGGGGAAGCCCATCGCCTTGTAGATCACGCCGGTGTAGAAATCGACGTTCGGGTACAGGCGACGCTCTCGGAAGTAGTCGTCGGCCAGTGCGAGCTCCTCGAGCTCCTTGGCCAGGTCGAGCAGCGGATCCGAGACGCCCAGCGAGGTCAGCACCTCGTCGGCCGCGGCCTTGACGAGCTTGGCGCGGGGGTCGTAGTTCTTGTAGACCCGGTGCCCGAAGCCCATCAGCTTCACGCCCTCTTCCTTGTTCTTCACCCGCTCGACGAAGCGCGAGACGCTCTGGCCGGAGTCGCGGATCTGGCCGAGCATGGTGAGGACGGCCTCGTTCGCACCGCCGTGGAGGGGGCCGGAGAGCGCCTGGATGCCGGCCGAGATCGACGCGAACTGATTGGCTCCGGTCGAGCCGACCAAGCGCACGGTCGAGGTGGAAGCGTTCTGCTCGTGATCCTCGTGCAGGATCAGCAGCAGTTCGAGCGCCTTCGACATCACGGGGTTGATCTCGTAGGGCTCGGAGTGGACGCCGAAGTTCAACTTGAGGAAGTTGTCGACGAAGCTCAGCGAGTTGTCGGGATAGAGGAACGCCTGCCCGAGCGCCTTCTTGTGGGCGTATGCCGCGATGACGGGGAGCTTGGCGAGCATGCGGATCATGTTCAGCTCGACGTGCTCGGGGTTGTTCGGGTCGGTCTGGCCCTCGTAGTAGGTCGACAGCGCCGCAACCGCCGACGACAGCACCGACATCGGGTGCGCCGTGTGCGGCAGGGCGGAGAAGAAGTGCTTGAGGTCTTCGTGCAGGAGCGTGTGCCGGCGGATCTTGTCGTCGAACTCCGCGAGCTCGGATGCGGTCGGCAGCTCTCCGTAGATGAGCAGCCAGGCGACCTCGAGATAGCTGGTGCTGCCCGCGAGCTGCTCGATCGGATAACCCCGATAGCGGAGGATGCCCTGGTCGCCGTCGATGAAGGTGACGGCCGATTTGGTCGAGGCGGTGTTCACGAAGCCGTAGTCGAGACCTGTGTAGCCGGTCTGACGCGTCAAGGTCGAGAAGTCGATGCTGTCGTGTCCGGCGGTGCCCCGCACGACCGGGAACTCTGCGACGGTGTCGCCGATCGTCAGCTTCGCCGAAGCCTGCTGCTCTGCCCCTGCGCTCACGCGGGCCTCCTCAAGAGTGTTGATCAAGCCGAAGTGGCGATGTCACGGCGCAGAGCGCCAGGTCGGGTCACGACCGAATCGCCTTTACAGCCTAGTAGGCGCATCGGCCAACTGTGACAATCGCCAAAAGAAGTGCGGATGCAGTGGGGGAATCTATAGATTCGCCGCGGAAAGGCGTCGAGCCGCCTCCGCGATGCGCTCGCTCGGCGCTGTCAGCGTGAGACGCACGTGCTCGTCGGAATGCGTGCCGTAGAAGGGACCGGGGCCGGCCAGGATGCCGAGCCCGGCGAGCCGATCCATGCTCTCCCAGGCGTCGCGGCCCTCTGTCGCCCACAGGTAGAGCCCGGCCTCGGAGCCGTCGATCCGGAAGCCTGCGGCCTCCAGAGCCGGGCGCAGCACGTCGCGGCGACCGCGATACAGCTCCTTCTGCACCCGCACGTGCTCCTCGTCGCCGAGCGCCGCCGCCATCGCGTGCTGCACAGGCGCCGGTGGCATGAGCCCGAGGTGCTTGCGCGCCGTCAGCAGTTCGCCCACGATCTTCGCGCACCCGGCGATGAAAGCCGCGCGGTAGCCGGCGAGGTTCGACTGCTTGCTGAGCGAGTACACGCTCAAGAGATTCGCGCGGCTTCCGCCCGTCACACGAGGATCGAGCACCGAGGGCACCGGCTCGGTCGCCCACGGGCCGTCCCAGCCCAGCTCGGCATAGCATTCGTCGCTCGCCAGCACGGCGCCCAGTTCGCGGGCGCGCTCGACAGCCGCACGCAGCTCATCGACCGTCCAGGTGCGGCCGTCCGGATTGCCGGGGCTGTTGATCCAGATGAGCTTTGCGCCTTCGGGCCATTCGGCAGGGTCGTCGATCGCCACAGGTGCGGCTCCGGCGACGCGGGCTCCGACCTCATAGGTCGGATAGGCGATACGCGGGTGCACCACGATGTCGCCTTCGCCGAGCCCGAGGAGCGTCGGCAGCAGCGCGACGAGCTCCTTGGATCCGATCGTGGGCAGGACGTTCGCGACGGCGAGATCAGGAACGCCGCGTCGACGCGCATACCAGTCGACGATCGCCTCCCGCAGCGCAGGCGTGCCGACGGTCTGCGGGTACGCGTGCGCGTCGGTCGCCTCGGCCAGCGCTCTGCGCACGACCTCGGGTGTCGGGTCGACAGGCGATCCGATGGAGAGATCGACGAGACTCTGCGGATGCTGCGCCGCCCGTTCACGGTAGGGAACGACGGCGTCCCACGGATAGTCTGCGAGGTCGCGGACGCTCACAGCTCACTCGCCCTGGGGCGGGAGGGCGGCGATGATCGGGTGGTCGAAGGCGATGACGCCGGTCTTGGCCGCACCGCCTGGCGAGCCGATCTCGTCGAAGAACTCCACGTTCGCCTTGTAGTAGTCCGCCCATTCCTCAGGCAGATCATCCTCGTAGTAGATCGCCTCGACCGGACACACCGGCTCGCACGCCCCGCAGTCCACGCACTCATCCGGATGGATGTACAACGAACGTTCACCCTCATAGATGCAGTCCACGGGGCACTCGTCGATGCAGGCACGATCCTTCACATCGACACACGGAAGCGCGATCACATACGTCACGGTTTCAGTCTACGCGCGCGAGTCGGTGGCGGATGTCTCTGCGACGGCTTCGGTGCGCACCGGCAACCTCCGGATCGACGGCCAGGTGACGGTGAGGATCACGAGACCGGCCACGAGGTAGATCCAGATCTGGCCCATCGCCGTGTTCTCGACGACAACGGATCCGCCGGGGCCGACGCCCGAGATGATGAGCAGCATCCCGACCATTCCGGCCCCCGCAGCGACCGTCGCCGCGCGGTCGTGCGTGAGCGATCGGATCGCGATGAGGATCGCGCCGCAGGCGATCGTGCCGACGACGATCCCGATCGGGATCGGTCCCCACATGAGACTGTGCGCGATCGTTCCGGCGACCCCGAAGATCCCGCCGACGACAGCCGCGGCCAGCCAGGACAGCACTCTCGATACCCACTTCACCCCACGATCCTATGCGGGTGGGCTATGCGGATGCCTCACGCGGCGAGGCCTGCAAGCCGCAGCAGGGCCGCGACCGCAGCCGCGGCGAACACCACGACGAGGAACGACTGACGCGCCCACAGGAGTCCGGCCGCGACGAGGACGGCGGGCACGCGCGCATCGACCATCACCGCCTGCCCCGCACCCAGTGTCTGCACGGCTACGAGGGCCGCGAGCAGCGCGACCGTGAGCAGATCGGAGATGCGAGCGGGGCGCGGTTCCTCGAGGATCCGTGCCGGGACGAGGTAGCCCGCGGCCTTCATCGCGAGACAGATCGTCGCCGCGAGCACGATGGCGCCCCAGAGCGTCATGCGGTCGCTCCTTCCCGGCCGCCCAGCCAGTTGAACCAGCCGACGATGATCGCGACGAGAGCCGCGATCAGCACCGGAAGACTCGGCATGATGAAAGGCGTGAGAGAGGCCGCCACCACTGCGGCCGCCACTCCGACGGCGATCGCCTGCCGCTGCTTCAGACGCGGCCACAGCAGCGCGAGGAACGCGGCCGCGGCCGCGGCATCCAGCCCCCACATCTTCGGGTCGCCCAGCACGTCGCCCACCAGAGCGCCGATCAGTGTCGTGACGTTCCATCCGAGGAAGATCCCGACGCCCGTCACCCAGAAGCCCACCTGCCGGAGCCGGGGATCGCTCTGCGAGATGGCGACCGCGGTCGACTCGTCGATCGTGAAGTGCGCTGCGGTCGCCCGACGCAGCGCTCCCCCGCCGACGATCGGCGACATCCGCATGCCGTATGCGACATTGCGCACTCCCAGCAGCGCCGCGGATGCGATCGCCGAGGGAAGAGCCGCAAGCCCTCCAGCCGCGAAGACGCCGACGAAGGCGAACTGCGACCCTCCCGTGAACATCAACAGGCTCAGCACGCACGCCTGCCACACGTCGAGGCCGGCGGCGACGGCGAGAGCGCCGAAGGAGATGCCGTATGCGCTCGTCGCGAAAACGACGCCGAGAGCCTCACGCCACACCTCCCGTTCAGCTGTCACGAGTCGCCGTTCGATTCAGTGAACACATGACCATGATTCTGAACGGGCGACAACGGATAGTCAAGTGAACGATCGTTTGGCATGATGAACACATGGAGGATCTTCGTACTCGCATCGCCCGCACCCTCCGCCGTGAACGGGAGGCGGCCGCCCTGTCGGTCTCAGAGCTGGCTCGCAGAGCAGGCGTGTCGAAGGCGACGGTCTCGCAGCTCGAGAGCGGGCAGGTGGGACCGAGCGTCGAGACGCTGTGGGCTCTCGGGGTGGGGCTCGGCGTGCCGTTCGCCGTGCTCGTGGACCAGCAGACGAATGCGCCGACGCTCATCCGCGCCGACGACCGCGCGGGTGTGCCGTCATCCGCCGCCGCGTACAGCGCGACTCTGCTTTCGGCCAGCCCGCCCGGTGCACGCCGCGACATCTACCTGATCCAGGCGGAGCCGGGCGACGCCCGCCGATCCGATCCGCATCACCCCGGCACGATCGAGCACGTCATCCTCAGTGCCGGCCAGGCGCATGTCGGCCCTTCAGACGCGCCGGTGCTGCTAAACCCCGGCGACTACCTGACCTACCCCGGCGATGCGCCGCACGTCTTCGATGCGACGATGCCGGGCACCAGTGCCGTGCTCATCTCAGAGCTGCGCTGATACCCGGCACCGGAGAACGGGAGCCGGCAGTACGGATTCCGGTCAGTACCAGTTCGTCGTCTGCGAGTGCCCCCAGGCGCTGCACGGCGTGCCGTACACCGAGGAGATGTATCCCAGCCCCCACGCGATCTGCGTCGCGGCGTTCGTGGCCCAGTCTCCGCCCGCCGAAGCCATCTTGCTTCCGGGAAGCGCCTGCGGGATGCCGGTTGCACCGGAGGGGTTGTAGGCCTGGTAGTTCCAGCTGGACTCCTTGTTCCACAGCGAGTTGAGGCACTGGAACTGGTCGTCTCCCCAGCCGTACCGGCTCGCGGCCATGTCCCGAGCGGCAGCACGAGCACCGTCGGGGGTGTTCACCGCGGCCAGTGCGGCCGCGGCCGCCGCGGCCTGTGCGGCAGCCTGCTCCGCTGCGGCCTTCGCGGCGTCATCCGCGGCCTTCTTCTCCTGAGCCGCCGTGAGCGCGGCCTGCAGGGTCGCGGTCTCGGCGACGACAGCGGCCGTCGTCTTCTCGGTGTCGGCCGTCAGCACGGTCAGCAGCATCCCGGGCATCACCGCACGCTCGTCCAGGGCGTTGATGTCGTGGTGCAGCTCGCCGGTGTCGATCGAGGTGACGGACTCGCCGAGATCGAGGCCCGAGAGCACGACGTCCGCGTTCAGCTGGATTGCCGCGTCGACGGCCGCATGCGCCGCGATCAGACTCGTGGACGCCTCATCCGCCACCTTCGCCAGCGGCTCCGGGCCGGCGAGCTCGGTGACCGCTGAGATCATGTTCTCGGCGCCGGCGGCCGGAGCCGAGACGAAGCCGACGGTCACGGTGATTCCGAGCAGGGCCGCGCCAGCGGCCGCGAACATCAGGATCGGGCGACGGGCGGTCACGGTGGAACGGGCGGATGCCGCTGCGGCGGCGCGCCGAAGCGCACGGGTGTTCTGAAGCATGATGAAGGGTTCGACTTTCGGGTCGTCGTTCGCGCCCTCGCAGGAGACTCATCGGGAGGTCGTCCCGGGCACAAGTCATCGAGTCTGAAGCAGTCACCTGAACGAAAAATCCGCGTCACCTGGGTGATTCATGAGAAAAAGGGCCCTGCGCCGCCGTTTCGGCGGCGCAGGGCCCTTTTCGTGGAGGTGCTGCCGGGCAACCTCCCAGCGTGCTGTCAGGCCTTGGCGTCCTGGCGCTTGAGACGCGAGGCCTCGCGTCCGCGGACCGTCTGGTCGAGGATCACCTTGCGGATCCGCACGACCTCCGGCGTCACCTCGACGCATTCGTCGTCGCGGGCGAACTCGAGGCTCTCCTCGAGCGTGAGCACGCGCGGCGGCGTCATCGACTCGAAGGTGTCGGAGCTCGCCGCACGCATGTTGGTGAGCTTCTTCTCCTTGGTGATGTTCACGTCCATGTCATCCGCGCGCGAGTTCTCGCCGATGACCATGCCCTCGTAGACCTCCTGCGTGGGCTGCACGAAGAACGACATACGCTCCTGCAGTGCGATCATCGCGAAGGGCGTCACGACGCCCATGCGGTCGGCCACGATGGAGCCGTTCTGACGGGTCGTGATCTGGCCGGCCCAGGGCTCGTAGCCGTGCGAGATCGCGTTCGCGATGCCGGTGCCGCGCGTCGTGGTGAGGAACTCGCTGCGGAAGCCGATGAGTCCGCGGGAGGGGACGATGAACTCCATGCGCACCCAGCCGGTGCCGTGGTTGGTCATGTTCTCCATGCGGCCCTTGCGGTTCGCGAGCAGCTGCGTGATCGCGCCGAGGTGCTCCTCCGGCGTGTCGATCGTGAGGTGCTCGAAGGGCTCGTAGGTCTTGCCGTCGATCTTCTTCGTGACCACCTGGGGCTTGCCGACCGTGAGCTCGAAGCCTTCGCGGCGCATGTTCTCGACGAGGATGGCCAGCGCGAGCTCGCCGCGTCCCTGGACCTCCCACGCGTCCGGGCGTCCGATGTCGACGACCTTGAGCGAGACGTTTCCGATGAGTTCGCGATCGAGGCGGTCCTTGACCATGCGGGCCGTGAGCTTGTGCCCCTTGACCTTGCCCATGAGGGGCGAGGTGTTGGTGCCGATCGTCATCGAGATGGCGGGATCGTCGACGGTGATCGCCGGCAGCGGACGGACGTCCTCCGGGTCGGCGATGGTCTCGCCGATCGTGATGTTCTCGAAGCCGGCGATGGCGACGATGTCACCGGGGCCCGCCTCCTCGGCGGGGTAGCGCTCGAGCGCTCGGGTCTTCAGCAGCTCGGTGATGCGCGCGTTGCTGGTGCTGCCGTCGGCGCGGACCCAGGCGACCGTCTGACCCTTCTTGAGGGTGCCGTTGAAGACGCGCAGCAGGGCGAGGCGGCCGAGGAACGGGCTGGAGTCGAGGTTCGTGACCCAGGCCTGCAGTGGGGCCTCGTCGTCGTACGACGGGGCCGGGACGTGCTCGAGGATCGCTTCGAACAGCGGCTCGAGGTCGTCGTTGTCGGGCAGCGATCCGTCGGCCGGGCGGTTGCGCGACGCGGCGCCTGCGCGACCCGATGCGTAGACGACCGGCACGTCGAGCAGTGCGTCGACATCGAGGTCGGGCACGTCGTCGACGAGGTCGGAGGCGAGTCCGAGCAGCAGGTCGTGCGCCTCCTCCTCGACCTCGGCGATGCGAGCATCGGGACGATCGGTCTTGTTCACGAGGAGGATGACGGGCAGCTTGGCCTCGAGCGCCTTGCGCAGCACGAAGCGGGTCTGCGGCAGCGGGCCCTCCGAGGCGTCGACGAGCAGGACGACGCCGTCGACCATGGACAGGCCGCGCTCGACCTCACCCCCGAAATCGGCGTGCCCGGGCGTGTCGATCACGTTGATCGTGATGTCTCTGCCGGCGGCGTGCTTGCCCTTGTAGGTGATCGCCGTGTTCTTGGCGAGGATCGTGATGCCCTTCTCGCGCTCCAGATCGTTGGAGTCCATGGCGCGTTCTTCCATGTGCTCGTGAGAGCCGAATGAGCCGGTCTGACGGAGCATCGCGTCGACGAGGGTGGTCTTGCCGTGGTCGACGTGAGCGACGATTGCGACGTTGCGGAGGTCTGAACGGAGGGCGTGCGCCATGCAGGAGTCCTAAGAAGGTGGTGGGAAAAGCCGGGAATCCGACGTTCCAGGATACCCTATGCGCACAGCCGGTTCCTGAGCACCCGTCGTACGATCGGGGTTGTGACCTCCACTCCCCCTCCCGCGCGCCTGGCGTTCGCAGGCGGTTCCTCACGCGCACGCATCTGGTGGGAGATCTCGATCGTGCTCGCGCTGGGCCTCGGCCAGTCGGCGGTCTACGCGATCGTGCAGCTCGCGTACCGGCTCACCGACACCACGCCTCTGGCCGATCAGACGGCGACGCTCAACCCCTCGCGCAGCGACCGCGAGCTCTTCGACCTGATCTACCAGGTGCTCTCGATCGGCTTCTCCCTGGTACCGGTCCTGCTCGTGTGCTTCCTGCTCTGGCAGACCTCGCGCCCGCACCTCGGCCGCCTCGGCCTCGATGGGAGCGCGGTCGGGAAGGATGCCGGTCGCGGCGTCCTACTGGTGATCGCGATCGGCGTGCCAGGGCTCGGGCTCTACCTCGCCGGACGAGCGCTGGGGCTCTTCGTCGCTGTCGACCCAGCGGGCCTCGGCGCGCACTGGTGGACGATCCCCGTCCTGCTGCTCTCGGCCGCCAGAGCCGCGATCCAGGAGGAGTTCGTGGTTCTCGGGTACCTCTTCGCACGGCTGCGCGAGCTCCGATGGGGGCCGTGGACGATCATCCTCTCGACGTCTGCGCTGCGCGCCACCTATCACCTGTACCAGGGGCCGGGCGCCTTCATCGGCAACTTCGCCATGGGGCTGCTGTTCGGCTGGCTGTTCCAGCGCTCGGGGCGGCTGCTGCCGTTCCTCGTCGCACACTTCCTGATCGACGCGACCGTCTTCGTCGGCTATCCGTGGGCGGCGGCCACCTGGCCCGCGCTGTTCGGGCTCCCCGGCTGAGGGATCAGGCGTTCGCGATCAGGATCGCAGCGATCGCCCAGATCACGATGGCTCCGAGGGCCATGAGCGCAGGCAGATCCCACGAACGGATGATCGGAGCATCCGCCGTGTCTGGAGCAGCCTCCCAGCGCTCTTCGATCTCGGAGAGCGCGCGGATGCCGGCAGGCTCTCGCGAGTCGCCGTCGCGCCCGGGGCGGCGCACAGGACCGGCCTTCGCTGGCCCTCCGTAGCAAGAGAGCTTCCGGCCGTCGTCGAGGACGAAGACCAGCTGCCAGCGCAGTTCGATCGAACGGACCCTCTTCCATCCGAACGATGTGCGCCGCAGCAGATTCTGCACCGTCACCCCGTCGTCGTCGATCTGCACCCGCGAGACGTAGGCGTTCTCGTACACGATCCAGAGGGCCAGCAGAATCCAGGGCGCCAGAAGGAGCATCCGTCCCCATCCGGCGCGGACGACCGCGTCGCCCAGCAGGAACAGCGCCAGCAGGATCGCGATCCCGATGGCGAACAGCCCGGAGGGCGCACGGAAGATCCGCACGCCCTCCGGTCGACCGTCGTGGTTCACTCAGTGGCCGCCCAGTGCGATCGAGGCACCCGGGATGGCCTGAAGCAGACGCTCGGTGTACTCCTCCTGCGGGTTCGCGAAGATTTCATCGACCGTGCCCTGCTCGACGACGCGCCCCTTCTCCATGACGCACACGCGGTCTGCGATCACTCGCACGACAGCGAGGTCGTGCGTGATGAACAGATACGTGAGTCCGAGCTCGGACTGCAGATCCGCGAGCAGGTTCAGCACCTGCGCCTGCACGAGCACGTCGAGAGCGGACACGGCCTCGTCGAGGACGACGATCTCGGGCTTGAGAGCCAGCGCCCGCGCGATCGCGACGCGCTGACGCTGACCGCCGGAGAGCTCGTTCGGATAGCGATCCGCCACGCTCGCCGGCAGCGCCACCTGATCGAGCACCTCGAACACGCGAGCGCGTCGCGAGGCCGAATCGCCCACGCCGTGCACGCGCAGAGGCTCTGCGACGGTGTTGCCGATGTTGTGCAGAGGGTCCAGCGAACCGTAGGGATCCTGGAAGACCGGCTGCATCTGCCGGCGCAGTGCCTGCAGCTGCGGACGCGACAGCTCGTCGGTGTCCTGACCGTTCACGAGGATCTTTCCGGACGTCTTCTTCTCGAGCCGGAGCAGCATCTTGGCCGCCGTCGACTTGCCGGAGCCCGATTCGCCCACGATGGCCATCGTGGACCCCTTGGGCACCTGGAACGACATCTTGTCGACCGCCGTGAAGTCCGTCGAACGGAACCCGCTGCCTCGCAGCTTGTACACCTTGGTGACGTCGCGGAACTCGATGACCGGAGAAGCGTCTTCGGTCGTCTCGAGATGCGCGATGCTCGCGAGGTCGACCGTGCCGGTGGCCTCGGCGAGCGCCTCCGCCAGCGGATCGGCTCCACCGGTCGCCGCAGCCTGGATTCGCTTCGAGGCGAGGCTGGGCGCCGCGGAGACGAGGCGCTGCGTGTACGGATGCTGCGGATTCTGCAGGATCTCGAGGGCAGGGCCCGACTCCACGATGCGTCCGCGGTGCATCACCACGAGGTTCTCCGCCCGCTCCGCGGCGAGGCCGAGGTCGTGGGTGATGAACAGCACGGCGGTGTTCCGCTCGGTGGTCAGCATCTCGAGATGGTCGAGGATCTTCTTCTGCACCGTGACATCGAGCGCACTGGTGGGCTCGTCCGCGATCAGCAGCTTGGGATTGGACGAGAGTCCGATGCCGATGAGCACGCGCTGGCGCATGCCGCCGGAGAACTCGTGCGGGAACTGACGCAGACGCTTGTCGGCATCCGCGAGCCCCGCCTCCTGCAGCGCCTGGATGGCGCGCTGACGCGCCTCCCTGCGCCCGTGGGCCTGCCCGTTGGCGAGGATGGTCTCCTCGACCTGGAAGCCGATCCGGTGCACGGGGTTGAGGCTGTTCATCGGGTCCTGGGGAACCAGGCCGATGAGCTTTCCTCGAACGTCCTCGATCTGCGGGCGGGTGAGCTTCGTGAGGTCGCGCCCCTCGAATCTCACCGCGCCACCGGTGATCTGACCGCTGCCGGGCAGCAGGTTGATGATCGCGTGCGCGGTCGTCGACTTGCCGGAGCCCGACTCGCCCACGATCGCCATGGTCTCGCCCGGGTAGATGTCGAAGCTGATTCCGCGGACTGCGGGGACGAACCCGTCCTGCGTCCGGAACGCGACTTCGAGGTTCTCCACCGACAGCAGCGGGACTCCGGGATTGGTGCCCCCGCGGCCGAGGTCTTCTTGCGTCTCGGGAATGCTCATCGCAGCGCCCTCGCCTTCGGGTCGAGCGCGTCGCGCACCGTCTCGCCGAGCATGATGAACGACAGGACGGTGAGAGAGAGCGCGATGGACGGCCAGATCAGTGGCATCGGGTCGGTGCGCAGACGGTTCTGAGCTTGCGCGATGTCGTTGCCCCACGAGATGAACTCGGGCGGCAGGCCGACGCCGAGGAACGACAGGGTCGCCTCGGCTGTGATCGCCGCGGCGAGTCCGACGGTCGAGAGAACGATCACGGGAGCGATCGAGTTCGGCATCACGTGCGTGAACATGGTGCGCACGCGGGACACGCCGAGCGCTTCGGATGCCATCACGTAATCCGACGAGCGCACTCGCAGGATCTCCGCTCGCAGGATGCGGGCGGTCGCGGGCCAGCCGAAGAAGCCGATCGCGAGCGACACCACGAGGATGTTCCTGTCGTTCAGGAACACCGACATGATGACCACGGCAGCGAGCACGTAGGGGATCGCGAAGAACATGTCGCCGATGCGCATGAGCAGCGAATCGATCCAGCCTCCGAAGAAGCCGGCGAAGGCGCCGATCACGATGCCCATGACCGCGATGATGATCGTCACGATGATGCCGACCGACAGCGAGGTGCTGGTGCCGTGCACGACGCGCGAGTACACGTCGCATCCCTGGAAGTTGTATCCGAACGGATGACCGGGCGCAGGCCCGTCGTTCGAGTGATTCAAGTCGCAGGCGAACGGGTCGATCGGCGCGAACAGGCTCGGGAAGAGCGCCACGATGATGAGGAACACGACGAACACGCCGGCGGTCCAGAACATCCAGCGGCCACGGAGGTCGCGCCAGGCGTCGAGCCACAGGTTGCTCTTGCGCTCTGCGACGCGAACGGCGTCGACGGCGCCGAGACCGCCCTCGTCGACCTCGGCCACATAGTGCGCCATGCGGCGGATGGGAGTCTTATCGGACATAGCGGATCCTCGGGTCGAGCACGCCGTAGAGCAGGTCGATGACCAGGTTGACCATGACGTAGATGACGACGAGCACCGTGACGATCGAGACGATCTCCGGTCCGTCGTGCTGGTTGATGGCCTTGAACAGTTCGTTTCCGATGCCGGGGACGTTGAAGACACCCTCGGTGACCGTCGCGCCGACGATCAGGATGCCGAAGTCGGCGGCCAGGTTCGTGGTCACGGGGATCATCGAGTTGCGCAGCACGTGCACGGGGATGACCCGTGACGTCGGAAGACCCTTGCCGTACGCCATGCGCACGAAGTCCTGCTGACGGGTCTCGATCACGGAGCCGCGCGTGAGGCGGACCACGTAGGCGAAGTTCAGCGCCGCCAGGACTATGGCGGGAAGCATCAGATCGGCCCATGGAGCGCCTCTGCCGACGGTGGCGCGGAACAGTCCCAGCTCGAGAGCGAGGAAGTACTGCGCGATGAAGGCGAGCACGAAGACGGGCATGGAGATGAGCACGAGGCTCAGGAGCATCGACGCGTAGTCGAAGACGCTGTTCTTGCGCAGACCTGCGATGAGCCCGACGAGGACGCCGAACACGAGCTGGATGATGATCGCCAGCAGTGCGAGTCGGAGTGTGGTCGGGAACTTGGCGACGAGGATCTCGTTGACGCTCTGGCCACGGAAGGTCGTGCCGAGATTGCCTTGGAACAGGTCGCCGAGGTAGATGAGGTAGCGCGTGAAGAACGGCTGGTCCAGGTGGAACTTCGCCTGCAGAGCGGCGTACTGGGCGTCGGTCGGCGTCTTGTCGCCGAACAGGGCCAGAATCGGGTCGCCGGGAAGCAGGAAGACCATCGAGAAGATCAGGAAGGTCGCACCGAGGAAGACGGGGATCGCCTGGAGCAGGCGACGGATGATGTAGGCAGTCATTGCTGGTAACCGAACTGCGCCGTGCGGGGCGACACTTTCGCGTCGCCCCGCACGGCGGGGTCAGATCAGGACCTGAGTCTTACTCGGCCTTGGTGATCTGGTAGATGATCGGCCAGCTGTCCCAGCCGTACGCGACGTCCTCGACCGCGGTCGAGTAGCCGGCGTTGGTGGAGCGGTACCACAGCGGCAGGACGGGCAGGTCCGCGAAGAGGACCTCCTGCGCCTGCTCGAAGAGCGCGTTGCCCTCTTCGACCGTCGGAGCCGTCGCGCCCTTCTGCACGAGCTCGTCGTACTTCGGGTTCGAGTAGTCGCCGTCGTTGGAGCCGGCTCCCGTGATGAACAGCGCGCCCAGGATGTTGTAGGCGCCCGGGTAGTCGAACTGCCAGCCCGAACGCGTTGCGGCGTTCAGCGTGCGGTTCTTGATCTCGGCGCGCAGCGTGGCGAGGTCCGGGAAGGACTGACCGGCGGCGTCGATGCCCAGCGTGTTCTTGATCTGGTTCGAGACCGCGTCGACCCACGGCTGGTGTCCGCCGTCGGCGTTGTACGCGATGGTAAACGTGCCGCTCCACGGGGAGATGGCGTCGGCCTGAGCCCACAGCTCCTTCGCCTTGTCGGCGTCGGCGTGAGTGACCTCGGAGCCCTTGATCTCGTCGTTCCAGCCCGCGATGACCGGGGAGGTGTAGTCGACGGCCGGGGTGCGGGTGCCCTCGAAGATCACGTCGGTGATCTGGTCGCGGTCGATCGCGTAGGAGATCGCCTGACGACGCAGGTTGCCCTCTTCGTCGTTGCCGAAGTGAGCCAGACGCGCGGGGATGGTCAGACCCTCCCAGATCGCGGCGGGCTGGTCGACGGCACGGTCGCCCAGGTCGTCCTTGTACGTGGCCAGTGCGGACGGCGGAACGCCCGGGTTGATCACGTCGAGGTTGTCGGAGAGCAGGTCGGCGTAGGCCGCGTCAGCCGTGCCGTAGACGACGAGGTCGACGCCGCCGTTCTGCGGCTTGCGCGGGCCGTCGTACTTGTCGTTCGGGACGAGGGAGATGACGGCGTCGTGCTCCCACTTCTCGAGCTTGTACGGGCCGTTTCCGACCGGGTTCTGGCCGAAGGTCTCCGGGTCGTCGAAGAACGACTCGGGCAGCGGCGAGAACACCTGGTAGCCGAGCGAGGTGGGGAAGTCGGACTGCGGAGCCGCGAGCTCGACCGTGAACGTGGTGTCGTCGACCGCTTCGAGCGACAGCGAGTCCTCGACCACGACGGGGTTGTCCGGGTCGTCGCCGCCGTCGTTGTAGCCGGCGAAGTTGGCGAACCACCACTGGTTCTCGAATGCCGGGTCGGAGGCGGCGTACTGCCACGCCTTCACGAAGGACTCGGCGGTCAAGGGAGTGCCGTCGCTGAACTCCTGGTCCTTCTTGATCTTGATGGTCCAGGTCTGGTTGTCCTCGGACTCGATCGACTCGGCGAGGTCGTTGACGACCTTGCCGTCCGCTTCGTAGTAGACCAGGCCGGCGAAGATGTTCTGCAGCACCAGGCCGCCGCCGACCTCGTTGGTGACTGCGGGCAGAAGGGGGTTCTGGGGCTCGTTGCTCTGAACGGTGACGATGCCGGTCGATGCGCCGGTCTCTTCGCCGCCGTTGCCGGCGTCGCCGTTGCCGGCCGAGCAGCCGGCAAGTGCCATGACACCTGCGGCGAGCAGGGCGGTGCCCGCGAGGGCGATCCTGTTGCGTTTCACGTGCGTCCTCCTGTGGACAATGCGGGTACTGCGCGAGCGTCATCGGTCGCGCAGGGATATTCGAGAGTAACCCGACCTTCCGCGAACGCCGCACTCCGTGAATCAACCGTTACTGAGTTGCGATCAACTCGACACACGGCGGACACACGGCGTCACGCGGGGAAACGGCGACGGCGCCGCGCACATCCGTCGGGATGTGCGCGGCGCCGTGGATGATCCGCTCGTCAGGAGATCATGCGAACGCCTCGACCGGCGGGCAGGCGCAGACCAGGTTGCGGTCGCCATAGGCCTGGTCGATGCGGCGCACCGGCGGCCAGTACTTTCCGGCCACGAGAGCGTGAACCGGGTAGGCCGCCTCCTCACGGGTGTAGGCGTGCGTCCACTCCCCCGCGATCAGCGACACCGCGGTGTGCGGCGCGTGCACGAGCGGGTTGTCGTCGGCCGGCCAGCGACCGCCGGCTGTGGCATCCGCCTCGGCCTTGATCATGATCATGGCTTCGATGAAACGCTCGATCTCGCCGAGATCCTCGGACTCGGTCGGCTCGACCATGAGGGTGCCAGCGACCGGGAACGACATGGTCGGGGCGTGGAAGCCGTAGTCGATGAGCCGCTTCGCGACGTCGTCGACGGAGATGCCGGTGGCCTCCTTGAGCGGGCGCAGGTCGAGGATGCACTCGTGCGCGACCCGATCGTTCTCCCCGGTGTACAGCACCGGGTAGTGCTCGCCGAGACGAGCGGCGATGTAGTTAGCCGAGAGGACGGCTGCGGCCGTGGCACGACGGAGACCGTCTGCGCCCATCATGCGCACGTAGGCCCAGGAGATCGGCAGGACGCCGGCTGAGCCGTACGGGGCACCCGAGACGGGGCCACCGTCGAACGTGTAGCCTCCGGCATGCTCGGCGCGCTGCGCCATCGGGTGCGACGGCAGGAAGGGCGCCAGGTGGGCCTTCGCCGCGACGGGACCGATGCCAGGACCGCCGCCGCCGTGCGGGATCGCGAAGGTCTTGTGCAGGTTGAGGTGCGAGACGTCGCCGCCGAGGTCGCCGAAGCGCGCGTACCCGAGCAGTGCGTTGAGGTTCGCGCCGTCCACGTACACCTGGCCACCGGCCTCGTGCACGGCCGTCGTGATCTCCACGACACCCTGCTCGTACACGCCGTGCGTGGACGGGTACGTGATCATCAGCGCAGAGAGCGCGTCGGCGTGGGCGGCGATCTTCGCGCGCAGATCGCCGAGATCGACGTTGCCGAGTTCATCGCAGGCGACGACGACGACCTTCATGCCGGCGAGCACGGCGGATGCCGCGTTCGTCCCGTGCGCTGACGACGGGATCAAGCACACGGTGCGCTGGTCGTCACCGTTCGCCAGGTGGTATCCGCGGATCGCGAGGAGCCCGGCGAGCTCGCCCTGCGATCCGGCGTTCGGCTGCAGCGAGACGGCGTCGTAACCCGTGACCTCGGCCAGCCAGCCCTCGAGCTGCGTGATCAGATCGAGGTACCCGGCGACGTCCGAAGCAGGGGCGAACGGGTGGATGCCGGCGAACTCGGGCCACGTGATGGCCGCCATCTCGGTCGCGGCGTTGAGCTTCATCGTGCAGGACCCGAGCGGGATCATGCCTCGATCGAGCGCGTAGTCGCGGTCGGCGAGGCTCTTCAGGTACCGCATCATCGCCGTCTCGCTGCGATGCGCGTGGAACACCGGGTGCGTGAGGTACTCGTCCTGCCGGTGAAGAGCCTCAGGCAGAGCGCCCGCGGAGCCGGTGCCGAAGAAGCCGAACGCGCGTTCCTTCTTGCCGCCGAACACCATCGCGACCTGGTGGAGCTCGCCGACCGTCGTCGTCTCATCGACGGAGAGGCCGATGGTGTCGGCATCCGCCACGTGCAACAGGATTCCGTAGCCGTCGTGCGCCTGCGCGGCGAACTCCACGGCGCGGCCGGGGACCCGCACCTGCAGTGTGTCGAAGAAGGCGTCGTGCAGCACCTCGACACCCGCGTCGGCCAGCCAGTCGCGCAGCAGCGCGGCCTTCGCCGCAGTCTCGGCGGCGATCGCCCGCAGTCCGTCAGGCCCGTGGTAGACGGCGTACATCGACGCCATCACGGCGAGCAGCACCTGGGCGGTGCAGATGTTCGAGGTGGCCTTCTCACGGCGGATGTGCTGCTCACGGGTCTGCAGCGACAGCCGGTAGGCGGGCTTGCCGTCGGCATCCACGGACACGCCGACCAGACGCCCGGGCAGCTGACGCTCGAGACCCGCGCGCACCGCCATGTAGCCGGCGTGCGGTCCGCCGAAGCCCATCGGGACTCCGAAGCGCTGGGTGGTGCCCACGGCGACGTCGGCTCCGAGGGATCCGGGAGAGGCGATGAGGGTCAGAGCGAGCAGATCAGCCGCCACGACTGCGAGGCCGCCGGCGAGATGAGCCGCGTCGATCACGGCAGAGGGGTTCCAGACCCGGCCGGAGGCGCCAGGGTACTGGACGAAGACCCCGAACAGCTCGGCGGGCAGCTCCTGGCCTCCGGCGAAGTCGACGGTGACGAGCTCGATGCCCACGGCATCGGCCCGGGTCTCCAGCAGCACCTTGGTCTGCGGCAGGGCGTCGGCGTCGACGGCGAACACGTTCGAGGCCGACTTCGAGGCACGTCGTGCGAGCAGCATCCCCTCGGCGACCGCGGTCGACTCGTCGAGCATCGACGCGTTGGCCGTGGTGAGCCCGGTGAGATCGGCCACCATCGTCTGGAAGTTGATGAGCGCCTCGAGGCGGCCCTGCGAGATCTCCGGCTGATAGGGCGTGTAGGCCGTGTACCAGGACGGGTTCTCGAGCACGTTGCGCTGGATCACGCTCGGCGTGATCGTGCCGTAGTAGCCGAGGCCGATCATCGGCCGGTTCACCGTGTTGCGCGACGCCAGCGCGCGCAGCTCGGCGAGGGCCTCGGTCTCGCTGGCGGCCCGGGGGATGACGCTGTCTTCGCGAGCATCCGTGTAGATGGCGGACGGCACCGCCTGGCGCATCAGCGCCTCGACGGGCTCCTCGGCGTCGGCGACTCCGAGCGCCTCGAGCATGATGCGCTGAGCGGATGCCGGTGTTCCGATGTGACGATCGGCGAAAGAGACCACGGGGAGATCAGCCCTCCGTGAGTGCGACGTACGCGTCGCGGTCGAGCAGGCCGTCGAGCGCGTCGGCGGCGACGGACACCTTGATCAGCCAGCCGCCCTCGAACGGCTCGGAGTTCACGAGCGAAGGGTCGTCGACGACGGCGTCGTTGATCTCGACGACCGTGCCGGCGACGGGGGCGTAGAGCTCCCCGACGGACTTGGTCGACTCGATCTCGCCGACCACCGCACCCGCGGTGATCTCGGTGCCGACGGCGGGGAGCTCGACGAACACGACGTCGCCCAGCTTCTCGGCGGCGTAGTCGGTGATGCCGATCGTGAGGGTGTCGCCGTCGGAGGCGATCCACTCGTGCTCGTCGGTGTACTTGAGTGCGGTGAGGTCGGTCATTTGGTCCTCCGGTAGAAAGGCAGGGCGGTCACGGTGGCGGGGATCCTGGTGCCCCGCACATCAAGGAATACTGCGGTTCCCTCTTCGGCGGAAGACGGAGTCAGATAGGCCATCGCGATCGGGTGGCCGAGAGTCGGGCTCAGGGCGCCGCTGGTGATCTCTCCGAGGACGACGCCGTCCTCGTCGACGACGGCGTAGCCGGCGCGGCCCGCGCGCTTGCCCTCTGCGGCGAGGCCGACGAGGACAGGGGCGCCGGGGGCGGCATCCACGCCCTCCTTGCCGACGAAGCTCTCCTTGGCGGTGACGACGACGCGGCCGAGGCCGGCCTGCACCGGCTTGGTGTCGCGGCTCAGCTCATGCCCGTACAGCGGCATGCCCGCTTCGAGACGGAGGGTGTCGCGCGCGGCGAGTCCTGCGGGGACGAGGCCATGCGGCTCACCGGCGGCGAGCAGGTCGTCCCACAGCGCAGCGGCGTCGGCGGAGCGCACGAGCAGCTCGAAGCCGTCTTCGCCGGTGTACCCGGTGCGCGCGACGAGAAGCGGCTCTCCCAGGAACTGCGCCTCCGTCCAGGCGTAGTACTTCTGCTCGGCCCACGGTGTGCTCAGTTCGGTGATGCCGGAGGTCTCAGCGAGAATCCTCTCAGCCGCCGGGCCCTGCACCGCCAGCAACGCGAACGAGTCGGACACGTCTTCGACGTCGACACCGCGGTCGCCGAGGAAGCCGGCGAAACTGCGCTCCTCCCCTGGTGCGGGCGCAGGCAGCTCGCGCTCCAGCATCGAGGGGAACGCCCTGACCCTCTTGGCGAATGCAGCGTCGACGTAGCCTCTGTTGCCGGCATTCGCGATCACCAGGTAGCGGTCATCGGCCAGGCGGTACGCGATCACGTCGTCGATGATGCCGCCGTCTTCGGCCAGCATCAGCGAGTACTTCGCCTTTCCGACCGCCATCGCGGAAATGCTGCTGGCGAGCGCGTAGTCGAGGAACTGCGCGGCGTACTGGCCGGTGACGAGGAACTCGGCCATGTGCGAGATGTCGAAGATGCCGGCAGCCCGACGCACGGCGTGGTGTTCGGCCAGATCGGAGGTGTAGCGCACGGGCATCTGCCATCCGCCGAAGTCGGTGAAAGATGCTCCGAGCGCCTCGTGGCGTTCGCGCAACGGGGTGTAGCGGGGATCGGACATGGAGTTCTCCCGGGCGTGGGCGGGTGGAACGGCGACGTCGCCGTTCCTCGGAACTCCCCCTCTGTCATGGGCCTGAGAGCTTCGCCCTGAGCAGGGCTTTCACCGTCGGCGGATAACGAACGTGGAGGCGGAGACTCGCGGAAATCGTCTCGCCAGGGTTTCGACTCGGGCGCCGTGCGCCCTCGCTCAACCCGATTTCTTGCTTCGCTCGAAAATCGCTTTTCAGAGTGGCCGGAACCGCGCGGTACGCGTTACCTGAGAGATTGGCGGGGAGGCTTGCTCCTTCGGTGCCCGGCTGCGTTCGCCGGGGCTCTCCCGCGTGGGTCATTCGGCCCGTGTTCTGTTGTGCGTTCAGTCTAGCCTGATCGCTCCCGCGCCTCGGGGCCTGCCCTCACCCCTTGACGGCGCCGGAGACCAGTCCGCTCGTCATCCGCCCCTGCACGATGACGAAGAAGATGATGACGGGGATCGCCACGATGGTCGATGCCGCCATCACCTGCCCCCAGTCGATGGCCTGGGTGGCGCTCTGCTGCACGAAACCGCGAAGCCACAGCGGGAGGGTCCTGTTGTTCTCCATGATGACCAGGGCGACGGTGAACTCGTTCCAGCACTGCAGGAACGCGAACACTCCCGAGGCCACCAGCCCCGGCGCGAGCAGGGGCAGGGTGATGCGGACGAACGCCTGAGTCCGGCTGAGACCGTCGATCATCGCCGCCTCTTCGAGCTCGACGGGAACACCGGCGACGAACCCGCGCAGCATCCAGATGGTGAACGGCACGACGGCGGCGACGTACAGGATGCTCAGGCCGAGCACGTTGCTGAGCAGCCCGAAGGCGGACATCATCTTGTACTGCGCGATGAACAGCCCCTCCGCCGGCAGCATCTGGATAAGGAGGATCGTGACGATGAACGAGACCCGCCCGCGGAAGCGGAAGCGGCTGATGGCGATCGAGGCGAGGAACGCGAACGTCAGGCACACCGCCACCGACAGCAGCGTGACGCCCACGCTCACCGCCAGCGCGGAGAAGAAGGACGGCGTGAGGACGGCCGCGAAGTTCGCGAGCGAGCCGCCGAGCGGGAGGAACGTCGGCGTGAACGACTCCAGGGTCGCCGTCGACAGCATGGACGAGTTGATCATCCAGTAGACGGGGAACGCCCAGACCAGCGCGAGGATGACTGCAAGCGCGCTCAGCATCCACCTGCCAGCCGCGAACCTCCGCCGACGGGCAGGCGCCTTCCCGCCGTCTGCACGAGCGGCGGTGCGTGCGGTCGGTGGGGCGATCGTGGTGGCCGCGGTCACCGGCTCTCCTCCTTGACGAGATTGCGTACGTAGAACCAGCTCAGCGCGATGGTCAGCGCGAGGACGAAGATCGACATCGCAGCTCCCCCTCCGAAGTCGAGACCAGCGACGCCGGTCTTGTAGATGTAAGTGCCGAGCAGGTCGTAGTCGGTGGACTTGGGTCCCGCATCCTGCAACAGGGTGATCTGCGCGAACACACGGAGATCCCAGATCAGGTTCAGGAGGAGCACGATGGCGATCACGGGTTTGAGCACCGGGAAGATGATGAAACGGAACCGCTGCACGGCGCCGGCGCCGTCCAGTTGGCTGGCCTCGAGGACCTCGTCGCTCACCTGAGTGAGCCCCGCGTATGCCGAGAACGCGACGAAGGGCACCGACATCCAGATGATGATGATCGAGGCGACCGTGAAGAACAGCAGCGGCGTCGTGCCGATCCAGTTGAAGCCGTTCATATCGACCCCGGGGATCAGGCCGAGCAGGTAGTTCACGACGCCGCGCTGGCGGTCGAACAGCCAGATGAAGACGGTCATGGCCGCGATGACGGGCATCGCCCATGCGAGCAGCAGAGCGATCTGCAGGACGAACCTCGCGACCGCGTGCACCTTGGTCATGAGCAGCGCCAGCAGCACGCCGATCACGATCGTGATGAAGGCGGTGACGAGGCAGAAGATCACAGACCTCGTGACGACGGCCCAGAACGTGCTGTTGCCGGCGATCGCGATGTAGTTGTCGAACCAGACGAAGTCGGGCGCCTTGCCCCCCAGCTGCTGGAGTGCGCCGTACTTCTGGAAGGAGGTCACGATCTGCCAGGCGACCGGGTAGCCCATGCCCAGCAGCAGCACGAGAACGGCTCCGAGGATGAGCAGGTAGGGGACGAGGGCCGTGCGCCGCGCCGAGGGCTCGACTGTGCGCGCCTTGCTGACTGGGTCCTCGCGTGTTTCAGGGATGACGGTGGTGGTCATAGCGGAGTGTCGCCTGTCTCGTCGGCGTCCGGGGATCGGGTCGCCCCGACCCCCGGACACGGGAAATGTCAGCCGTTGATGACCGCGTCGATCTTGGCGTCGTACTCCTTGGCGAGTTCGGCGACATCGCCGCCTTCTGCGACCTTGCCGAAGAACTCCTCGAGGATCTTCTGTCCCTCGACGGCCGCCCAGCCGGGTGCGGCCGGCGTCAACTTGGAGCCGAGCGCGGAGTCGACGAGAGCCTTCGCGAACTGGTCGTCGCCCAGCTCGCCGACGAAGTCGACGTTCGCCGGGCCCAGACCGTTCTTCGCGAGCAGGCTCTGGTACTCGTCGGAGAAGATGATCCGCAGCAGCTCCTTCGCGCCCGCCTGGTTCTCGCTCTTGGCCGAGATGCCGATGTTCGATCCTCCGGCGAAGACCGGAGCCACTGTTCCCTCTTCGACACCGGGAAGGGGGAAGACGCCGAATGTCGCGTCGTTCCACTCGCGGACCTCGGCGCCCTCGTCGTTGTCACCCGTGTAGTCGCCGATGGACCAGTGCGCCCAACCGGGCGCGATGATCGTCGCCGCTGTCGGCGCCGCGCCGTTCTTGTCGTTGTTGATGTTGATCCACGGCGTCGAGTCGTCTTCGGTGGCCGGGGCGTTGGAGGCGTTCGTGAAGATGTCCTGGAACTGTTCGAGGCCGGCGATCGACTTCGGGTCGGACAGCGAGGAAGACCACTTGTCGCCGTCCTTCACCGCCAGCTCTCCCCCGTTGGCGAAGATCCACGAGATGCCGTTGCGCCAGTCCTGGCCGCCGATGTAGAACCCGGACTGCGAGTCGGTCCGGAGTTTCGCGACCGATTCGCTGAACTCGTCGAGCGTCTTCGGAACCTCGAGTCCCGCGGCCGACCAGAGGTCCTTGCGGTAGGTGATGTAGCGGGAGCCGAAGTAGTACGGCAAGGCGTACTGCTTGCCGTCGACCTCGCCGACCTCGACGAACGACGGGAGCAGCTTGTCGCCGCCCAAGTCCTCGTAGATCGGGCTGAGATCGGTGAACGCTCCGGCGGTCGTGAAGGTCGGCGACCAGGTGTTCCCGATCTCCGTGACGTCGGGGGTGTTCTTCGCATCGGGCAGCTGGTTCGTCAGCTTCGTCAGCGCGTCGCTCCAGTCCTGCTGTTCGATCGTCAGGGTGCCGCCGGTGGCGTCGGCATAGGCGTCGATCAGATACTCGCGCGCCTCGTCGGGCGTGTCGCCGCCCATCACCCAGAAGGTGATGTCCTGGCCCTTCGCGGCGTCGGGGTCGAAGCCGGTCGCCTCAGGTGTGTCGCCGCCGCCGGTTCCGCAGGCCGTCAGGCCGAGGGCGAGGACGGATGCCCCCGCCACCGCGGCGAGCGCTGTCTTACGCCGTCCGTTTCGGATCATTCTGGTGTTTCCTCTCGGTGCTGCACTGCAGGAGGGATCTCCGGATGGAGTGAACCCCGGTCGGGGTTCGGGGAAACCCCGGGAGGGGGTTTGTTAGGACAGTAACCTAACAAACCCCCTCCCGGGTGACAAGCCTCATCCTTCTCCGCAGATAACGTTTCGGACTCGACGGCGGATGACGTCATCGATTGACGCTAAGGGTCAGAGAGACACTAAGATCGATACGGGAGGTTAAGGTAACTATGACTCAAAGCATTCGCGTGGCGGTCTCCACCGTCATCCTCACGCTGCGCCGCACCGAGTCGGGCGATGCCGTGCTCGCTCTGCCTCTCGTGCTGCGCACCCGGGAGCCCTTCGCCGACCAATGGGCGCTGCCCGGCGGCTGGCTCACGACAGCGGAGTCGCCGGTGGATGCATCCGCTCGCACCCTCTCCGAGACCACCGGTCTCGCACCCAGCTATCTCGAGCAGCTCTACGCCTTCGGAGCGGTGGACCGCTCCCCCACTCGGGTCGTGTCGATCGTCTACTGGGCGCTGTTGCGTCAGGACGACGTCGACGCCCAGAGCGAGGCGCACCGGGCGTCGGGTCGCGCCCCCGAGAACGTGCGCTGGTTCGACGTCGACGATCTGCCTTCCCTCGCGTTCGATCACGCGAAGATCATCGAGTACGCGCTGTGGCGACTGCGCAACAAGGTCGGCTACAGCAGAGTCGCGCACGGATTCCTCCCCTCGGAGTTCACGCTCGCAGATCTCCGCGAAGCCTACGAGGCGATCCTCGGAAAGAGCCTCGACCCGGCCAACTTCCGCCGCCAGGTCGAGGCCTCGGGAAACCTGCTCCCCACTGACCGCTTCCGCACCGGAAGCCACCGCCCCGCCCGCTTGTACCGCTACAACACCGATGTCGCGCTGGCCGATCGCGGCCCGCTCGGCCCCGAAGAAACGAGCATCCGATGACCCCGAACTCCTGGGTTGCTGAGCCTGTCGAAGCACCCGTCACCCGGCTCGACCCGTCCGTCGACCACCATCTGCAGGCGATCGTGACCGGGGCGTCGACCGACGCCACCTGCAGCACCGATCTCGCCGCCGGCCCCTGGGACTTCGACACGCGGCCCGGCTACGGACCCGGCTCCTCGATGGGCGACGTGATCCCGACCGGTGCACCTCGTCAGGGCGAGCTGCCGGCCGCCTACCGCGAGGCGAGCGAGACCGAGCTCGACGCAAGGATCCGCGCCGCCAAGCGGACGCTCGGCGACCGGGTGGTCGTGCTCGGGCACTTCTATCAGCGTGAAGAGGTCGTGCAGCACGCCGACTACGTGGGAGATTCCTTCCAGCTCGCCACTGCCGCGAAGAGCCGCACGGATGCCGAGGCTATCGTCTTCTGCGGCGTGCATTTCATGGCCGAGACAGCCGACCTGCTCTCCACACCTCAGCAGGCGGTGATCCTGCCCAACCTCGCGGCCGGCTGCTCGATGGCCGATATGGCCGACATCGACCAGGTCGAGGACTGCTGGGAGCAGCTCGCCGATGTGTACGGCGACATGGACGCCGTGGACGATGACGGCCGCGTTCCCGTCATCCCCGTCACGTACATGAATTCCTCCGCTGCCATCAAGGGCTTCGTCGGTCGTCATGGCGGCATCGTGTGCACGTCGTCGAACGCGAAGACCGTGCTGGAATGGGCGTTCGAGCGCGGGCGCCGCGTGCTGTTCTTCCCCGACCAGCACCTTGGTCGGAACACCGCCAAGGCCATGGGCGTACCGCTCGAGCGGATGCCGATGTGGAATCCCCGCAAAGCGCTCGGCGGGTCGACGGCGTCCGAGTTGGAAGACGCGCAGGTCATCCTCTGGCACGGCTTCTGCTCGGTGCACCGCCGTTTCACGGTCGCCCAGATCGACCAGGCCCGCGCGGAGCACCCGGGTGTGCGCGTGATCGTGCACCCCGAGTGTCCGATGGAGGTCGTCGACGCCGCCGACGAGGCAGGCTCGACCGACTACATCCGCAAGGCGATCGAAGCCGCGACCGAACCGACGACGTTCGCGATCGGCACGGAGATCAATCTCGTCCGCCGCCTCGCCGCGCAGTTCCCGCAGCACGAGATCTTCTGCCTCGACCCGGTCGTCTGCCCCTGCTCGACCATGTACCGCATCCACCCCGGCTATCTCGCGTGGGTTCTCGAAGAGCTCGTGGCCGGCCGAACCCCGAACCGCATCACCGTGTCCGACGACGTGGCGGCTCCCGCTCGGGTCGCGCTGGAGCGGATGCTGGCGGCGAAGCCGCCGGCCGCGGCGGGTGCGAGATGAACGTCGTCATCGTCGGCTCGGGCATCGCCGGGCTGACAGCCGCACTCCACGCGCACGAGGCGGGGCATCGCGTCCGCATCGTCACGAAGGGGGCTCTCGGCGACGGCAGCACGGGCTTCGCGCAGGGCGGTGTCGCGGGCGTGTACGGACCGAGGGACTCGGCCCAGAGGCACGCGATCGACACCGTGAACGCGGGTGCGGGGCTGTCCGACGCCGCAGCCGTCGACGTGCTCGTGCACGAAGGATCCACCCGCATCGCCGAGCTGATCGCGCGAGGCGTGGCGTTCGACCGCTCGCCCGACGGCGAGCTCATGCTCGGGCGGGAGGCGGCTCACAGCCACGCGCGCATCGTCCACGCGGGTGGCGACGCGACAGGGGCGGCGATCTCGCAGGCGCTGGTCGCGGCCGTCCGCCGGACGACGATCGAGGTGGTCGAGCATGCGTTCCTGGTCGACCTCCTGGTGCGGGGCGGCGCGGTGCACGGCATCCGCATGCTGATCGACGGTCAGGTGTCGGATGCCGAGGCGGATGCTGTCATCCTCGCGACCGGCGGCGCGGGGCACTTGTATTCGCACACGACGAACCCGGTCGGCACCACGGGAGACGGCATCGCCGCGGCTCTCCGTGCCGGCGCCGCTGTCGCGGACATGGAGTTCGTGCAGTTCCACCCCACGATCCTCGCGTCCGAACCGGCGTTCCTCGTGTCCGAGGCGGTGCGCGGTGAGGGCGCGACGCTGATCGACGACGAAGGCCGGCGCTTTGCATTCGACAGCCACCCCGACGGCGAGCTCGCTCCCCGTGACGTCGTGTCGCGCGCGATAGCGCGACAAGCCGCCCGTCAGGGTTCACCCGTGCGGCTCGACGCCACGATGCTCGGCGGCGACCGTCTCGCCTCGCGGTTCCCGACGATCGACCGCGTGACGCGCGAGCGAGGCTACGACTGGTCTCGCGAACCCATCCCCGTGACGCCCGCGGCGCACTATCTGATGGGCGGAATCGCCACCGACCTCGACGGTCGCACGAGCCTCGCACGACTCTTCGCCGTCGGCGAGACCGCCCGGACGGGTGTGCACGGCGCGAACCGCCTCGCGAGCAACTCGCTCCTCGAGGGCGCGGTCTTCGGTGCTCGCGTCGCGGCGGCACTGGATTCCCCCTCGCTCCGGTATGAGTTCGCGTCGCCTCAGAGCGTCTCCAGCGACACCGATCCGCACCGGAACGAGGACGCGAGCCGCTTCACGCGCGCCGCGCTGCAGCAGCTCATGTGGGAGCAGGTCGGGCTGCTCCGCACAGACGACGGTCTCGGGCACGCTCTCGGGATCGTCCGCGCCTGGCGTGCTGCCGCGTCGGAACCGGTGACCGTCGCGGAGCACGAGGATGCGAATCTCCTCCTGCTCGCCGAGACGACGGCATCCGCTGCTCTGACCCGAACCGTGAGCGTCGGCGCCCATCACATCGAAACCTCGGAACTGGAGAGAGTCTGATGCTCACCGCCGCCACCATCAACCGCGTCGTCGGCGCCGCCTTGGAGGAGGACACACCGTGGGGCGACCTCACCAGTACCGCTCTGCTGCCGGCCGACGCAACGGCGACCGCCGACCTCGTGGCCCGCGAGCCGGGCGTCTTCAGCGGCGGAGAGGTCTTCGCCACCGCCTTCGCGCTGACCGACCCGACCCTCACGACCGACGTGCACGTCGGCGACGGAGACGAGTTCTCGCCAGGCGACGTGCTGGCATCGGTATCGGGCTCGGCCCGCGGCATCCTCACCGCCGAGCGCGTCGCGTTGAACTTCACGCAGCGCATGAGCGGCATCGCGACGCTGACCGCCGGCTACGTGCGCCAGGTCGACGGCACGAAGGCGCGCATCGCCGACACGCGCAAGACCACCCCGGGGCTGCGCGCCTTCGAAAGACACGCGGTCGTCTCGGGCGGCGGGCACAATCACCGCTACTCGCTGTCGGATGCGGTGATGGCGAAGGACAACCATCTCGCGGTGCTGCAGCGCTCGGGCGCAGACCTCGCCGCAGCACTGCGGGCGGCATTTGCGCGGCTTCCGCACACCACGCACGTGGTGGTGGAGGTCGATCGGCTCGATCAGATCGCGGCAGTGCTCGACGGCGGGGCGCACACCGTGCTGCTCGACAACTTCTCGCTCGACGATCTGCGGGCGGGCGTCGCCCTGATCGGCGATCGGGCGCAGGTGGAGGCCTCGGGAGGCGTCGACCTCGGCACCGTCCGCAGCATCGCCGAGACCGGCGTCGATGTGATCTCCGTCGGCGCGCTGACGCACTCGGCGCGTGCCCTCGACCTCGGACTGGACGTCAGGATCGACTGATGCTGTACGTCGACCACGCCGCCACCTCGCCCGTGCGGCCAGAGGTGCTCGAGGCGATGCGTCCCTACCTGACTGACGTGTTCGGCAACCCGTCGAGCCATCACACCGTCGGAGAGGCGGCGGCGAGCGCGCTGGAAGACGCCCGCCGCCGTGTGGCGAGGGTGCTGGGGATGCGTCCGGCAGACGCGATCTTCACGAGCGGCGGCACCGAGGCCAACAACCTCGCGGTGAAGGGCATCGTGCTCGGCTCCGCACGGCGGCATCTGGTCGTCTCCCCGATCGAGCACGAGTCGATCCTCGAATCGGCGGACTTCCTGCGCCGCTTCCATGGCGTGACGGTGACACCGCTCGACGTCGACTCCGCTGGGCGAATCACGGCGGATGCGGTCGACGCGGCCCTGAGACCGGACACCGCGCTCGTGGCCCTCGGACACGCGAACAACGAGATCGGCACGGTGCAGGACGTGGCGGCGCTCCGTGCGGTCACCAGCGCCGCCCGCGTGCCGCTCCACGTCGACGCGGTGCAGTCCGCCGGATGGCTCCCCCTGACCGATCTGGGTGCGGACGCGATCGCGATCGCCGGTCACAAGCTCGGCGCGCCGAAGGGCACAGGCGCGCTGGCCGTGCGGGGCCGCGTTCCCCTGGAGCCGCTGCTGCACGGCGGCGGGCAGGAGCGAGGTCGGCGCTCGGGGACGGAGAACGTCGCCGGGGCCGTGGCGCTCGCGACCGCACTCGAACTGGCGGAGGCCGAGCGCGCCGTCGTCGCGAGCCGCGTCGCGGCATCTACGAGGAGGTTCATCGACGGTGTCCTCACCACCGTGCCCCGGGCCGCGCTGACCGGGGATCCTCAGCATCGCCTGCCGGGCACGGCCAGCTTCACGTTCGCCGGCGTCAGCGGCGAAGCCGTGCTTCTCGAACTCGAGCGCCGCGGTGTCGTGTCGTCGAGCGGGTCGGCGTGCGCAGCCGGGAGCGACGAGCCCTCGCACGTGCTCCTCGCCTGCGGCATCCCGCCCGAGGTCGCCCAGACCTCGGTGCGGTTCACGTTCGGCAGGCCAGCGCTGCCTGAGAGCGCGGCAGGGCAACTCGCGGCGCTCGTCGCGGAAGCCGTCCACGCGGTCTCCCGAGGGTGAGTGCCGCGACTCGTCGCGTTTCGTCTCGCTGCGCTCGCTCAACGACCAGTGAGCCCCGGAGCGGGTAGGCCGCCATAGACTCGGCTGGTGACTGCATCCGCTCCGATCGTGACCGTGATCGTCCCCGGTCGCGACATCGCCGCATTCGCCCCGGCCGCCCTCGAATCGCTGCGTGCGCAGTCGGAGTCCCGATGGCAGGCGATCCTCATCGATGACGGCTCGACGGACGCGACGGCCGCCGTCTTCGCGGATGCCGCGGCATCCGACCCGCGATTCCGCGCCGTCCGGCACGAGGAGTCGATCGGCCTCGGCGGCGCCCGCAATGCCGGACTCGCCCTGGTCGACACCGAGTTCCTCGGCTTCCTCGACGGCGATGACGAGCTCGCCCCCACGGCTCTCGAGAGGTTCACCACCACGCTCGTCGAAACCGGCAGCGACTTCGTGGCCGCAGCATACGTGCGCTCGCGCTTCGACGGACAGCGCTACCTGCCCGGTCGCGTGCAGCCCTGGGTCGCTGCGGCCACCGACCCGGCACGTCTCGGCACGACGATCTTCGAGCATCCCCGCGCGTCCGCGAACATCGTCGCCTGGTCGAAGATGAGCCGCACCGAGTTCTGGGCGGATCTGCGGTTTCCCGAAGGCGTCGCCTACGAGGATCAGATCGTCGCGCAGCGCATGTACACGGGTGCTCGCGCGTTCGACGTCATCCCCGACGCGCTCGTGCAGTGGCGGTTGCGCGCCGATGGCACATCGATCACGCAGAGCAGAGCGCGACTCCCTGTTCTTCGGGACTATCTCGCCGCTCTGCGCGGCGGCATCGCCGTGCTGCAGGATGCGGGGGCGTACCGTGCGGTGACCGCTAGGCTCGAACTCATCCTCACCATGGACGTGCCACCGCTCCAGGAGATCGCCGGCACCCATCCCGACCCCGCATACGCCGCGGAGGTCACGGCGTTCATCGCCGAGCTGCGGTCACTGCCCGAGTTCGCCGACGCCCACCCCGATCCCTCTCTCGTCGCGGCGCTCGCCTGGTGACCGCGGCCCATCGGAGAACCCGGATGACGCTCGCGCGAGGCGGCCTGTCTGCATTCGGCGCGCCGCTGTGAACGGCGTCCGTCCGCGTCCTCCAGAATCAGGACTTCCATGAACGACTATCTGCACTCCCTCTTCGGCCTGGACGGTCGCACCGCGATCGTGACCGGCGGCAGCTCAGGCATCGGGCACGGCATCGCCACCGCGCTCGCCCGAGCCGGCGCCGCCACCGTCATCGTCGCCCGCGGGTCCGAGCGCGTTGATCAGACGGTGCGCGAGCTGACGGATGCCGGCTGCCGCGCCGCGGGCGTGGTCGGCGATCTGAGCACGCGCGACGGCATCCGCGCGGTGGCCGAGGCCGCGACCGAGCCGTTCGGCGAACCCGACATCCTCGTGAACTCGGCGGGCATCAACATCCGCCCCGCATTCGCCGACATCACGGAGGACGACTGGGATGCCACGATGACGGTGAACTCGCTCGCGCCGTTCCTGCTCGGACAGCGCTACGCGGTCGGCATGGCCGAGCGCGGCTACGGCCGCCTCATCCACATCAGCTCGCAGCAGGCGCACCGCGCCTTCGTCGGCAGCGGCATCTACGGCGTCTCCAAAGGCGCGGTCGAATCCCTCATGCGCTCAGAGGCCGAGGCCTGGGGCGGCACCGGCGTCACGAGCAACACCCTGGTTCCGGGCTTCGTGCTGACTCCCCTGAACGCGCGGCTGCAGGAGGATCCGGTGCAGATCGCAGCTCTCGCCTCGCGGACGATGATCGGCCGCAACGGCGTGCCCGGCGACTTCGCGGGGGCGTCCGTGTTCCTCGCCAGCGCGGGCTCCGCCTACGTCACGGGGCACTCGCTGTTCGTCGACGGCGGCCTGTCAGCGCATTGAGCTTTCAGTCTTCGGTCGGATAGACCCGGTCGTCGACGCGTGGCGCGTCGAGCAGCGGGACCGGCGCCGTGAGCGCGGCCACGGCGTCGGCTCCCGCCGAGTCCGCGGGCGCCCGATCGGCGCGGCGTTCGGCGAGCGGCGCCTCGGCCCCGCCCGTGACCTCCTCTTCGAGCACCGCTTCGGTCGCAAGGACCCTCGAAGCCGCCACCTGCTGCTCGGCGAGCTCGGCGTACAGCCCGCCATGCGCGAGCAGCTCCGCGTGCGTCCCCGACTCCACGATGGCTCCCGCGTCGAGCACGTGGATCATGTCGGCGCCCATGACCGTCGAGAGCCGGTGCGCGATCGTCAGGGTGGTGCGTCCCTTCGCGGCCTCGTCGAGCGCCTCCTGCACCACGCGCTCCGACACGGTGTCCAGCGCCGACGTGGCTTCGTCGAGCAGCAGCACTGGCGGATCCTTCAGCAGCACCCGTGCGATCGCGATGCGCTGCTTCTCTCCGCCTGAGAGCCGGTAGCCGCGTTCACCGACGACGGTGTCGTAGCCCTGCTCGAAGCCCGCGATGATGTGGTGGATGTTGGCCGCCGTGCACGCGGCGATCATCTCGTCGTCGGTCGCGCCGGGCTTCGCGTACAGCAGGTTCTCGCGGATCGTGGCGTGGAAAAGATAGGTCTCCTGCGACACGATCCCGATCTGGTCGATGATCGACTCCTGGGTCAGCGTGCGCACATCGGCGCCCGCGAACATCACCGAACCGCCGTGCGCCTCGTACAGCCTCGGGGCGAGATACAGGATCGTCGTCTTGCCCGCGCCGGAGGGCCCGACGAAGGCCACGTGCCGTCCCGGTTCGGCGACGAACGAGACCCCCTGCAGAGTCGGGCGCGTATCGGGCGCGGCGTCCGGATAGCGGAACACCACGTCGCGGAACTCGATGCGTCCGCGCGGACCGGGCGCCTCGTCGACAGGCACGGCGTCCGGTGCGTCGGTGATCTCGGGGACGAGATCGAGGTACTCGAAGATGCGCGCGAACAGCGCCTGCGAGGTCTGCAGGTCCAGCGACACCCTCATCAGCCCCATCAGCGGCATCAGCAGACGCGCCTGCACGGTCGTGAAGGCGACGACGGTGCCCGCCGTGATCGCGCCTGTTCCTCCCGCGATCAGATAGCCCGAGACGAGGTAGATGATCGCGGGGACGGACGACATCAGCACCTGCACGACGGCGAAGAAGCCCTGCCCGCTCATCGCCCGCCGCACCTGCAGCTTGACCTGGTTGCGGTTCTCGGCCTGGTAGCGGGCAGCCTCGGTGCGCTGCCGGTTAAACGACTTCGACAGCAGGATGCCGGAGACGCTCAGCGTCTCCTGCGTGATCGAGGTGAGTTCGGAGAGCGATTCCTGCGTCTCCCCCGCGATGCGGGCACGCAGCTGACCGACCCGACGCTGCACGAGGATGAGGAACGGCATGAGCACGACGGCGATCAGGGTCAGGCGCCAGTCGATGAGGATCATCGCCACGAGGGACGCGACGACCGTCACCGTGTTGCCGAGGATGCTGGTGACGGTGTTCGTCAGCACCCCCGAGACTCCGCCCACGTCGTTCTGCAGACGCGACTGGATCACGCCGGTCTTCGTGCGCGTGAAGAACCCGAGCTCCATCGCCTGCAGATGCTCGAACAGGCGCACTCTCAGGTCGCCGGTCACGCTGTTTCCCACGGTCGAGGTCAGCCACGTCTGCGTGACGCCGAGGGCGGCCGAGAGCAGGAACAGCCCGATGGTCGCGAGCACGAGACGAAGCAGCAGGTCGAGCTGCGGACCGCCACCGGCGACCGGGAACAGCGCGTCGTCGAAGATGCGCTGCACGATCAGCGGCGGGATCACCGCGATCGCCGCTCCGACGATCACGAGCGCGGCGGTGAACCCGATGCGCCACAGGTACGGGCGGAACAGCGAGATCACGCGCGCGCCCAACCTGTCGATGCGCGGGGCGGCCGCGTTGATACGGCGTTGCGCCTGCGCATCCACCCCGTGGAAACCGCCTCGTCCGCCGCCCATGCTCATCCTGTCAGCGTACTCAGCGGCATCGACACGAGGAGCGGTTCTGCCCGGAGCGGATTCCTGGGAGTTCGGAATGAAATGTCTGAGGATCCCGTTACGCTGAATGACTCTGGTGCACTCGCACGTTCCCCCTCTTCGCTACGCCTTCAGGAGGCCCCATGTCTGCCGTCGACACCGGCTCCATCTCCACGCCCCCTGCCACCGCACCCGGAGCCATCTCGGCGAGGGACATGCGGGTGATCTGGCTGCTCCTCGTCGCCGCCTTCGTCGCGATCCTCAACGAGACGACGATGGGCATCGCGATCCCGCACCTGAACACCGATCTCGGCATCCCGCCCGAGCTCGGCCAGTGGCTGACGAGCGCGTTCATGCTCACGATGGCCGTCGTCATCCCCACCACAGGATTCATCCTTCAGCGGTTCACGACACGTCAGGTGTTCATCGCCGCGATGATCGCGTTCTCGGCCGGCACCCTGGTCTCCCTGCTCGCCCCCGGATTCTCCGTGCTGCTCATCGGCCGCGTGATCCAGGCCAGCGGCACCGGCATCATGATGCCGCTGCTCATGACGACGATCATGAACGTCGTGCCCCCGCAGTCACGCGGTCGGATGATGGGCCGCGTCGGCATGGTGATCTCACTCGCACCCGCGATCGGCCCGACACTGGCCGGCGCCGTGCTCGAGGTCTTCAACTGGCGCGTGCTGTTCGCGATCATCCTGCCGATCGCGATCGTCTCGCTCGCGATGGGCGCGAAATGGATGACCAACCTCGGCGACACCCGCAAGGTGCCGCTCGACGTGCTGTCCATCCCGCTCGCGGCGCTCGGCTTCGGCGGCGTGGTCTTCGGGCTCAGCCAGTTCGGCGGCGAGGGCGGTTCCGGCGAGACGACCGGCATCGTGTCGCTCGTGGTCGGCGCGATCGCCCTCGGACTGTTCGTCTGGCGTCAGCTGGTGCTGCAGCGCATCGACGACGCGCTGCTCGACCTGCGCGTGTTCCGCTCCCGCAACTTCACCTTCGGCGTCGTGATCATGTCGATCCTGGCTCTGTCGATGTTCGGCACGCTGACCCTGCTGCCGCAGTATCTGCAGAACGTCGCCGGTCTGGGTTCGCTCGAGTCCGGGTTGATCCTCCTGCCCGGTTCGGTGCTGATGGGTCTGCTCGGGCCCGTCATGGGACGGGTCTACGACACCCGCGGCACGCGGACGCTGCTCATCCCCGGGACGCTCCTGGTGTCGGCGGCGCTGTTCTACTACTCGACCGTCGGCGAGCACACCGTGTGGTGGGTGCTGATCATCGTGCAGTCGGCGATGTCGGTCGGCCTCGCCATGTCGTTCACGCCGCTGTTCTCGGCCTCGCTCGGCTCACTGCAGCGGTCGCTGTACTCGCACGGCTCGGCCGTGCTCAACACCCTGCAGCAGGTCGCGGGAGCCGCGGGTGTCGCGGTACTGACTGTCACCTACTCGGCGATCCTGCACTCCGGGGAGGCCGAGGGGCTGACCTCCGCGGTCGCCGGGGCTCCGGGCGCGCGCATGGCGTTTCTGATCGCCGCGATCATCTCTCTCGCGGCCGTGGCCCTGAGCCCGTTCGTCAGCAAGCCTGCAGACGATGCCGGTGGGGACTTCCCCTCAGGCCACTGACCGGATCGGCGTCTGCCGCTACTCGGCCTTCTCCACGGAGGGTGCCGGGAAGTGGCAGACGCCGCCGCTGCAGTAGCCTGCAGCGGCGTCGCTGAGCAGGTCCAGGGTTCCGAGCAGCGGCTGCAGGCCTTCCGGCGCCTCTGCCGCGGTGTCCCGCGCTGAATCAGTCATCCCTCGATGGTACGCCTGCCAGAACCAGGTGGCGCCGAACGCCCTTACGGCAGCGTGCTGTGCGGCGTACGCTGGCGGGAGGAGCCTGGGGCCGCTCTCGCGTCGCCCTGGTGTGCACGCGAAGGAGCTGCCATGATCATCACGCCTCCGGCGGTCGCCGATGCGACCGGCCACGTCGCCGAGATGTACGCGGACGACCTGAGCGAAGACGGATTCGTCTTCGCTCATACCCAGGCGATGGCGGTCAATCCAGAAGCCCATGCGGCGTTCATGGCATTGATCCGCGCGATCGTCCCGTCGATCGGCGTGCGCGCGTACGAAGCCGCGACCCTGGGTGCGGCACGCCAGATCGGTTCGGGTCACTGCCTGCTCGCGCACGGCCGCAAGTCGCTGCGCGCGGGGGTGGTGGACGAGGCCGGCATGTCGAGCTTCGCGCACGGCGACGACAGCGCGTTCAGCGACCCCGAGCAGGCAATCATCAGGTACTCGCAACGCCTGTCGGCCGACCCCGCCTCGATGACCGACGCCGACACCCGATCGCTTCGAGACGCCGGATACTCCGATCGACAGATCGTCGACATCACACTGGCCGCCGCGGCGCGCAACTACTTCAGCCGGGCGCTGCTCGCCCTCGCCGTGCCCCTCGACGACGTGCCCGGGCTCGACCCTGCCGTCTCCGACGCGCTTCGAACAGCCGCGGGCTCGCGGCGGACCGCTTGACCGACAGCTGATCTCCGGCTCTTCTCCCGTACGGTTGACGGATGCTCACACGCTTCCTCGCCCGGACTTTCTGGACGTTCAGCCGATGGACCCTCCGCACGGAGGCGGCCCCGACACGGCCCACGGTGCTGATCGGTGCGCCCCACACGTCGAACTGGGATTTCGTGCTGATGCTCGCCATCGCGTGGCGCCTCGACATCGACGTGCACTGGCTGGGCAAGAAGAGCCTGTTCCGCGGGTGGCGCGGACCGATCATGCGGCGTCTGGGCGGCATCCCGGTGGACCGCGACGATCCTGCGCGCGTCGTGAGCGATGTGGTCGATCAGGTCAACGGCGGCTCGGTGTTCGGCCTGGTCGTCACGCCCGACGGCACCCGCGGCGGGAACGACTACTGGAAGAGCGGCTTCTATCGCATCGCGAGAGAGACAGGGATGCCGGTGACCCTCGGGTTCGTCGACCGGACCACGATGACGTGCGGCCTCGGACCCACGTTCGATCTCACGGGCGACGTCAGCCGCGACATGGATCGCATCAGGGAGTTCTACGCCGACAAGGCCGGCGTCCGACCGGAGCGACGCACCGAACCGAGGCTTCGCGAAGAGACACCGCCCGCGACAGCGCTCTAGACGCCCCTCGCCTCTGCCCGCGAGACTGGGAGGATGAGCACCGATCCTGTCGTCGACGACCGCGCTGACGGGCGCGATGAGACGCCGAACGAGCGCGCCGACCGCAACTGGGACGAACTGATGCAAGAGCTGCGGGTCATGCAGACGGGCACGCAGATTCTCACCGGCTTCCTGCTCGCGGTCGCATTCCAGCAGCGCTTCACCGATCTCGACACGCTGCAGCACGACCTCTACATCGTTCTCGTCGCCCTGGCCGCCGTGGCGACCATCCTCTCGCTGGCCCCCGTCGGCATGCACCGGGCGCTGTTCGGGCGACGGCGCAAGCCCGAGCTCGTCCGGCTGGCCGCGCGCATCGTCAGGATCGATCTGTTCGTGATCGGTCTGCTCACTGCGGGAGTCACCACTCTGATCGTGGACTTCACCGTCGATCGGACGACGGGAGTGGTCACACTGGTCCTCTCCCTGCTCACTGTGCTCGCGCTCTGGGTGTGGCTGCCGTTCGCGGTCAAGAGGCGTTCGCGAAGCGAGTACCCCGGCTGATCAGCGACCGGCCGGAGTACGGTTCTCCGCGCTCACCATCCAGGCGAACTGCTCGAGTCGCTCGATGACCGCGTGCAGGACATCGGCCGAGGTCGGATCCTCCTCGTCGACGGCGTCGTGGACGTCGCGCATGGTCTTCACAGCGACCTCGAGACGTTCGGTGACGAGGTCGATGGTCTCCTCGGTCGACACTTCTCCCGCGGGGAACTGCGGGAGAGCTGTCGTCGAGGAGATGGTGCTGCTTCTGCCGTCGGGCACCAGGTGCAGGGCCCGCATCCGCTCGGCCACCGTGTCGCTGAACGCTCGCGCGTCGTCGATGATCTCGTCGAGCTGGCGGTGAGTGTCGCGGAAGTTCCTGCCCACGACGTTCCAGTGCGCCTGCTTTCCCTGCACGGCGAGCTCGAGCAGGTCGACGAGCACGGCCTGCAGGGAGGCGCCCAGCTTCGCAGATGCGGTGAAGCCCGACTCGGCGTTCTGCTGCGGCGTCTTCTTCACCGACCGGGTCTTTCGGGCGGAGCTCTTCGCGGTCTTCGTGTTCTCAGGCATGTGTGTCCTCCTGCAGGGAAGGCTAGGCGCCGCCGAGCGTTCGGCCCCAGGGGGTTGACACGGATGAGCGCCCGGCGCAAGGGGGTTGAGCACTCCACCGCTCGCACGGAAGCATGGCCCGGACATGCCGTGACCTCGGTATGCCCTAACCGGAAGGAGAGCGCATGCTCACCCTCACCGACAACGCCACCGCGATCGTGACGACACTGGTCAGCCGCCAGACCGACGCGGCCGATGCGGGTCTCCGGATCCACTCGACCCCTGCCGGGCCCGAGAACGACGCCCGTCTCGCTGCGGGCGTCGCCGAACACCCCGAGCCGGAGGACCAGGTCGTCGAGCTCTCGAGCACTCGGGTGTTCGTCGACGCGCCGGCGTCGGCCGCCCTCGACGACAAGATCCTCGATGCCGGAGTCGACGAGGCGGGTTCCGTCTCGTTCACCGTGCTGCCCCAGACCGTCTGAGCGACGGTTCGAGATCCGGATGCCGCGGCCGATCCGGCCGCGGCATCCGCTCGTTCCTGCCGCTACCCGGCCATCCGCTCGCCCGCGGGTGTGAGCACCCACCAGATCTCGCCGACGCCCTGACCGTTGACGTCGCCCGCTGCCGTGTCCCCGGCGAAGTAGTACAGGGGCCATCCGTTGAGCGTGATCTGCGTCGACCCGTCCGCCGTGGTGATCGTTCCGATCTCGCCCGTGATGCCATCGAGTTCCGGCGTCGCGGTGCTGTCGGTCGTGAACGGCGGCCAGTTCGTCAGGCACTCCCCCGTGCACGAACTCTCACCCGAGCTCTGGGTGTCCTTGTCGAACATGTAGAGAGTCATGCCGTCGCCGTCGACCACTATCTGGCCCAGCGACGAGTCGGCGACCTTGAGCTGTGCCGCATCTCCGTCGCTCGACGGCGTGCTGGCCTGCTCGGAGGGCTGGCTGTACGCGCCGCCGCCGCCGCCGGAATCGCCTGAAGGCGAGGAGCACGCGGTGACGGTCAACGCCATGACCAGTGCGGCGAGCGCCGCGGACTTCCTGAATCTCGAGAGCATGTCGAACCTCCTGTGCAGGACCGCGAGTGCGGTCATCGGGTACACGAGAGAAGACGGCCGAGAGTTCAGAGCGCGTCGACGCCGGTGCGCATCAGCACCTCGCCGGTCCGCACCGAGCGGATCTCGACGGCGGCGATGCCGGATGCCGGCAGCTCCGTGCCGGCGCTGAGCTTCGCCGTCGACCCGGGCCGAGCACGCCATGTCGACAGCACGCTCTCGGTGCCGTCGTCGGAGACGACGACCATCGCGTACGCCCACCCGTCCTCCGGCGCGTCTCCTGACGAGCCGTATGCGCAGGTCATGTCGATGCGGGTGCCCCACGCCACGTCGGCGAGGGTGACGCTGGCCGACAGCGGGGCGTCGATCACCTGCTCCAGGGCGACCGTCTTCGACGGTGGCTGCAGGAGTCCCGATGCGAACGGGATTCCTATCGACGTGACCGCGATGATCGCGGCCGCGGCCACTCCGACGATCCAGATCCGACGGCGGCGCTGCCGTGCCGCCGCGAGCGAGAGCACGCGCGCGCGGTGCTCGACAGCCGGAGACTCCGGCTCGGCATCGTGCAGCAGCGATGAGGCGCGCTCGGGAGAGACGCGCGACAGCAGGCCGAGCGTGGGCGCGACCTCCGCCACGGCGGCGCGGCACTCGGGGCACCGAGCCAGATGGGCTTCGTAGTCGAGGCGGTCGGTGGCGCTCAGTGAGCCGAGGAGATACGCGGCATCCCACTGGGCGAATCGCTCGTGATCGGCGTTCATCGCGTCACTCCCCTTTCCTGGAGTCCGAGGCGCAGCGCCCGGAGTCCGTAGTGCAGTCTCGACTTCACGGTTCCCTCGGGGACCGTGAGCTCTTCCGCGATCTCCGCGACGGTGAGACCGCCGTAGTACGCGCGGACGACGACCTCCCGATGAGCGATCGAGAGGGCTGCGAGCGCCTCCTCGATCAGGATCGCGTCGAAGATCGAATCCGTCGCGTCCCTGACCGCCGATTCCGGCGGCTCATCCATCGCGATCTCGCGACGGCGGTGCGCGCTGCGGGCCTCGTCCACGACGAGGTGCCGCGCGACCGTGTACATCCACGACCGGGTGCTCTCCGGGTCGTCGGCCAGGATGCGAGGAGTGCGCCAGGCCCGCAGCAGCGTCTCCTGCACGACGTCATCCGCCCCGGCGCGATCCCCCGTGAGATGCACGACGTAGCGCCAGATCGGCGCCGCGTGCGCGTCGTAGAGCGCGCCCAGTCGGGCCGCGTCGTCACTCGGCATCCGCCACCTCCTCGTCGTCCTGCAGGAGACACGAGATCGACCCGCGGAAGGTTCAGGTGAACTCCGAAGGGCCGCTTCCCGTGTCACGAGTATGGACCTCTTCGAGATCGCCGGGCTCCCGCTGCATCCGCTGATCGTGCACGCGGTGGTCGTGCTCGTGCCCCTCACCGCGCTGGCTCTCGCGCTCGGTGCGCTGCTCCCCTCCGTCCGTCGACGACTCGGGATGGCAACGCCGATCGCCGCGCTCCTCGTGCTGGCGCTCGTCCCCGTCACGATGCTCGCGGGTGAAGCGCTCGCCCAGCAGGTCGGCCCCGTGCCGGCCGTGGTACGGCACGCGGAACTCGGGCGGATGCTGTGGCCGTGGACGGCCGCGATGTTCCTCGTCGCGGCCATCCAGTGGAGCTGGTTCCGCTTCGGAGCGCCGCGCCGCGCGGCGCGCATCGTCATCGCGGTGCTGGCCGTAGTCAGTGGTGCTGGCAGCACGATCATGGTCGTGCTCGTCGGCGAGGCGGGAGCGCGAGCCGTCTGGGGCGGCTGACCGCGTCTCAGCCGAGGCCGACCACGAGGTTGATGATCGAGGCGAGGATGACGGTGCCGAAGAGGTAGCTGAGCACCGTGTGCGCGATGACCATGCGCCGAATGGCGTTGGCCTCGACGTTCGTGTCCGACACCTGGTAGGTCATGCCCAGGTTGATCGAGAAGTACACGAAATCGGTGTACTCCGGGGCTTCCTTCTGATTGAAGTCGATGCCGCCGTCGGGCTCCGCGTGGTACATGCGGGCGTACCGCAGCACGTACTCCACCTGGATCAGCGCCCACGACGCAGCGACGCTCACCACGGCGACTCCGGCGAGCGCGTACCGGTCCACACCCTGCATCTGCTGCGCCTGGATGCTCACCACGAGCACGGCCGCGAGACTGACCACGCTCCCGAGCGTGGAGATCAGCCGGGCGACCCGCCGACCCGGAGCTTCCAGGGTCGCGTGCGCCCTGGTGGCGGCCGCATCCATCGGCCAGATCAGCAGCAGCACCCACAGCACGTTGACGAGCGCGAAGGCGGCCCAACCGGAGAGGATGCCGGCGACGCCCCCCAGCAACGGGACGACGAACGCGCCGACGACGATGCCCCCTGCGATCGAGAGCAGCGTGCGCATCCACACGGCGGTTCGGGCGGAGCGAAGGGTCATCCTTGGATGCTACCGGGGGCCGCACCGTCGTCCTCGCCCATCGCGAGGCCCGCCAGGGTGTATCCCGCGCCGGCATAGATGTTGAGGACGCCGTCGACGCCGCGGGCCGCGAGGTGCTCGACCTGGTCGGGATGCTGGGCCACGGCCACCACCCGGCCATCGAAGCCGGCCTCGTTCAACCGTTCGAGGGCGAAGGCGTTGGACCCGTGGAAAGCCATCGCCAGCACCACGGTCTTCACGAATCCGCCGGAAACCAGTCGACTCCAGAACTCGAGATCGGTCGCGTCGCCCTCGAGCACGTTGAGCCCGTCTCCCTCCAGCCGGGTGATCACGGCGTGGTCGTTGTCGATGCCCAGGGCACGCAGACCGCCCTCGTCGACCAGACGCTCGTACGCCGCGCGGCCCACGCGCCCCATGCCCAGAACGACGACATCCGAACCGCTCGTGTCGATCGGCCTGTCGGCGGGACGCAGCTTCGAGACCTGCTGGGCGGGGAGCCAGGTGAGGGCGGTGATGAGCCGCAGGCCATGCGCGTTCGCAATGGATGACGCGACCATGCTGAGGGCGACGGCGATCGCCACGACCGTGAGCCATCGTTCTGTCAGGAGTCCGGCGCCGACCCCGAACGCCGCGACGATGATCGAGAACTCCGAGAAGTTGCTCAGCACCAGTCCCGTCCGGATCGCCGTGCGGTTGCGCAGCCCGAACAGCCGGCCGAGCCAGACGAAGCCGATGAACGTGAGCGGCAGCAGCACGATGCACAGCAGCAGGGCGAGTGCGGCATCCGTCCACGTGGGAGCGGCGCCCATTCCGATCAGGAGGAAGAAGCCCACAAGGAAAAGTTCCTTCACGCTGAACAGCGCCTTCGACATCTCGATGGCCCGGCGGTGCGTGGCGAACAGCAGGCCCATCACGAGAGCGCCGACGTCTCCCGTGATGCCGACCGCCTCGAACGCGAGATAGCCGGGCCCGAGCGCCATCACCACGCCGAAGAGCACCAGCAGCTCGCCGTGACCGATCACGTCGAGCAGCCGGCGCAGCAGCCACGCCAACGGGAACAGCAGCAGCAGGGCGAACGCCCACAGACTCGGCGGCTCGTCGGCGTTGACCGTGATGAAGACGACGGCGATCACGTCCTGCAGCACGAGTATCGCGATCGCCGTCTGTCCGTACAGAGAGCCGTCGTCGGAGCGGTCCTCGAGCACCTTGACGCAGAGCACCGTCGACGAGAACGACAGTGCGAGACCCACCAGAGCCAGAGTCCGCCAGCCGTCGACCGCGGTGAGCCCGATGACGCCGGCCAGGGCGACCGCGCCGGCGCCGACGAGCACGCTGAGCAGCATGTGGATCGCCGTGGTTCCATAGGACTCCGGGCGAAGGAGCGAGCGTACGTCGAACTTCAACCCGATCGTGAACAGCAGCAGGGTGACGCCGATGTCCGCGATGCGCTCGAGACCGACGAAGGGCTCGATGTGCATGGCCCCGAGCACGAAGCCCGCGGCGAGGAAGCCCACGAGGGCCGGGACGCGCAGCAGATGAGCGATCGTGCCGAACGCGGCGGCGACGATCAGAGTCAGCGCGATGACGTCCACGGCACCCTCGTCTCATCCCTGATGCAGACTCTACCGATCGCGAGTGCCGCACCTCTATGGCCCGGTGCCTCCGGACCGGGTGCCGCCGCGGGTTGCCGCGAGGCTCAGAGCTCTTCGACGTGTCCCGCCTCGACCCGCCATCGCCGGTCGGTGCGCACGGTGGCGAGCATCCGCCGGTCGTGGGTCACGAGCAGAAGGGTACCGTCATACGATTCGAGCGCCTGCTCGAGCTGCTCGATCGCGGCCAGATCGAGGTGGTTCGTCGGTTCGTCGAGCACCAGCAGGTTGGTTCCGCGGGCCTGCAGCAGGGCGAGGCCGGCGCGCGTGCGTTCGCCCGGCGACAGATCATCGACCGGCCGACCCACGTGATCGGCCCTGAGACCGAACTTCGCCAGCAGCGTGCGCACTTCGTCTGTCGCCATCTCGGGTACGAGGGCTTCGAACGCGGTGGCGAGCGGCTGCTGCCCCACGAGCAGCGAGCGCGCCTGGTCGATCTCGCCGATCTGCACGCTTGCGCCGAGGCTCGCCGTGCCTTCGTCTGCAGGCTGGTGACCGAGCAGGGCGCGCAGCAGTGTCGATTTGCCGGCGCCGTTCGGGCCGGTGATGCTGATGCGCTCTCCCGCGTTCACCTGCAGAGACACCGGGCCGAGCGTGAAAGAGCCCTGACGGAAGACGGCCGAGCTGAGCGTGGACACGACCGAGCTCGAGCGCGGCGCTGAGGCGATCGTGAACTCGAGCCGCCACTCCTTGCGCGGCTCCTCAACCTCCTCCAGCCGCGCGATGCGGCTTTCCATCTGACGCACCTTCTGCGCCTGCTTCTCACTGGATTCGGTCGACGCCTTGCGCCTGATCTTGTCGTTGTCCGGTGCCTTCTTCATCGCATTGCGCACGCCCTGGCTCGACCATTCCCGTTGAGTCCTCGCGCGTCCGACGAGGTCGGCCTTCTTCTCGGCGTACTCGTCGTACTTCTCGCGCTGATGGCGCCGCGCGGTCTCGCGTTCCTCGAGGTAGGAGTCGTAGCCACCCCCGAAGACTCGGTTCGCGCCCTGGACGAGATCGAGTTCGAGCACCCGGGTCACGGAGCGGGCGAGGAACTCGCGATCGTGGCTGACGAGCACGACGCCGCCGCGCAAGCCGCGCACGAAGGCTTCAAGTCGCTCGAGCCCGTCGAGGTCGAGGTCGTTGGTGGGTTCGTCCAGAAGCACGATGTCGAAGCGCGACAGGAGCAGGGCCGCCAGTCCCACGCGTGCCGCCTGGCCGCCGGACAGGGAGGTCATGAGCGCCTCCTTCACGTCGGAGTCGGCGAGCTCGAGACCGAGGTCGGCGAGAACGGCAGGGATGCGCTCATCGAGGTCGGCGGCGCCGCTGGCGAGCCAGCGGTCCAGCGCGGACGAGTACGCGTCGGCCGGATCGACGCCGGGTGCGGCAAGGGAGGGGTCGCCGAGCGCTGCGGCCGCAGCATCCATCTCCCGAGTCGCCGGGCCGCAGCCGGTGCGCCGGGCGATGTATTCCGAGACCGTCTCTCCGACGACTCGCTCGTGCTCCTGCGGCAGCCAGCCGACGAAAGCGTCGGCGGGAGCCAGGGCGATGCTGCCCGCCTGGGGCGAGTCGACGCCGGCGAGCAGCCTCAGCAGCGTGGACTTGCCCGCTCCGTTCGCGCCGACGACTCCGACGACATCGCCGGGCGCGACCGTCAGATCGAGGGAATCGAAGAGGGTGCGATGGCCGTAGCCGCCGGCGAGGCCCTGAGCCACGAGTGTTGCCGTCATGACTCCATCCTGTCAGCGCAGGCGGCTCTCGATTCACCTCACAGCGCGGGGCTCAGTCGTCGTGCCGACTGTGATCCGCGAGATCCGGGCTCGCGCGGAGAACATCGGCGATCTCCTCCTCCGGGCGCGGGGCGATGGTCTCGTCGTCTTCGAGCTCGGGAACCGACGGTTCACCCGGGTCCGGCACGTGATCCGGATGCGAACGCCCCTGCTGATCAGACACGTCGAGTCCCTTCCGTAGGCAACACGCCCAGCGTACGCCGATATCGGGGATGCCGCGGAGCGCAGCCGCGTACTCTGGAGGACTGGCCGCGTTCCACGCGGGAAAGGAGCGGATCCCGTGAAGATCACCCACCTCCGGCGATTCGTCGCCATCGCCGAAGAGCAGCACTTCCCGCGCGCCGCAGAAGCGCTGGGCATCCCCCTGGCCGCGTTGTACTCCTCGTTGGAGAAGCTCGAAGCCGAGGTCGGCCATCCGCTCGTGACACGCGGTGGCGAGACCCGGCTGACCCCGGCAGGGACCCTCCTGCTCGATGAGGCCAGGGAAAGGATCGCCGCCGCACCCGAACCCGCTGCGAAGCCCGTCGTGCCGGCCGGTGGCAAGGCGAAGGCGTCGAAGGGAAAGGGCCGTGCGCCCGTCGTCAAGGGTCAGCCGAAGCCTTACAAGAAGCGCCAGGGGCGTTAGGTTCTCGATCTAGCGAGCAGCGGGGAACTGCGTGAACGCGCTTGCGAAGAGAGTGATCCAGACGATGAAGAACGCGAGCTGAGCCAGCGTGCCGAGGATGCCGATCGCCATGGCCCATCGAACGAGTCCGCGACCGGATTCAACGTTGCCCGGCTCATCGAGCTGGCGGCGGGCGAAGAACGACAGGATGAATCCCGCCGGCGGAATCATGAAAGCCGCGATGAACGCGACGAGGGCGAGGGTGTTGGTCCTGCCGGATTGAGCGATCTGGGTCACGGGATCAGAGTAGGGCACCCGCACCGCAGCCGTGTCAGTCCCAGTCGAGGTACTCCTCGATGGCGACCGCCGTCTCGATCGGGTGGTGCATCGGGAAGAGGTGATCGCCGGGGATGGGCTTGATGCTCGCGCGATCGGGCACGGTCGAACGAAGGCGCTCGGCGTTGGCTGCGGGAGTGACGGTGTCGTCGTCGCCCTGCACGATGAGGACGGGGATCGCCGGGGCGACGGGGATGTCGACGTCTTCGACGCCCAGCATCAGGAGGCCGTTGGCCCGATCGGGGTGCGCAGACACGAGAGCACGGGCGACGGTGCCGCCGAAGCCGTGTCCTCCGAACCAGGTGTCTTCGATGCCGACATGGTCGATGACCGCAAGCGCGTCGGCGACACGGTCGTCGAAGGAGACACCGGCCGCGCCACCCCGGTGGCCGATGCGCAGCACATGGAAGCCCGCTTCCTCAGCGAGGTAGTGGCCGACGACGCCGAGGACGTCGGCTGCGAGACCGTGCTCCTGGATCAGAACGAGCTTGACCGGTCCGTCTCCCTCATCCACGAAGGGGATCGCGCGGCCTTCGGGCTCGAAGATCTGGGTGTCGGTCATCGGGGGCGGCTCCTCGCTCGGCGTTCACGGGTCGAGTTCCAGCGTAGCTTGCCCGCCTGCCCCGATAATGGTCGCGTGGCACGACGCGGACTATCCCTCATCCTCGATGCGCTCGCACTCGCGGAACAGGATCCCGAGGTGCAGGCCCTCATCCGAGCCCTCGGGGGCGAGCCCGTCAAGGTCAGAGAACGACTGATCGGTGCTCCGGCTTACCGGTCCAGACGGATGCTGTTCGCCTCGGGCGGCGAGATCATCCTGCACGACGACGCCGTCGTCGCCGTGCTCCTCCACCTCACGCCGGAGCCGCCCGCCCAACAGGGTGTCGATCTCGCGGAGTGGATCCCGAGCGCGAACAACGATGCGACACTCGACGACCTGAAGAGCGCGATCGGGACCGCCCGCGAGTGGGCAGGTTTCGGCACTCCTGTCTTCCCAGTCGACGGCGGCTTCGTGCGCGCCGATTTCCGAGATCGGAGAGGCTGGAACGAGCCGGGCAATCTGTTGAGCATCGCGGTCGTGGTGGAGCGGCCCGGTCTGTCGTGCGCACCGGATGACGACGACTGCGCCGTGTGCGCGGATCTCCTGATCCGAGCCGCGGATGACGACGAGGTCGACGTCGCCGCCTCGACCCTCGCTCTGCAGGCGGCTCTGGACGCCGGAGATCTCACGGAAGATCTCCACTGGGTGAGACTCGCGGACCTCGAACCGCTGCACGCCTCGGGGCTCATGCAGCGCGTGGAGAGCCAGCTGACCTGCACGTCATGCCGACGGATCATCTGCTTCGCCCTCTATTACGACTCCCCCGCGACATTCCAACACCATGTCCTGAACGATGCGAGGCAGCATCCGCTCGAAGCGATCCCTCCTGTCGACCTCTGGGGCGACCAGGCCCGGGTCGCTGCCGAACGCGACGCGATGCGCTACCTCGATCACCGCCCGGGCGCATGGTTCCTCGTCGAGCAGAACGGCGAGTTCTACCTCCAGGCCCGCTACGTGGTCAACTCGATGGTCGACGCCTCGGCGCTCATCCGCCTCGACGAGGCCGAGCGCGCCGCGTATCGCATCGACGGGCACGACTACATTTCAGAGCTCGCGAGGCGTATCAACGACGACGGCCCCCACCGCGAGCAGTCGCCCTTCCGGGAACGCGACCTGTACCGCGGGCCGGATGCCGGCGGCTACAAAGACGCCGCCGCCGCCGCCATCGTCAATCACACCTGGATGGCCGAGCAGCGTCGCCGAGGCTGAGTACCTCGTCGGCAGTGCCCTCCCGCCGTCGTCTTCCGCGGCACACACAGCTTCGCAGCTGGTTCGCGGCGGCTACCTTGTCGAACCAGTGCTCGTCGCTGCCACCTTGCGACGCCGTACCGCCTGCGGAATTGCGATCAACAGGAATGCGACAGGGACGGCGTACACGACAGCGACGGGGAACTGATTGAAGAAGGTGAGCGCCCACAACCCCAGCGCCGCCGCGACGTCGATCGCCACCTCCCATCCGAGTGGCAGTCGGTGCGGAACTCGGGTTCCTCTCACCGCGGAAGTCGGCATCATTGCCCCCTCATCAGGTCTCGACCGGATCTTCAGCCTAGGCTCCGAGATCCTCCGCGTCTGTCGGCACTTCGGAGGACACGCTCATCAGGGTGCCGGGTAGACCCATCTGATTCTCGGAATTCGACGTCAGCCACAGCATCCGTCTTCGCAGTGATCGGCATTCTGCTCCCCCGTGAGCACCGCGACAGGGGCCGTACACTCGTCGCCCTTCCAGGCTTCGATGCCCTCGCGCACCGCGAAGACGGCGATCACGAGGGCCGCGATCGAATCGGCCCACGCCCACCCGAACAGGCTGTTCAGCAGCAGTCCGACGAGCAGCGCCGCGCTCAAATAGGTGCAGATCAGTGTCTGCTTCGAGTCGGCGACCGCCGATGCGGAGCCGAGTTCGCGTCCGGTCCGGCGTTCGAACCAGCTCAGGAACGGCATGACGACGAGGCTCAGCGCGGCGAGGGCGATGCCGACGGGAGAGTGCTCTGGTTCGCGCAGCCCCGCGAGCGACAGCACGGCGTCGACGGCGACGTAAGCCGCGAGCGCGAAGAACGAGACGGCGATTGCCCGCAGTGCCGTCTTCTCCCGTGTCTCGGGCTCGCGGGCCGAGAACTGCCACGCCACCGCCGCCGCGGAGAGCACCTCGACCACGGAGTCGAGTCCGAAGCCGATCAGGGCGGCCGACGAGGCAGCGGTGCCCGCGAGCACCGCGACGATCGCCTCGACGACGTTCCACGCGATCGTGATCGCGACGACGATCCGGATGCGCCGCCTGAGGACGTCTCGCCTCGCCGGAGTGATGACCGCGGCGGTCACTGGGCATCTCCCCCGTCGCAGCATCCGGGAACCGCGCAGGCTGGGTCGATGCACGCTGCGTTCTCGTCGACCGCCAGCGTCACATCGACGAGCGCCGTGAGCGCCGCGGCGAGATGCGGATCGGCGATCTCGTACCGGGTCTGCCGCCCTTCCGGCTCGGCCACGACGATCCCGCAGTCGCGCAGACAGGCGAGATGGTTCGACACGTTCGTGCGCGTCAGTTCGAGCTCACGGGCGAGCACGGCCGGGTGGCTCGGTCCCTCGAGCAGTGTCATCAGGATCCGGGAGCGCGTGGGGTCGGCCATCGCCCGGCCGAGCCTGTTCATGACGTCGAGGCGGGTCGCTATAGTCAGCACACGCTGACTATACAGCAGGCGCTGACCAATCGAACAAGCGCAGTGCGATCACTCGCGGGGCTGCTCCCCCTGGCAGTGCGGACACATCTGCGCCGACGCTCCCCCGAACACGAGGTCGACGATCGTCGTTCCGCACACCGGGCACGGAGAGCCCCCTCGGCCGTGTATCGCCATGGCCTCGACCTTCGCCTGCTTGAGGCGGTCTGGCGGCAGTCCTCGGCGATCGGCGACGGCACCTCGCATGATGTCGACGGTGGCGTGGAACAGCCGCTCCCGCTCGTCGCCATCGAGGACTGCGGCATGTGCGGCAGGCAGCAGCTTGGCCCTGTGCAAGATCTCGTCCGAGTAGGCGTTCCCGATACCTGCGAGAGACGTCTGCTCTTGCAGCAGCGCTTTGATCTGCTTGCGGCGCATTCCGAGCGCACGCTCGAAGTCGTCGCGCGAGAAGTCCGGCGAGAGCGGATCCGGCCCGAGTGCGGCGATGCCTGCGACGTCCGTCGGCAGGTCTACGACCGATGCGGTGACGGCGAGGAAGTCGCCTGTCTCGACGATCCGCATGACCGCACCGTCGTCGAGCACGATGCGCGCGACCTCCGGCACTGGCTGGTCATTCGGGGGCCCACCAGCCTCCTGCCATCGGATCCAGCCGTTGCGGCCGAATCCGATCATCAGCCACCCCGCCGTCGTCTCGAATCCGATGTGCTTGCCGAACCGCCGCACGCCGACGACGCGGGCGCCGACGACCGAGACGGGAGGGCGATCGCGCGTCTTGACGATGCGGAACTCCGCGACCTCCAGTTCGTCGATCACGCGGCCCTCGACCCGCTCATCGAGGAACTCGACGAGCGCCTGCACCTCCGGAGACTCTGGCATGCGCCCATCTTTCCACCGGCTCAGGACATCGAGAAGGAGCCTGCAAGATCCGCTGAGCAGGAACCTCCTTGGCCGAAGATGCGAGACTGCAGTCGTGGATATCCGGCGCGCAGCACAGGGAAGGCTCGGGAGGCGAGCGTCCGACGCCCTGCGCCGGCTGAACGACAGGCATCCCTGGAGCCACAACGATGCCTTCCACGAGTGGATCATCACCCGGCTGCCGAGTCGACGAGTCGAAGCCCTCGACGTGGGCTGCGGTCGCGGACAACTCCTTTCCGTGCTGTCCGAGCATTTCACGCACGTTCACGGCACCGACATCGACGAGAGCATGCGTCGCGCCAGCATGGCACGTTGCGCAGGTCTGACGAACGTGACGGTCGGTGCAGAGAGGCTCGAAGAGGTCGCGAGCGGTGCTGACCTCGTGACGATGGTCGCGGTTCTGCACCATCTCGACCTCGCCGGCGCGCTTCAGCAGGTGCGACGGCTGCTGAACTCTGGTGGCCGGTTCCTCTGCGTCGGGCTCGCTCGACCGGAGTCGACGGTCGATCGGTTGTGGGATGCCGCGTCGATGCTCACGAATCCGATCATCGGCTTCATGAGGCACCCGTGGGTCGCAACGCAGCCGTCGGCAGCGGCGCCGTTCCCTGTGAAGGACCCGAAGCTGACCTTCACCCAGATTCGAGTCGTCGTCGACGAAGAGCTGCCCGGCGCGAAGATGCGCCGTCATCTGGGGTTCAGGCACACCATCGAGTGGACCAAGCCCTGACCTCGGTCGCCGACTGCCCCTGAGACGCTCGCTCCGCGAGCCTGTCGAGTGCTCAGAGCCTGGTGAGCACGAGATAGGCGAAGAGGTATCCGAGCACCAGACACGCCACCCAGGCGGTCACGGCGGCGAGGTACCAGTCCTGCCTGATCTCGAGAGCCCGGCGACGTGGATCCGCCGGCGGAACTCTCTTCAGCGTCCTGTCGGTCAGCCACAGCACCGGCAGGAACAGGGCGAAGAGCAGCAGGAAGACCGCCAGCTGAAGAAGCAACCACGCGGAGCGCGGACCGCTGCTCGCCGCACCGATACCGAGGGTGAGAAGCGTGGTGATCTCCTGTGATCCGCTGATGAGCAGCAGCGCGAGGGCGCCGAGGATCACGACGGTGACACGACCCAGCAGGTCGCCAGTGGCGATGCGCACCTTCGGCACAGGCGGCCCGGGAACATTCTTCGCCGGGTCCGGATCTCCGAGTTTGCGCTGGCGTTGTGCCCAGAACTGCCGACGCGTCGCGCGCAAAGTGATCGGCCAGAGCACGAGCGCGACGATCGCTGCGATGAGCCAGGCGAACACCTCGTTCGCGGTCAGATCCATGTCCATGCGCTCCGCGAGGAAGATGAGTCCGATCCAGGCCGCGAGCATGGCAGGCACGAACACGACGACCGCGGTCACGGTGATGAGGATCATGCGCCCGGTGCCGCGGGCACTCGTGGGAGCGTTCTGCACCTCGGAAGTCTAGAGGTCGTGGCCACTCGAGCCGAAGCGGACTCGGCGGCCGTCAGAGTCGCGCCGTCACCCGCATCAGTTGTTGAAGCGGAACTCCACCACGTCGCCGTCCTGCATGACGTAGTCCTTGCCTTCGAGGCGGGCCTTGCCCTTCGCGCGGGCTTCGGCGACGGAACCGGTCTCGACGAGGTCGTCGAACGAGATGACCTCGGCCTTGATGAAGCCCTTCTCGAAGTCGGTGTGGATGACTCCCGCGGCCTGCGGCGCCTTCCAGCCCTTGCCGATCGTCCAGGCACGGGCTTCCTTCGGGCCGGCGGTCAGATAGGTCTGCAGCCCGAGGGTGTCGAAGCCGATGCGGGCGAGCTGGTCGAGACCCGACTCGTCCTGCCCGGTCGACGCGAGCAGTTCGGCGGCGTCTTCGGGGTCGAGATCGATGAGCTCGGATTCGATCTTCGCGTCGAGGAAGATGGCCTTTGCGGGCGCGACGAGAGCGGCGAGCTCCTCCTTGCGCGCAGCATCCGTCAGCACAGCCTCGTCGACGTTGAAGACGAAGATGACCGGCTTGGAGGTGAGCAGACCCAGCTCGCGGATCGGCGCGAGATCGAGCCCCGAGACCGACAGCAGGACGCCGCGCTCGAGCGCGTCCTTCGCGGCCACGGCGGTCTCGAGGACCACGGGATCGATCTTCTTGCCCCGCACCTCCTTCTCGTAGCGGGAGATCGCCCTGTCCACGGTCTCGAGGTCGGCGAGCATGAGCTCGGCGTTGATGGTCTCCATGTCGGATGCCGGGTTCACCGTTCCGTCGACGTGCACGACATCGTCATCGGCGAATCCGCGGACCACCTGAGCGATGGCATCCGCTTCTCGGATGTTCGCGAGGAACTTGTTGCCGAGGCCCTCGCCCTCACTCGCCCCGCGCACGATGCCGGCGATGTCGACGAACGACACCGCCGCGGGCAGGATGCGCTCGCTGCCGAAGATCTCCGCGAGTGTGTCCAACCGCGGGTCGGGCAGGTTGACCACGCCGACGTTCGGCTCGATCGTCGCGAACGGGTAGTTCGCCGCGAGCACGTCGTTCTTGGTCAGAGCGTTGAAGAGGGTGGACTTGCCGACATTCGGCAGGCCGACGATCCCGATAGTAAGAGCCACGGGAGTCGAGTCTACCGGCGCGGATGCCGTCGCCCCGCCTGCCCGCGATAGGTCAACCGCACGAGAACAGGAGATTCCGTCCGCATCTGTCCTGGCCTGGTGCGGTTGACCTATTCTCGCGTCAGGAAGGAAGGTCGGATGCCGACGGGCGGATACCGAGGCTACTCGCGCACGGAGCGGAACGCTCTGGTGACGTAGGGCAGATCTATGGTCGCGTCGGCGTGCAGCCCGAGCTCGTCGAACAGCTCGTCCATCTCGCGTCGGATGCGTGCCTTCTCGTCGTCGGACGCCGTGATGATGTAGCTGCGCGACGCTGCCATGCTGTGCAGTTGCGCACGGGAGATCGGGCGCACCCACTCCCACGACTCCTCCTCGACGGGTCCGAAGGGCGCGGCGACGACGGGACCGCCGCCTGCGAGCATGATCTCGGCGTTGCTGCCGTGCATGATCTCCGTGAGCCGGCGCACCCAGCTCTTCCGCTCGTCGCGGATGTTCCAGACCAGGCCGAGCACTCCCCCGGGCCTCAGGACCCTGCCGATCTCGATCGACGCCGCAACGGGGTCGACCCAGTGCCACGCCTGCCCGAGCACGACGGCGTCGAGGGAGGCGTCAGGCAGCGGCAGCGATTCGGCAGACCCGCGGAACGTGGGAATGCCAGGGACAGTCGCGCGCAGAATCGCGAGCATCGCGGGATCGGGATCGATCGCCACGACCTCCGCGTCCGGTGCGTGCGCAAGCACCCGCGTGAGCTTGCCGGTCCCCGCGCCCACGTCGGCGATACGGCGGGATCCCTCGGACATCGGCTCGAGCATCCACACCACGGCATCGAAACGGTACTCGGGTCGACCTGCCTCGTAGTTCTCGGCCTCCGCGCCGAACGAGGTCGCCATCTCGTCAGTCATGTCGCCAGCCTACGGCGAGTCTTCCGAGGCGTCCGCGCCGTCGGAGAGAAGGTGGGGAGGTGCCACTGGATTTCACCGCGATCGACTTCGAAACAGCGAACTCCAGTCCGGCATCCGCCTGCTCGGTCGGTCTCGTGCGCGTGCGCGACGGACGAGTCGTCGCCACCGCGGGCTGGCTGATCCAGCCGCCCGCCGGACACGACGAGTTCCAGGAGTGGAACGTCAGGATCCACGGGATCCAGCCCGAAGATGTGCAGACTGCGGACTCGTGGATCGATCAGTTCGACCGGCTGTGCGCGTTCGCCGGAGCCGATGTGCTGGTCGCGCACAACGCCGGCTTCGACGTCAACGTACTGCGCCGGGCGTCCGAGGCGACCGGACTGGAGTGCCCGCCGTACCGCTCGCTGTGCAGCCTGCAGGTCGCGCGCAAGACGTACGACCTCGACTCGTACCGGCTGCCCCGGGCCGCAGCCGCTGCGGGGTTCGCCGAGTTCTCGCATCACGACGCTCTGGCCGACGCCCGCGCATGCGCGCAGATCGTGATCGACTCGGCGCTCAGAGCCGGAGCATCCGACGTCTTCGCCCTCGCCGCCTCTCTCGGACTCCGAATCACCGAGCCCGTCGTCGCAACATCCGAGCGCGCGACGCCCGAGCGCGCGGTCGCCTGAATCCACCCCGCCGTACGACTGCCCGTGCGCATGGGGAGTCCTCCCCCTCTGCGCCGTGGACTCCGCCCCATAGCATGAACACATCCGAGCAGAGGGGGCTCCATGTCGAACGACCCAGCAGCAGCCGTGAACGAGGATCCGTTCTGGTCGGTCGTGCGACGGCGCCATCCCGATCTCGACATCGTCGTCCTTCCACCTGAAGCACCGCCGGTGGCTGATTCCGGACTGCCGGAGCGAGCTGCTGAGCCGTTCGCCGAGTTCGTGACCGCCGAAGCGGACGGCTGCTGGGCCCGGCTCGTGAGCCACGGAATGCCGGTGCAGTCGGTCCGCTGGATTCCCGGCCCAACCGACGACTCCGTACGTCGCAGCATCACCCTGACGCTCGACGATGCACCCGCCGCCGTGGGCATCGGCCACCTGCGCGACGCCGAAACCCTGTTGACGGCCGACGGCTGGCAGGTGTTCACCCCGCCCACCGGGTTGCCGCGAGTGCTCGCCGATCGCCCGGGCGAGCTCGGCTCCGAGAGCCTGCTCTTCGGGTACGCGCCTGACACCGGGCGCCTGTTCCTGCGCCTCACGTCTGCGGGGCTGCCGGTCGGCACCAGTCGCGTCCGTGAGTTGATCGGCTCGGCGTCATGACCGGGGGCGTGTACTACGACCCGCTCGCGACCGAGCTCCTGATCCCCCGGTGGGGCACGCAGGCGTCGCAGCTGCGTGCGGCGGCCGACGGACTCTCGTCCGTATCGACGAGCGGCCTGCCGACGGTCGCGACGGGAGCTGCCCGGGTGTTCCTCGAAATGTGGGAGACCACAGAGCGAACGGCGTCCGTCGCCTCCGAGGTGTACGCCGACGAGCTGCGTTCCACCCACGGGACGTACTCCAGCTTCGACGCCGAGATCGCGCGGCGCATGGAACAGCTGGAGACGCGATGACCACGATCGACGTCCCCGCCGCCATCGATCCGGTCGATCGCCCTGAAGGTTCCGCCGCCGGGGCCGAGGCCTTCTCCGGCACGCTGCTCTCGAACGCGACGCGCATCAGCGAGTTCGCCGAGGAGGCGGCAGCCCTTGCCTCCCCCAGCTACCTGTGGTTGGGAGACGCGGCTTCGGCGTACTCCGACCATGCGGCCGCCTTCGCGAAGAAGCACGAGCCGATGGCGGCGACGCTCAAACGCGTCGCACGCGGAGTGGATGTCTTCGCCGAACAGCTTCGCACCCTCTTGAGCGAGCACACCGATCTCCAGGGCGATATCATGGCCTACCACCGCGATCGGACCGATCTCATCGCCGACGTGAACGCCGCCGACGATGTGACGGAGGTCGAGATCGCCGCGCTGCAGGAACGTGCCCGCAGCCTGACGTCACGACAATCCGGCATCCTCTCCGACATCTCGAGCTTCACGCAGCGAGTGACCGCGAACGAGGACTTCCTCGTGCAGCTGTTCACCGGGGCCGACACGGTCTCCGAGGCGAGAAAGGCGACCGGCGGAATCGATCCGCTCGCCCTCGCCGTGATCGGCAGCATGCCCGCTGCCGGCGACGGCCCAGAGAAGATGGCAGCGTGGTGGGCGGGGCTCTCTGAGGCCGAGCAGGACGCGCTGATCGCCGCTTACCCGGAGCGGCTCGGAAGCGCCGACGGTCTGCCGGCGCGGACGCGTGACGACGCGAACCGGCTGTTGCTCGACAGCGACCTGACCGAGCTCCGCCTGAAGGAGGAAGAGGGCACGCTCACCTCCGCCGAACGGCAGCGACTCGAGAACGCCGAAGCCGCCGAAACGGCGTTGAAGCTCGCCGACGACTATGTCGTGCCGGGCACCGACGAGAAGCCGGGTGGGACGCTGTGGCTGTACGATCCCGATGCCTTCGACGGCGACGGCCGCGTAGCGATCGGCGTCGGCGATCTCGACACGGCGGATGACGTGTCGATCCAGATCCCCGGCATCCGCACGGAGATGACGGATGCTCCCGGATACGCCCAGCAGGCGGCCAACCTGTACGAGAGCGCGCGCTATGGCGGTGACGGGTCGAGTGTCGCGACGCTCTTCTGGCTCGGATACGACACACCGGCGGGCGACCTGCTCGAATGGGGCGAGGTGCCCTCGGAGAGCTACGCCGAGGAGGGCGGTTCGCGGCTCGCGGACGCGGTCGACGGCCTGCGCGCCTCGCGGGCGGGCGATCCGGCCCATATGACGGCGATCGGGCACAGCTACGGATCCACGACGACGTCCTTCGCGGCGACGGATCACGACCTCGCCGTCGACGACGTCGCGCTCGTGGGAAGCCCCGGCACGGGACCTGCCGAGAACGCCTCGGACTTCAGCGTCGGGGCGGATCACGTCTACGCCGGCCGTAACAGCCGCGATCTGGTGGGCTTCCTCGGCGACGAAGGCTGGGTCGGGAAGGATGACGTCTTCGACGTCGGCCTGGGCATGGATCCCTCGTCGGAGGACTTCGGCGCCCAGAGATTCGAAGCGGAGTCGACCAGTCGCTGGCCTGTCATCAACACGACCGACCACGAGAAGTACTTCGATCGAGACACGGAGTCGCTCTACAATCTGGGCCGCATCGTCGACGGGCACGGAGACGACACGAACAGCGCCGATCAGTCGTACGATCCTTGGTGGCGCGACCCTGTCGACCCGGAATGGGATCGCGATCCCACGTCGAACGAGCGGGACCGCTCGGACACCGGGATGGACTGATGAGAAGACTGATGGGAGGGATCGCCGTCGTGGGTCTGCTCACACTGCTGTTCACGGGCTGCGCGCCGACACCGGACGGTGCACGCGAAGAACTCGAGCGCCGCGCGGACACGCTGAACACGGCTGCCCAGGACGTGCTGCTCGCCATGGATGCCGCCGGATTGCAGGGCGCTTCCGCCGCGGGACGAGTCGAATACTGCGGCGGCAGCCTCAAGCCGGGCCTGGCGTACAGCGCAGGCGCGTCGGCGACGGTCGGAGAGGACCTGGCCGGGGCGATCGACACCATGACGGAAGAGCTTCAATCGCTCGGATGGCGACACGAGGGCGAGATCGGCGACGACCGGATGTCGGCCCGGTTCACTCGGGACGACGTGACGATCGACGTGAAGGCCGGGGGCGCGGTGATCGGCGGCAAGACCTATGGAGAAGACGAGATGCAGGTCGGAATCACCCATGCCGACGCTTGCGTGCGTGTGCCGGACGGCGTCCACGACACCGATTTCGCGGACCTCGAGAAGAAGATCCTCCCCCGTGCATGACCGCGTGACGGGCATCCTCACGAAGACCGCGGCCCTCGCAGCCCTCTCGCTGCTGCTCACCGCGTGCTCTGCCACGCACGATGGCGCGCGCGCAGAGCTCGACAAGCACGCAGCCGTGGTCGATGATGCCGCGCAAGATGTGCTGCAGGCCCTTGACGCGGCAGATCTGAGCGACGCCGGCGTCGCCGGATATCTGGAACAGTGCGGCGGGAGCCTCACCGGGTGGGGTGTGGCGTATCACGCAGGTGGAAGCGCCAAGGTCGGGGAAGACCGGCAAGCGGCGGTCGAGGATGTCGCGGCCGAGCTGGAATCGCTCGGCTGGGCCCATGAGGGAGAGATCGGCGGCGACGATCCGAGCGCGCGGCTGACTCGCGACGACCTCACGATCGACCTCAAGACCGGTGGATTCACGGTCGGCGCCACGCGATACGGCGCCGACGAGCTCGAGATCGGCATCCGGCAGTCGAACGCGTGCGTCGAAACGCCCGAAGGCGAGTACAAGACCGACTACGCGGAGTTCGAGCGGGAGATCCTCCCCCGGGAGTGAACAGGCGATCCGATGAACACGGCGATGTCGGATGCCGGGAGCATCATGAAGACATGGATGCTCTCACCGTGGTTCTCCTGCTCATCGCCCTCGCCGCGGGCGGTGCGCTCGGCTGGTACGTGCGCGCGTCGCGCGGGTCTGCCGACCTCGCTCGTGCTCAGGCCGAGCTCGCCGCAGCCCGCGACGACCGCGACCGCCAGTACGACCTGTACCGCGACGCCGTCGAGCACTCCCGAGAGGAGCAGCGTGCAGAGGCGCAGAGAGTGCAGCAGCAGAACGCCGTCCTCACCGCTCTCGCACCGGTGCGCGAGAGCCTGCAGCAGATGCAGAGCAAGGTGGCGGCGATCGAGCAGGAGCGTCATGCGCAGTTCGGCTCGCTCGCCGAGCAGCTGCGCCGCGCCCAGGAGTCCGATGAGGCTCTTCGTGCCACCACCGAGTCGCTCGCCGGGGCACTGAAGTCGACGGCGACACGAGGCGTCTGGGGTGAGACGCAGCTGAGGCGTGTGGTCGAGGCCGCAGGTCTCACCCGCCACGTCGACTTCGATCTGCAGTCGACGATCTCCTCCGACCGGGGCACGGGACGACCCGACATGGTGATCCGGCTGGCCGGCGGCGCCTCCATCCCGGTGGACGCCAAGGTGCCGCTCGACGCCTATCTCGAGGCGTCTGCGCTGCCTACCGGCGACGCCCACGAGGCCCAGCGACGCCTGCACATGCAGAAGCATGTGAAGGCGGTCCGCTCCCACATCGACGCTCTCGCGAAGAAGGCATACTGGTCAGGACTCGATGCGAGCCCCGAGTTCGTGATCTGCTTCCTGCCCAGCGAGTCACTGCTCGCCGCGGCGATCGACGAAGACCCGACCCTGCTCGACTACGCCTTCAGCCGGCGCGTCGCGCTCGCCTCGCCGGTGAACCTGTGGGCTGTGCTGAAGACCGTGGCGTACACGTGGACGCAGCAGGAGGTGTCGACCGAGGCGAAGGCACTGTTGAACCTCGGCACGCAGCTGTACGACCGCCTCGGTGTGCTCGCCGGGCACGCCGACGACCTGCGCAAGGCGCTCGAGCGCACGGTCGACAGCTACAACCGCTTCGCGGGCTCGCTGGAAAGCCGGGTACTGGTGACGGCGCGCCAGTTCCCGGGTATCGATTCCTCCACGCTCGACGCGGTGCCCCAAGTGATCGAGGCGAGCGCCCGCCGGTTCACCGCGACCGAACTGGTCGCTGACCCGGTGCGATCCCCGGGGCCTGCTGTCCTACCGCACGCAGACGAGGAGGCCGTGGAACCCGTGCGCGCCGAGATCGGCGAGATCCGGACCCGGATCGACGAGGTCTGAAGGCAGACGAGGTCTGAGAGGATGCGGCGGTCAGGCGACGCCGGGCACGCCCGACAGCAGCAGGATGACCAGGCCGCTCGTCGCGAGGAATGCGCCGATCATCCACCACGCGCTGAGCTCGTGCCCCTCGTCGCGACGCTTGCGGAACAGCACATCTGCACGGCGAGCGGGGTCGATCGGGTGCACGACCGCAACTGGTGCTGCGGCGGCACGCGCAGCCGCATCGACGTCATCGGCGCTGACTCGGAGGATGCGACCCGTGTTCGTGGTCACGATCTTCGTGTCGGCGGCCTTGGGGCCGTTCGTGTGCTGCGTGGTCATCTGCTCGCCTCCTGTGCCTTCGGGGTCGTGCGACCCGTCGGCGGTGAGAAACCCAGTGACAATTGTGACACGAGGCGCGACGGACTCCCGGTTGCACGCTCGCAGGCACGGTTCCGTCTCGGTAACGATGCCGACCGGCGCTCAGTCGAGGTGGCGGATCAGAGCCACTTCGAGACGAGGTGCTCCGATGCGATGCGACGCAGCGTTCCAGACGCGCCGCGCAGCACGACGCTCTCGGTGTAGATGTATCCGCCCTCGCGACGCACGCCCGCGACGAGCTGCCCATCGGTGACGCCCGTCGCGACGAAGATCGTGTTGTCGCCCTTGACGAGATCGTCGGCCTCATAGACCTTGTCCATGTCGAGACCCGCATCGATACCGCGCTGACGCTCGTCGTCGTCCCGCGGCCAGAGTCGACCCTGGATGTGACCGCCCAGAGCCTTGATCGCACAGGCGGTGACAATGCCCTCCGGGCTTCCTCCGACGCCGACGCACATGTCGGTGCGGGCGCCATGTCGGGCGGCGTTGATGCCACCGGCGACATCGCCGTCGCTCATGAGACGGGTGCCGGCTCCGGCATCCCGGATGTCCTGGATGAGCTGCTCATGACGCGGACGGTTCAGCACCGAGACGACGATCTCGTCGACCGGCTTCCCGAGGGCCGCGGAGAGACGGCGGATGTTCTCGCCGATGGGAAGGCGGATGTCGACGACGCCGACGCCCGCGGGCCCTGTGACGAGCTTGTCCATGTAGAACACGCTGGAGGCGTCGAGCATGGTGCCCCGGTCGGACACCGCGATCACCGAGAGCGCGTTCTGACGGCCGGCGGCCGTGAGCGAGGTGCCGTCGATGGGGTCGACGGCGATGTCGCACAGCGGACCGGTTCCGGTGCCGACGACCTCGCCGTTGAAGAGCATCGGCGCGTTGTCCTTCTCGCCCTCGCCGATCACGACCTGGCCCTGGAAGGCGACCGTGCCGAGGAAGGCGCGCATGGCGTCGACCGCCGCGCCGTCGGCCGCTTCCTTCGCACCGCGTCCGATGAACGGCACCGCGCGGATCGCCGCGGCCTCGGTCGCGCGGACCAGCTCCATCGCGAGGTTGCGGTCGGGACGAAGAGGGCTCAGATCACCAGTCAGACTCACCATGCCGCAACAGTATCCAGTTCCACCTCCCTCGGCGGGGGTTTTCTCTCGTTCGACGGTGAAGGAATTTCGATTCTTAACAGAATGGCAGGCGAGCATCGTCGAGGGCGTCACTCCGACGGCATCCGCTCGCATGCCCAGATAGAGTGACATCTGTCCCGGCTTCACCTAATCGCAGGAGTTCTCATGCCCGTCGCCACCCCGGATCAGTACGCCGAAATGCTCGACCGCGCGAAGGCCGGCGGCTTCGCGTACCCCGCATTCAACGTGTCCAGCTCGCAGACCATCAACTCCGTCCTCCAGGGCCTGACCGAGGCCGGCTCCGACGGCATCATCCAGGTGACCACCGGGGGTGCCGACTACTTCGCCGGGCACACCGTCAAGGCTCGCGCGACCGGTGCTCTCGCTTTCGCCCGGTTCGCGACCGAGGTCGCCAAGAACTACCCGATCACGGTCGCACTGCACACGGACCACTGCCCGAAGGACGCGCTCGCGGGCTTCGTCGAGCCGCTGATCGCCGCCTCCGAAGAAGAGGTGAAGGCCGGTCGCAACCCGATCTTCCAGTCGCACATGTGGGACGGCTCGGCTGTGCCGCTCGCGGAGAACATCGAGATCGCCAAGGACCTCCTCCCCCGCATGAAGGCCATCAACGCGATCCTCGAGGTCGAGATCGGCGTCGTCGGCGGTGAGGAGGACGGCGTGCAGCACGAGGGCTCGAACGATGCCCTCTACACGACCTTCGCCGACGTCGACCAGGCAGTACAGGCTCTCGGGCTCGGCGAGCAGGGCCGCTACATCGCCGCACTCACCTTCGGCAACGTGCACGGCGTCTACAAGCCGGGTGGCGTGAAGCTGCGTCCGGAACTGCTGGGCGAGATCCAGCAGCAGGTCGCCGCGAAGTACCACACGTCCGCCAAGCCGCTCGACCTGGTCTTCCACGGCGGCTCCGGCTCCACCGACGAGGAGATCGCGCTGGCGGTCGCCAACGGCGTCATCAAGATGAACATCGACACCGACACGCAGTACGCCTACACCCGAGCGATCGCCGACTACATGTTCAAGAACTACGACGGCGTCCTGAAGGTCGACGGCGAGGTCGGCAACAAGAAGCAGTACGACCCTCGCGCCTGGGGCAAGGTCGCGGAGTCCGCGATGGCCGCGCGCGTCGTCGAGTCGACCCGCCAGCTCGGCTCCTACGGCCAGTCCAAGAGCTGACGCGCTAAACGAAGAATGCCCCGGTCGCGACGGCCGGGGCATTCTCTTTTCCTCGAAGGATCCTCTGCGTCAAGGACCGGTGTAGATGTCGAGGATGGTCGGCGCGCCCTCAGGGCGGTGCAGCACGACGATCTCGTCGCCGGCCTCGATCTTGCCGTTCTTGACGACGCGCAAGTACGGACCGAGGCGGCGCGCTTCGGAGAATCGCCTCACCCATCCACGCTCGGCGTCCCCACCCACGCGCCGGGCGAACGTCTGACAGGGGGTGCGCGGCATCGTGACCTCGACGATCACGCTCGCCCCGATCCGCCACTGCTCCCCCACGAGTGCGGCGTTCACGTCGATGCCCTCGACGCGTAGATTCTCGCCGAACCAGCCGGGTGGCAGCTCTCGCGCCAGCTCCGACGCCCAGTAGTCGGCGTCCTCCTGCGAATACGCGTACAGGGCCTTCTCGAGACCGCCGTGGTGCTTGCGATCTGCCTGCACATCCGCATACGCGCCGTAGGGCCCCACCTTCACCGGCCCGTCGACGGCTCTCTTGTCGATCGCGGTGATGCCGACCGTTCCGGCATCGGGCAGCAGCCGATGGACAGCACACACCGCCACGAGCCGGCTCACGATCCCGCCTTGACGATGTAGTCGGCGAACGCCGGATCTCCCATCATCGCGACCATCACGCAGATGCCGGCGAGGAACGACGTCACGACCGCTCCGACGATCGGCAGCCACCACGTGATCCGTCCGCGGCGCAGTCGGCGGACCGACAGCACGGCGGTGGCGGTCCAGCCGACAGCGAGCACGACGGCGGACACAGTGCCCCACAGGCGCCCTGCCGCGTAGTCGGTGAACTCACCCTCGATGCCGAGGATCTTCATGACCTCGTTCAGGACCGTGGGCAGATCGAGATACGACATCCCGGTCATCACGACGTTCACGAGGCCGTAGGCCAGGAGGGCGATCGTCGCGAAGCGATCGACCGGATGAGGCCGGGCGGATGCGGGTGCCGCAGCCGCCGCGATCGGCTCGGGCGCCGCGGGGGCGACTTCGCTCAGCGGGGGGAGCCCCGCAGCTCTGCGCTGCTCCTCCGGAGTCGCGAGTTCGCCGTACTGGGGCCGCTGATCGCTCATCCCGCCATGCTAACGGCCCGATGTCGGAGCGGTTCACAGCAGGCCCTGAAACTGACGGCGGCCCCGGCGAAGTGGGGACTTCCTCGGGGCCGCGGACTCGGAGCACTGGGGACGCTCGTCATCCAAGTCGGTCGCGGAACGCTGGGGACGATCCACCACCTGCAGCGTCGATGCTCTGACGTCTGCAACTCCGATCATAGGAAAGCGCATGCCAAAGCGCTAGATGCAGTTCGATCGAATCGTGAACCACCGTGAGAGCGGCAGCGGTCAGACCGCTGCGCCCGAGACCCGACCGCCGAGCGCCCGCGCATCCCGCTGACCCGCCGCGTCCTGTCGCAGCTCCTTGGGCAGGGAGAACATGAGGTCCTCCTCCGCCGTGCGCACCTCTTCGACGTCGTGGTAACCGGCGCCGTCGAGCGCGTCGAGCACCTCGCGCACGAGGACTTCGGGAACGGATGCTCCGCTGGTCACGCCGACCGTCGCGACGCCGTCGAGCCACTCCTGCTTGACCTCTTCGGCGTAGTCGACCCGATAGGCCGCCTTGGCGCCGTGCTCGAGGGCGACCTCGACGAGCCGCACGCTGTTGGACGAGTTCGACGAGCCGACGACGATCACGAGGTCGGCGGCAGCCGCGACCTTCTTGATGGCGACCTGTCGGTTCTGCGTGGCGTAGCAGATGTCGTCGGACGGCGGGTTGTGCAGTTCGGGGAAGCGTGTCCGGAGGCGGTTCACCGTCTCCATCGTCTCGTCGACCGAGAGCGTGGTCTGCGACAGCCAGACGACCTTAGAGGGGTCCTTCACCTGGACGGTGTCGGCCTCGGCGGGCGAGTTCACGATGGTCACGTGCTCGGGGGCCTCTCCCGCGGTGCCCTCGACCTCTTCGTGGCCTTCATGGCCGATCAGGAGGATCTCGAAGTCGTCACGGGCGAACCGCACAGCCTCCCGGTGCACCTTGGTGACCAGCGGGCAGGTCGCGTCGATCGCGTGCAGACCTCGATCGGATGCCGCGTTCACGACCGCCGGCGAGACTCCGTGCGCGCTGAAGACGACGTGTGCGCCCTCGGGGACCTCGTCGACCTCTTCGACGAAGATCGCGCCCTTGTCCTCGAGCTCTGTGACGACGTGGATGTTGTGGACGATCTGCTTGCGGACGTAGACGGGGGCGCCGTAGCGCTCGAGCGCCTTCTCGACCGCGACGACCGCACGGTCGACACCGGCGCAGTATCCGCGGGGTGCGGCGAGCAGAACCCTCTTGCGTCCGTCGACCGGGTTATCCTGAAGCCGCCCGGCCGCCGCACGCACTCGAGGGACACGCGGAGAAGGCAGATGCACGGCAGTCGAAGTCACATGTGAATTCTACCGCCGCCAAGCTGTACAGAGCCGGGTAGAGACGAGAGCACATGACGGTCTTCGAAGCCGCGACGGGCCCAGGCGAGACGCCCCCGGCCGATGCGGTCGCGCCCCGCGACTCCACGGCAGACGCCCCGACCTCGGTCGCGCGGCTGAACGCCACCATCCGCGACTTCATCGCGCGGTGGAACACGGTGTGGGTGGAGGGCGAGATCACGTCGTGGAACGTGCGCGCCGGCAACGTGTTCGCCCGTCTCAAGGACACGCGCTCCGATGCTCAGATCTCGATCCGCATCTGGTCGAGCGTGCGTGCACGGATCCCGAACGACCTCGGCGTGGGCGACCATGTCGTGGCCGCCGTCAAGTCGGACTACTTCGTCAAGAGCGGCGACTTCAGCTTCGCCGTCTCGGCCATGAAGCACGTCGGACTCGGCGACCAGCTCGAACGGCTCGAACGGCTCCGGGCGCAGCTGCGCCAGGAGGGGCTGTTCGACTCCGCACGCAAGAAGCGCCTTCCGTTCCTCCCCCACGTGATCGGCCTGATCACAGGCGAGCGATCGGATGCCGAGAAGGACGTGCACCGCAACGCCGAACTGCGCTGGCCCCAGGTGCGCTTCCGCACGGAGTATGCGGCAGTGCAGGGCGATCGCTGCGTGCCCGACACGCTCGCCGCCCTCGCGCGGCTCGAGGCTGACCCCGAGGTCGACGTGATCATCATCGCCCGCGGCGGTGGCGACCCCCAGACGCTGCTCGGGTTCAGCGACGAGCGGCTGATCCGCGCGGTGGCCGCGGCATCCACTCCCGTCGTCAGCGCGATCGGTCATGAGAACGACCATCCGCTGCTCGACGACGTCGCGGATCTCCGCGCGTCGACCCCGACCGATGCCGCCAAGCGCGTGGTGCCAGACGTCGGCGAGCAGCGCGCGCTCATCGCCCAGCTGCGCTCTCGCGCGACCATGAGGCTCACTCAGCGCGTCGGTCACGACATCGCACAGCTGGAGCAGCTGCGATCGCGTCCGGTGCTGCGCTCCCCCGACCCGATCATCGAGACACGCGCGCAGGAACTCTGGCTGCTGCTGTCGCGCGGACGCGACACGGTCTCACGGCAGCTGGACACGGCCGGTCGCCGGACCACCGAGCTGCGTGCATCACTGCGCGCGCTCTCGCCCGCCGCGACTCTCGCGCGCGGTTACGCCATCGCTCATCTCGAGGGAGGTGTCATCCTCCGCGACGCGGCGGATGCGCCCGCCGGCACCGCACTCACGATCACTGTCGACCGGGGTTCTCTGGCGGCCGTCTCCGACGGCGAGATCTCCGAAGGGCGCTGAGTCGGCGCCCCCGCTCGCGTCGACGCCTGGGCCTGTCACGACTCCAGGGGCGACACGCCAGATCGGGGGATGCTTCGCCGATTCCGTCTGCCGACGGGCGTCCGCGGCACGACGTAGGATGGAGGAGTGAGCGCGCAGAACGACACCCCCGTTGAGACTCTGTCATTCGAAGCCGCTCGCGACGAGCTCGTCAGGGTGGTCTCCGAGCTCGAGCAGGGCGCACCGACCCTCGAGCAGTCGCTGGCCCTCTGGGAGCGCGGCGAGGCGCTGGCCGCCCGCTGCGAGGAGTGGCTCCTCGGCGCGAAGCGCCGCCTCGACGCCGCCCGGTCGGCAGCATCCGACGAGGACGAATCGTGAACAAGCCCGCGCCGATCGTCGCCGAACTCGGCCGACCAGAGACCCCGGAGGAGACCGCTGCACGCAAGGCGGAGTCCAGCCGCGCGTACCGATCCAGCCAGAACGTGCGCAGCCTGGTCGCCGCCCTCATCGTCACCCTCGCCGTCGTCGCGGTCATCGTCTTCGCGGTTCCCCGCGGCGAGCCGGCATCCGCGCCTCACGTCGACCTCGCCGCCATCTCCGCAGACGTCGAATCGACCATGGATCGCGCCGTCATCGTGCCCGAACCGGGCACATTCTGGCGAGTGAACAAGGCCGAGCTCACGAGCGGCTCGACCGTGGTCTGGGATGTCACGCTCGCCCCCAAGGACGAGGACGAACGCGGATTCATCAAGTTCGCCCAGGCCTTCGACGCGGACTCGTCGTGGGCGCCGCAGCGTCTGAACGGCACTGCGACGACCGACACCGTCACGATCGACGGTCGGAAGTGGGATGTGTACGAGCCCGGCGACGCCGGCGCGAAGCAGAACATCACGTACGCGATCGGCACGCAGGTCGGGGCCGACTACGTGCTGCTCTACGGCTCGCGATCGGCCGATTCGACAGCAGAGCTCGCCGAATCCCTCACACCGCAGATCGACTCGCTCTCGGAGGCATCATGACCCGGACGCTCACCCCCGCTGCCGCCTGGAAGCAGATGCAGGAGGGCAATCAGCGCTTCGTCGCCGACGCGCCTGCTCATCCCAACCAGGACGTCGCCCGTCGCAAGACCCTCGCGGCGGCGCAGAATCCCGTCGCGACCCTTTTCGGATGCTCCGACTCGCGTCTCGCGGCCGAGATCATCTTCGACCTGGGACTCGGCGACCTCTTCGTCGTCCGCAACGCCGGTCAGGTCATCGGCGAGTCGATCGTGGCGAGCCTCGAGTACGCGGTCGCCGTGCTCGATGTGCCGCTGATCGTCGTGCTGGCCCACGACTCGTGCGGCGCCGTCCGGGCCGCGATCGACGGCACCGCGATCGACGCCGCGCCCCTGCCGCCGCACATCTGGAAGCTCATCGCGCCGATCGTGCCCGCCGCCCGCAAGGTGCTGGTCGAGAACGGCGGCACGACGGTCGCCGACATCGATTCCGAACTCGTCGGCCAGGAGCACCTGCGCAACACCGTGCGCGATCTGCTGCAGTCGTCCGAGCTGATCAGCGACGCCGTCGCCGAGGGCCGGCTGGGCATCGTCGGCGCCAACTACCGCCTGTCCGAAGGCACCGCCGTCCCCGTCATCACGGTCGGCCTCGACACCACAGACCCCCGATAGCACCACACACACATCCAGGGGAACGCCCCCGAAACCAAGGAGGGTTCGGAATGACCGACACACACCAGCGCAGCGGCGACGAGGCGCAGTACCGCATCGAGCACGACACGATGGGTGAGGTGCGGGTGCCCGTGAACGCGCTCTACGGGGCGCAGACGCAGCGCGCCGTGGAGAACTTCCCGATCTCGGGCAAGGGGCTGGAGTCGACGCAGATCGCCGCCCTCGCACGCATCAAGAAGGCCGCCGCTCTGGCGAACAAGGAGCTGGGCACGCTCGACGGCGCGATCGCCGACGCGATCGCGCAGGCTGCCGACCAGGTCGCCGCCGGAGCGCACGACGGCGAGTTCCCGGTCGACACGTACCAGACCGGCTCCGGCACCTCTTCCAACATGAACATGAACGAGGTGCTCGCGACCCTCGCGACCCGCATCCTCGGCGCGTCCGTGCACCCCAACGACCACGTGAACGCCTCGCAGTCGTCAAACGACGTGTTCCCCACGTCCGTGCACATCGCCGTGACGCAGGCACTCATCGACACCCTGATCCCGGCTCTCGACCACCTCGCGGTGGCCCTCGAGGCCAAGGCGGAGCTGTGGAAGGACGCCGTCAAGTCCGGCCGCACGCACCTCATGGACGCCACCCCCGTCACCCTCGGCCAGGAGTTCGGCGGCTACGCCCGCCAGATCCGTCTCGGCATCGAGCGCGTGCAGTCGGCGCTCCCCCGCGTCGCCGAGGTCCCGCTCGGCGGCACCGCCGTGGGCACCGGCATCAACACCCCGCTCGGCTTCCCGCAGAAGGTCATCGCGCTGCTCGCCGCCGAGACCGAGCTGCCCATCACCGAGGCGAAGGATCACTTCGAAGCTCAGGCCAACCGCGACGGCCTTGTCGAGGCATCCGGCGCCCTGCGCACGATCGCCGTCTCGCTGACGAAGATCAACAACGACCTGCGCTGGATGGGCTCGGGGCCGAACACGGGCCTCGGCGAGCTGCACATCCCCGACCTGCAGCCCGGTTCCTCGATCATGCCCGGCAAGGTCAATCCTGTCGTCCCCGAGGCTGTGCTCATGGTCTGCGCCCGCGTGATCGGCAACGACGCGACGGTCGCGTGGGCCGGAGCATCCGGTTCCTTCGAGCTCAACGTCGCGATCCCCGTCATGGGTACGGCGCTGCTCGAGTCGATCCGCCTGCTCTCGAACGCCTCGCGCGTGCTCGCCGACAAGACGATCGACGGCCTTCAGGCCAACCTCGACCGCGCCGCCGCCTTCGCCGGCATGAGCCCCTCGATCGTGACCCCGCTGAACAAGCTGATCGGATACGAGGCCGCCGCGAAGATCGCGAAGCACTCGGTCGCCAAGGGCATCACGGTGCGCGATGCTGTGATCGACCTCGGCTACGTGGAGCGCGGCGAACTCACGCTGGAGCAGCTCGACGAGAAGCTCGACCTGCTGAGCATGACCCACGCCGGCTGACGCCGGGTCCCCGGGGCATCCCTCTTCGGGGGCCGGCACGCCAGATCGGGGGACGAAAACCTCTTTTCGTCACCCGATCTGGTGTGTCGGCCCCCGTTGTGTTCGTCCTGCACAATCGCCAAGGCGGTGGGAGTTCTCCACCGAATCCGTCGTCTTGGCGGATCAGCGGATGCCGACACGGAGTGTTCCTCGCACGATGAGCACATGCTGGATCCTCGCGCCACCCTCATCTCCCTCGGCGGCATTGCTCGCGGGACCACTCTTCAGGCACACGGCATAAGCAGGCCGCGGCTGTCGCGTGCGGTTCGCGATGGCGAAGTGGAGCGGTTGCGTCCGGGCGTATTCGGTACGACCTCGGTGCACGCGGAAGTGCGATCCGCGACACAGCACGGCGGCGCGCTCACCTGCGCGGTCGCGCTCCGAAAGCACGGTGTCTGGGTGCTCAATGACGACCTCCGCCCGCACGTCTGGGTAGGCCGCCGCGGACGTCGTTTCGAGCACCGCGGATGCCGTTGCACGAGCCACTACTTCCTCGGCGATGTTCCCCTTGGCGTGGTCGACATCGAGACAGCACTTCTTCAATTGCACCAGTGCGAGGGCGACGAGTCGTTCTTCGCCTCGTTGGAGTCCGCGTTGAACCTCCGCAAGCTGAGCCGTGCTGCTGCGCTGCGCATACGTCGCGCTCTGCCGGCATTGGCTCGGTGGCTGGTCGATATCGCGCGCTCCGACGCGCAGAGCGGTCTGGAGTCCCTTCTGCGCCTGCGGCTTCACATCATCGGAATCGTCCTCGCGACTCAGGTGCAGATCCCTGGTGTCGGACGAGTGGACTTCGTGGTGGGAGATCGCCTGATCATCGAGGTCGATGGGAAGGAGAATCACAGCGGCCCTGATCGGCGCCATGACGACTTGGTGCGGGATGCCGCGGCATCCCGTCTCGGATACGAGACCCTGAGGTTCACCTACGCCCAGGTCGTTCACGACTGGTCGACCGTACAAGCCGCCATCCTGGCCGCGATGACCCGGCTGCGGGATCACGCGTGAATTCAGTTCGGGGGACGACACACCAGACCGGGGGACGAAATGCGGAATCCGTCCCCCGATGTGGCGTGTCGGCCCCGGAAGTGGAGCCGCTCAGCTGAGCTCGGTGCCCTCCAGCAGCTCGGTGACGAGCGCGGCGATCGCGGAGCGCTCGGAGCGCATCAGCGTGACGTGGGCGAAGAGGTCGTGTCCCTTCAGCGTCTCGATCACGCTCGCGATGCCGTCGTGTCGTCCGACCCTGAGGTTGTCGCGCTGACCGACATCGTGCGTGAGGATGACACGGGAGTTCTGGCCCATGCGGCTGAGCACCGTCAGCAGCACGTTGCGCTCGAGCGACTGCGCCTCGTCGACGATCACGAACGCGTCGTGCAGTGAACGCCCGCGGATGTGCGTCAGGGGCAGCACCTCGAGGATCCCGCGCTCCACGACCTCTTCCATGACGTTTCCCGAGACCACCGAGCCGAGGGTGTCGAACACCGCCTGGCCCCAGGGTCCCATCTTCTCGTCGCGGTCGCCCGGGAGGTATCCGAGGTCCTGCCCGCCGACCGCGAACAGCGGCCGGAACACGATGATCTTCTTCTGCTGCTGACGCTCGAGAACGGCGTCGAGGCCTGCGCACAGCGCGAGAGCCGACTTGCCGGTGCCGGCGCGTCCCCCCAGCGACACGATCCCGACCTCCGGGTCGAGCAGCAGGTCGATCGCGATCCGCTGCTCAGCCGAACGCCCGTGCATGCCGAAAACCTCGCGATCGCCGCGCACGAGCTTGTACTCCCCGTCACCTGTCACCCGTCCGAGGGCGGAGCCGCGCTCGGAGTGGATGATGAGGCCGGTGTTGACCGGCAACCCTCGGGCGTCTTCGCTGATTCCCACCTCGCTCTCGTAGAGGTCGCTGATCTCGTCTCCGGACAGGTCGAGAGTGGTGATGCCGGTCCAGCCGGAGTCGACAGCCTGCTCCGCGAGGTACTCTTCGGCACGAAGGCCGAGCGACGCCGCCTTGACGCGCATCGGCAGATCCTTCGACACGATCGTCACGTCCTGCCCATCCTGGGCGAGGTGCATGGCCACCGAGAGGATGCGGGTGTCGTTGTCGCTGAGACGGATGCCGGCGGGAAGGACCGAGGCGTCGGTGTTCGCGAGTTCCACGCGCAGGGTTCCGCCCTCGCCGACCTCGACGGGGAAGTCCAGTCGGCCGTGCTCGATCCGCAGATCATCGAGGTGCCGCAGCGCCTGACGCGCGAAATAGCCGATCTCGGGGTCGTTCCGCTTGCCTTCGAGTTCGCTGATGACGACCACGGGAAGCACGACCGAATGCTCGGCGAATCGGAAGAACGCCTGAGGATCGCTCAGCAGCACCGACGTGTCGAGCACATAGGTGCGCAGATCCTGATCAGGACCTGCGGATGCTGCCTGGCGAGGCGTCTTGCGGGTGGACTGCTGCTGCGCGGTGCTGCCTGTCTGCTGCGCTGTACGTGAGGTCACGACCACTCCCGACCCGGGGATTCCCGGCTATTCGAACGAGTCGACCAGGGGGTCACGAGTCGCGTACCTGAGGCCGACTCGATCGGGCGCCATGCCCGATGCCTAGAAGCTACGACCACCCGTCTGCTTAACCGCGGCTCGACACGCCGCCATTCGTTACGCGCTGATGAACGTCTCGTTGCCGAACGCGCCGAGCGCCTCGTCGAGGAGCTCCAGGGTCGCGGCATCCGTGCCTGCGTGCGGGGCGATCCGCACCGCCGCTCCGCGCGCGGTGACGACGAGCCCTGCGTTGGCGAGAGCCGCGGCGAGCCGCGCCGGCTCCTGCGGAGCGAGCGCGACGATTCCGCCTCGTCGCTCACGGGCGCGGGGCGAACTCACCGCGATCCCGTTGCGGTCGGCGATCTCGATCACTGCGTCGACGCGTTCGGCGAGGCCTGTCTCGACCGCCGCCATTCCGGCGTCGCGCACGCCGCGCACGCCGACCGCGAGACGAGCGGCCGCGAGCGTATCGGGGCCGCTCACGGTGTACGCCTGGGCGGATGCCGTCGGTTCGGGCAGCTGGTCGGCGGGGAGCCCGGCGGCAGACGTGCCGGTGATTCCGCTGAGCACGGGGACGATGCGCTCGCGTGCCCGTACCGAGAAGCGGGCGAAACCCGTACCGCGGCCGGCTCGGAGCCACTTGTAGCCGTGACCCACGACGACATCCGCCGCGGCGTAGTCGTCGTCGACGATGCCGAAGGACTGCACCGCGTCGACGATGAGAAGACGGTCGGGCCCGATGAGTTCCCGGAGGGCGGCGAGATCGACCCGGTAGCCCGTGCGGAAGTCGATGTGACTGACGGCGACGGCCGAGACCTCGTCGTCGAGCGCGTCGGCGACGGCATCCGTCGTCACCCTGCCGTCGGGCGGAGCGATCCATCGCGGGCTCACGGCGCCGCGCGACGCCAGGGCTGCGCGCTCCAGGGTGAGACTCACGCTCGGGAACTCGGCCGTCGAGGCGATCACCGCACCGGACAGGCCGTACAGCGCGTGCATCAGTCCGTGCGTCGACGACGGCTGGAGGGCGATCTCGTCGGCCTCGGCACCGAGAAGCTCGGCGATGAGCTCCTTCGCCTCTCCCACGCGCTCCCCCACGAGAGCGAGAGAAGACGGGCGGCCGGTGCCGAGAAGATCCGCGTCGGCGAACACCTCCTCGCGCACCGATGTCGACAACGGCCCGAAAGCCGCCCAGTTCAGATAGCCGGGCTCGGTGTCGAACGTCGCGAGGTAGTCGTCGAAGGTGCTCACCGCGCCATTCTGGCACGGTGCCGCTCAGCGCCCGAAGCGCCGATCACGATCGGCGAAGTCGCGGATCGCGCGAAGGAAGTCGACCTGACGGAGGTCGGGGCCGAGCGCCTCGACGAAGTAGAACTCACTGTGCGCGCTCTGCCACAGCAGGAAGTCGCTGAGCCGCTGCTCGCCGCTGGTGCGGATCACGAGGTCGGGATCGGGCTGCCCACCGGTGTAGAGGTGTTCGCCGATCATCTCGGGCGTGAGATGGGCGGCGAGGTCCTCCATCGTGCCGCCTGACGCTTCGTGCTTGGTGATGATGCTGCGCACGGCGTCAACGATCTCGTTGCGGCCACCGTAGCCGACGGCGAGGTTCACATGCAGGCCGGTGTGGTCCCGCGTGCGCTCTTCGGCATCCGCCAGGACCTTCGCGAGCTCCGCCGGAAGGATGTCGCTGCGTCCGACGTGCTTGACGCGCCAGTTGCCTTCCCTCGAGAGCGCGTCCGCGAGCTCGGCGATGATCTCGATGAGGTCGGCCAGCTCGGCGGAATCGCGTTTGAGGAGGTTGTCGCTGGAGAGGAGATACAACGAGACCACGCGGATGCCGAGCTCGTCGCACCAGCCCAGGAACTCCCGCATCTTCGCGGCTCCGGCCCGATGGCCCTCGGCCGGGGTCGTGTAGCCGAGCTGGCGAGCCCATCGACGATTGCCGTCGATCATCATCGCGACGTGGTGCGGCATGGTGGCAGGGTCCAGGTGCCGGCGCAGGCGGCTGCTGTAGAGCCGATACAGCGGTCCCCGCCCCTGGCTCTCCCGTGACATCACCTCCCTACGCTACCGCGCCCGTCCCCCGGCATCCGGTGCGGTTGCTGAGGATATGTACGGCCGTGGGCATGCTGCCCCGCCTAGAGTGAAAAGGTGAGCACACCCGAGAACTCGCCGGCCGACATGCCTGAACTCCCTCTTCTCGACGCGGCCGCGAAAGACGCCGCGATCGAGATCAAGCCGACCTGGCGCGGCTGGATCCACGCGGGCACCTTCCCGATCGCGGTCGTGGCAGGCATCGTGCTCATCTCGTTGACGGTCGGCACCCCGGGCAAGTGGGCGTCTGCCGTGTTCATGGCCACGTCCATGCTGCTCTTCGGCAACTCCGCGCTGTACCACCGCTTCGACTGGCGCCCGACGGTCAAGATGATCTTCAAGCGCATCGACCACGCCAACATCCTGCTGCTGATCGCCGGCACGTACACGCCGCTCGCCGTCCTCGCCCTTCCTCCGCAGAAGGGGCTGCTGCTGCTCGTCCTGGTGTGGAGCGGCGCGCTGCTCGGCATCCTGTTCCGGGTGTTCTGGATCAACGCACCGCGCTGGCTGTATGTCGCGCTCTACCTGCTGCTCGGCTGGGCGGCCGTGATGTACATGGTCGACCTGATGAACGCGAATTTCGCGATGATGGTGCTCGTCATCGTCGGCGGACTGCTGTACACCGGCGGCGCCGTCGTCTACGCCATGAAGAAGCCCAACCCGTGGCCGGGCCGCTTCGGCTTCCATGAGATCTTCCACGTGTGCACCGTGCTCGCATTCCTGTGCCACTGGGCCGCATGCCTGCTCATCGCCCTGGCACCGCTGAGCCCCTCGCTCGGCGTACCCGCCTGAGCAGGGCGCGAGCGATCTGACGATCAACGCGAGACCGGGGCCTGACCTCGATCCCGTCGAGTGTCGGACCGGCATCCCAACCCGGCAGCATCTATGGACGTGTCGGCACCGCGGACCGATGCGCCCTCGGCGCCTGCGAACAGGCCGTGACGAACCTCAGGGCACGAGCGCGCAGGGCGCGCAGATCTCCGCCGCGCAGAGCGTCTCCGAGCAGTGGACCGCCGACGCTCACCGCGGCGGCGCCGGCTTCGAGCCACTCTGCCGCGCCGTCGATGTCGATGCCGCCGGACGGCACCACCTGAATGCCGGGGAACGGCCCGCGGAGATCTTTGACGTATCCGGGCGTGACCTGGCTCGCGGGGAACACCTTGACGGCGGAGGCACCGCGCGACCACGAGGCGAAGAGCTCGGTGGGGGTGAGTCCGCCGGGGATGATCGGCACGCCATGCGTGACGGACTGCTCGATCAGCTCGGCCGAGGTGATCGGCGTGACGATGTAATGCGCCCCCGCATCGATCGTGCGGGACAGCTGCTCTCGATCGACCACTGTGCCCACTCCGACATCGGCGTCAGCGCCGTACCGCTCGATGAGCGACCCCAGACGCTCGATCGTGCCCGGCGTGGTGAGGGTCAGCTCCAGGCTGCGGATGCCGGCGTCCACGAGCACGTCGAGGACCGGTTCGTAGTCCGCGGCTGATGCGGCGCGCACGACGACCACCAGTCGCGACGTGGCGGTGCGCAGTGGAAGGGCACGCCGAGCCTCACCAATCATGAACGGTTCCATCGGTCAGCCGGTTAGCGGGCAGGTACGCCTTGGTGTACTCGAACGTCGACGCCGCATCCTCGTCGAGCTCCACGCCGAGGCCCGGAGTCTCACCGGGGTGCAGGAACCCGTTGTCGAACGTGAACGACGTCTGGAACACCTCGAGAGTGGTCGTGTTGTGCGGCATGTACTCCTGGATCCCGAAGTTGTGGATCGCCAGGCCCAGATGCAGCGCGGCGGCCATTCCCACCGGTGAGATGTCCGTCGGCCCGTGAATGCCCGACTTGATTCCGTAGATCGCGGCGAAGTCGAGCAACTTCTTCATCGCGGTGATGCCGCCGGTGTGGGTGACTGCCGAACGCACATAGTCGATCAGCCGCTCGGTGATGAGAGTCTGGTAGTCGTAGACCGAGTTGAAGACTTCACCGATCGCGAGTGGTGTCGTGGAGTACTGGCGCACCAGACGCAGCGCGGTCTGGTCCTCCCCGGGGGTGCAGTCCTCGAGCCAGAACAGCTTGTACGGCTCGATGTCCTTCGCGAACCGCGCCGCCTCGATCGGCGACATGCGGTGATGGCCGTCGTGGAGGACACGCAGATCGGTGCCGAAGTCGGCGCGGATGGACTCGAAGACACCCGGCATGTGGGCGAGATAGGCGTGCGTGTCCCACGACTCCTCCGTCGGGGCCGACGCCGCGCTGCCGTCGGCGGCGCGCTTCGCCGGCTCGTAGTCGTAGCGAGCACCGGGCTTGTTGGACGCGACTCCGTAGATCTGTCCGAGGCCGGGCACCCCGGTCTGCACGCGCACGGCGGTGAAGCCCTGCTCGACGTATCCGGTGATGGCGTCCTTCAGCGCGGCATAGTCGCTGCCCGAGGCGTGGCAGTATGCGCGGAGCCCCTCGCGGCTGGCCCCGCCGAGCAACTGGTACAGCGGGACGCCGGCCTTCTTCGCCTTGATGTCCCACAGCGCCATGTCGACCGCAGCGATGGCTGCCATCGTGACTGGCCCGCGACGCCAGTACGGCGAGCGGTACAGGAACTGCCAGGTGTCCTCGATGCGATCCTCGTCGCGGCCGACGAGGATCGACGCGAGGTGATCCGACAGGTACGACGCGACGGCCAGCTCCCGCCCGTTGAGAGTGGCGTCGCCCCAGCCGATGAGGCCGTCGGAGGTCACGATCTTCAACGTGACGAAGTTGCGGCCAGGGCTGGTCACGTTCACGGTGACGTTCTCGATGGTCATGTCTGCTCCTCTGCAGGGTGCGGCCGCCGGCCAGGCGGCCGCACCGTTCGGTCTGAGCTGCGCGTGCGCAGCAGATCACATCGCGGCGCGCGGATCGGTGAGGTCGCGGCCGGTCCACTCGGGCGCGATCAGGGCGGCGGCGAGCGCACAGGCCGTGAAGACACCGAGCAGGATGATGATCGGGATGACGCTGCCGGTCGTGGCGGCCACCCAGGCGGCGACGACGATCGGGCCGACGCCCGTCGCGATGATCGCCGCGATCTCGCGGACGACGGCGGTGAGCGTGTATCGGTTGCGGGCGCCGAAGATCTCGGGGATCGAGATGTTCTCCATCGACGCGAGACCCAAGACCGACACGTTGTGGATGATGACGTAGCCGACGAAGATCCAGCCGACCTCCTTGGAGTTGATCGCGAGCATCGTCGGCACGATGAGCAGCAGTGACAGCGAGGTCATCACGATGTACATCCGGCGACGTCCGAACCGGTCGCCGAGGAAGCCGACCAGGGGGATCGTCAGGAAGCCGACCAGCGAGGACACGATGACGACCTCGGGACCGACGCCCTTCTGCACCGCGAGAGTGACCGTGATGAAGGAGATCAGGTACGTCTGGATCAGACCGGAGTTGCCCGCCTGGCCGAAGCGCAGGAGGAAGGAGACGACGACCGCCTTTATCGGCTTGCGCTGCAGCGACTCCAGCGTGCGGATGTCGTTGGTCTTGGTGGCGAGTTCCACCATGTCGTCCCGTGAGAGCGCCCGCCCGTCGACGACGTCGGCGCGTTCTTCGAAGACCGGGCTCTCCTTGAGGTTGAAGCGGACCCACAGCGCGAAGAGCATGATGATGGCACTGCCGATGAACGGGATTCGCCAGCCCCACGCGATGACGTCCTCCTGGACCATGACGGCGAGCAGGATCGCCCAGATACCCGAGGCGAACAGGGTGCCGCAGTTGGTGCCGAGCGCGACGAGCGATGCCACGACTCCGCGGCGGTTCGAGGGCGCGTACTCGGCGAGCATCACGCCGGCCCCGGAGATCTCCGCGCCGGCGCCGAAGCCCTGCACCAGGCGGAGCACGACGAGGAGAATCGGCGCCAGGAGCCCGACCTGCCCGTAGGTGGGGAGGAAGCCGATCAGCGTGGTGGCCGCCCCCATCAGCAGGATCGTGTAGTAGAGCACCTTGCGGCGGCCGATCTTGTCGCCGATGCGAGCGAAGAACACGGCGCCGATCGGGCGGGCCACGTAGCCGACTCCATAGGTCGCCATCGCCAGGACGACGGCCATGCCCGGGTCGTTGGACGAGAAGAAGACCTGATTGAAGACCAGGGCGGCTGCCAGCGAGTAGAGCTGGAAGTCCATGAACTCGAGGGCGGTGCCGAGCCAACCGGACACGGCCGCGCGGACGAGGTCGCTCATCGACCGTTTCCCGGTCGGCGAGGTTTCCGGAGAGTTCACTCCGGAGAGGGGGGAAGAGCTCATTGTTACTCCTTCGTAGATGAGTGATCGTGCTGCGTGTGGGTGAGTCGGTCGCTGCGTCGCGCAGGCGGGGTGAAGTCTCGGCGTCCGTCAGAAGCTGAGGAGCACCTTCGCCGATGCCGACGAATCGCGAGCGACGGCGAAGGCGTCTGCGGCGTCGGATGCCGGGAGGATGTGCGAGACGACGGCGTCGAGTGCGTCGGTCGCCGAGAGCAGATCGATCGCGTCATCGATCTCGGTCGAGAAACGGAAGGCTCCACGCAGCGTCAACTCTTTGGCGAGCATCGGTGCGAGATTGATTCCGGTCTCGGCGTTCGGGAGCATCCCGACCTGGATCACTGTGCCTGCCCGACGGACCGCGCGAACGGCCTGTGTGAGCGAGACCGGAGCTCCCGAGCATTCGAAGATCACGTCGTACGATTCGTCGGCGATAGGATCGCGCGCCACCAGCAGGAGTTCCGCTGCGCCGAGGGATGCCGCACGATCGAGCGGCTCCTGACGGAGATCGCTCGCTGCGATCGTCGCCGCCCCCGCGTTCGCCGCCGCGGCGACGACGAGCAGACCGATGGGGCCGGCCCCGGTGACGAGGACACGCGCGCCGCTGATGTCGCCGGCGAGACCGACGGCGTGGAGTGCGACGGCCAGGGGCTCCGCGAGCGCGGCACGCTCGAGGGAGAGCCCGTCGGGAAGCACGCGGATCATGTGTTCTTCGACGAGGAGGTACTCCGCGGCCCCGCCCTGACGATGCGGCATCGTGGCGGCGCTGCCGAGGTAGTCGCCGCCGGTGCGCAGATGCGGGCGATGTTCCAGCCCCGGAACGGATGCGCCATAGCGGGCGGGGTGGACCGTGACGTTCGTCCCGGGCGCAAGCCGACCGGACGGGTCGAGGTCGACGACTGCGGAGAGCTCGTGCCCGGGTGTCAGCGGCTCGCGCACCGTGTACTCGCCGTTCGCACCGTGGAAGTAGTAGTGCAGGTCAGAGCCGCAGATGCCGACGAACCTCACGCGGAGTCGCACCTCGCCTTCGCTCGGTTCCGGGATGGGCGTGTCTTCCCAGCGGATGTCTTCCTTGCCATGGATGGCCAGCCTCTTCATCGGGGCGTCTCCTTCGTTCGAGCTTGCAGATGTTCTGATGCTTCGGATGCGCTCACGCTCTCCCCGATCGCGGCGTCCACGCCGTACCTCACGATCGTGTCGAGCAACTCGCCGACTCGATCGATGAAGGGGGTGCGCTCAGCGAGGTCCTGACCGAACAGATGCAGTCCGGCGATCGCGCGATGCGCGAGGTCGCGCCCGTCTCGCGAGGTCGCAGCGAGCACGGCGAGCCGCTCACGCGCAGAATCGGTCATCGCCGCAGCGTGGGGACCCGGATCGAAACCACTCAATGGTGCCATGCACGCGAGGTACCCGGCCGTGGTGAGCGCGATCATGTGCGGCATCCGTCCGCTGTCCAACGCGCTCGCGACAGGCTGCGGGATGCGCTGCCCGAGCTTCACCGATCCGTCGGTGCCCACCTGCGTGGTCCGGTGCCCGAGAGCGCTGTTGCCCCAGCGCTCGAAGAGCTGTTCCTCGTATGCGCGCGGGTCGACGTCCGAGGGCATGTCCACCGACGGACCGTACTCGCGCCGTAGCACGGCTCTGGCAGCGTTCTCGATGCTGTCGAGCGCGATGGCGCCGGGAATGGTCGCCTCGCCCCGCAGAGCTCCGAGGTACGCGATCAGGGAGTGCGTGCCGTTGAGAAGACGAACCTTCATCTGCTCATACCGACCGACCTCGTCGGTGAAGACAGCGCCGCCGGCTTCCCATGCTGGTCGTCCTCCGGCGAACCGATCCTCGATGGCCCACATCGTGAACGGCTCTGCAGGCACGGTGGCCTCGTCCCAGGCTCCGAGCACGCCGGCGACATCCCTGCGCAGCTTCGCGGTCGTGGCCGGCACGATGCGATCGACCATGCTCGAGGGGAATGCGACCGACTGATCGAGATACGCGAGCGCCTCGGCGCCTTCTGAGCCCGGAAGCGCCGCGAGGAACTCTCGGACGAGGCTCCCGGTGTGCTCGCCGTTGGCGGCGAGATTGTCGCAGCTGAGGATGGTGACGGGTGCGCCGTCGGCCGCGCGGCGCTGCAGCCCGCGCGCGAGCTGCCCGATGGTCGTCGTCGGATCGCCGCCGCGGAGATCCGAGATGACACCGGGGTCATCGGTGTCCAGCCGGCCCGTCGACGCGGAGTAACTGTAGCCGTTCTCAGTGACGGTCAGCGTGACGACCCGGATGGCGGGATCGGCGACGCTCGACACGACCCGTGCCGGCTGTTCGGCTGCGACGAAGGCGTCGGTGTGCACACCGGGGACGGTGAGAGACATCCCGCTGGGTGAGATCTCCGCGACGGAGTACAGATGGTCCTGGGCGCGGATCGCGTCGACGACAGAACGGGAGCGGGAAGCGACCCCGATGATGCCCCAGTCCCGGCCCCCTTCAGCGACGGCGGCGGCGGTGTAGACGGCCTGATGCGCACGGTGAAAGTTGCCGAGGCCGAGGTGCAGGATTCCGGCAGACGAAGGTGCCGCGGGAACGGAGGCGCCGCTGGCCGTGGCACGTCCGAAACGGACGGAAGGATCTTCTATGACCGGCATGCAACCAGTGTGATGTAGTTGTACAACTCTTGTCAAGTGTTTGCAACGATGAGGGATGCGTCATCATGAGATGCAGTGATCTGCGAAAGCAACAAGGAGGGCCGTGGCTGCCACACTGACCGACGTCGCCCGGTTGGCGGGTGTGTCCCTCGCGACCGCCTCGCGCGCATTCGGAGAGCCCGAGAGACTTGCACCGTCCACCCTGCAGCGCGTCATCGACGCTGCAGCCGAGCTCGACTACGAGACTCCGCACTCCACAGCGTCCGAGAAGACCTTCGGCGTCGTCGTCCCCGACGTCGCGAGCCCGGTTTACGCGATGTTGCTCAAAGGCATCCAGTCCCAGGCCTGGCACGGTAGGCACTCGACCGTCCTCTTCAACACCGATGAGAACCTCCAGCGCGAGCGGGAGCAGATCACCCGCGCCCGCAGACTCGACGGGATGCTGTTGTGCTCGCCGCGACTTCCCACCGACGAGCTGCTCGCGCTCGCGGGGAACACTCCGTTCGTGGTCGTCAATCGGATCATCGAAGGCGCTCACTGCGTGGTGATGGACACCGAGAACGGACCGCGCCAGGCCGTCGAGCACCTCTTCGCATTGGGGCACCGCCATATCGCGTATGCGGCCGGGCCGGAGAAGTCGTGGGCCGACGGACGCCGCGGCGGCGCGATCGCACACGCCTGCGAGGACCTCGGCGTCCGCTTCACGCTTCTCCACCATCAGGCGGCGTCGATCCAAGGTGGTCGGGCGGCCGCCGCCACCGTGCTCGCGAGCGGCGCGACAGCCGTGATCGCCTACAACGATCTGATCGCGCTGGGCGTGGAGGCGGGGATCGCCGATCTCGGAAGGCGGTGCCCGGAGGATCTCAGCATCATCGGCAACGATGACATCGAGATCGCCTCGGCTCAGCAGCCCGGGCTCACCACGGTGCGGCTCGCCATCGAGCGATGCGGCTCGCTCGGCGTAGAAGTGCTTCTGCAGGCCGTCGCAGGCGCGGCCCCTGCCGGCATCGTCGATCTGGAGTCCCAGCTGATCGTCCGGGGATCCACTGCCCCCCCGCGGACGTCCTGAGCGCCGTCGGCTACTTCTTGAAGGGGTCGTCGTCGCCCTCGTCGACGATCGGCAGGTCCGCATCGGTCTCCGTCGCACGGTCCGCAGCGAGAGCAGCTTCCTCGGCGTCGAGCTCCTCCCGCACCTCCTCGCGGTACCGGACCCGGCGGATGCGGCGGTTCATGTCGAGGATGAGCAGGACGACGGCGATCAGGATGACCACGACCGCTGCGAAGCCGATGAAGCCGGGCGAGACGAGCTGCGGGTCGACCGTCATCGTGGGCGTCGGCATCGGTGTGTCGGTCAGAGCGCGCATGTGTCGGCCTTTCATATGCAGGTCGCATAACCTGTAGAGACAAGCCTAACGACCGGAAGACCCCACCCGTGACGACCGCACAAGAGCTCGACGAACGCTATGGCCGTACCCGCAGGAAGCGGGCGCCCTGGGTCATCGCGATCATCATCGCCGTCGTCGGGGTCGGCGCCTTCGCGTGGATGACCGCGACCCGAGAGATGCAGTCGGTGGATGCCGATGACCTGGGCTTCGACCTGGTCGACTCCCACACGGTCACGGTGCGCTTCCAGCTCACCGGCGTGCAGGGCAAGGACGTCGCGTGCGTCGTCGAGGCGCTCGACGAGGAGTTCGGGATCGTCGGCTGGAAGGTCGTCGAGATCCCGGCGGGCGAAGAGCATTCTCAGGCCATCTCGGCGACCGTGCCCACGGTGGCCGAGGCCACGACAGGTTTGGTGAACACCTGCTGGGTCGCCTAGACTCGAGGAAGACAGACGACGCCCTGGCACCGTGCCAGGGCGTCTTGGCATATCCCCCGGAGGCTCCGGCCGGGATACCGAACGAAGGAGCTTCGTCATGTCTACCGATGCTCAGGTTCCCTTCCTCACACAGGAAGCCTATGACCGGCTCGTCGCTGAGCTGGAGCACCTGTCCACCACCGGCCGCGACGAGATCGCCAAGCGCATCGAGGCCGCCCGCGAAGAGGGCGACCTCAAGGAGAACGGCGGCTATCACGCCGCGAAAGACGAACAGGGCAAGCAGGAGGCGCGCATCCGCACCCTCGAGAACCTGCTGAAGACCGCCAAGGTCGGCGAGGCGCCGGCCAGTCGCGGAATCGTCGAACCCGGCACCGTCGTCACCGCCATCGTGGCGGGTGGCGAAGAGGTCTTCCTGCTCGGCAGCCGTGAGATCGCGGTCGGCAGCGACCTCGATGTGTACAGCGAGGCCAGCCCTCTCGGTCAGGCCATCCTCGGCCTCAAGGTCGGCGAGAAGTCGTCGTACGAGGCTCCGAACGGTCGCTCGATCGACGTCGAGATCGTGAACGTCGAGACGTACACGGGCTGACCGTCCTGCGACACAGCGATGCCCCCGCGCCCGATCGGATGCGGGGGCATCGTCGTGCGGACATGCATGGCGCCGCGGGATCCGTGGGCCGGGCCTGCGCCCCGCTCTCGGATGGCACCGACGGCCGGAATCCCCTGAGGAAAGCGACAGCAGGCGCCACGCGAAGGCGGGGGCTTCTCCCGCTGGTCGCGGACGGCGCCTGAGTTCAGTCGGGCACGACGAGCGGTTCGAAGCCCGCGCGGCGCAGGGTGTCCAACGTGTGCTCGGAATGCTCGGGCCCGCGCGTCTCGACGCTCAGCTCGAGGAACACCTCACTGATCTGCAGACCGTGACCGTGCCGGGTGTGCATCGCCTCGATCACGTTGGCGCCGGCCTCGGCGATGAGCTCGGAGACCCGTGCGAGCTGACCGGGACGATCGGGAAGCGGGATGCGGATGGTCAGGTAGCGACCGGATGCCGCAAGACCGTGCGACACCACCCGCTGCAGCAGCAGCGGATCGATGTTGCCGCCTGTGAGCACCGCCATAGTCGTGCCCGTGGGCTTGACCTTGCCGGCGAGGATCGCCGCGACGCCGGCGGCGCCGGCAGGCTCCGCCACGACCTTCGCCTGCTCGAGGAGGATCAGGATCGCGCGGGCGAGGTCGTCGTCGGTGACGGTGACGACCTCGTCGACGAGATCCTTGATGATCTCGAAGGGGATCGCTCCGGGGCGCGCCACGAGGATGCCGTCGGCGATCGTCGGCCGCGTCACGATGTCGACCGGATGACCGGCTTCGAGGGAAGGTGGCACGGCAGCGGCGTTCTCGGCCTGCACGCCGATGATGCGGATGCTGCGGCCGAGCTCGGCGGCCCGAGCCTTGACTGCAGCGGCGACACCGGCGATGAGGCCTCCTCCGCCGATGCCGAGAAGGATCGTGTCGACCTCGGGTGCGTCTTCGAGCAGCTCGAGACCGAGCGTTCCCTGGCCGATGATCACGTCGCGGTGATCGAACGGCGGGATGGCGACGGCGCCGGTGCGCTCGGCGAACTCGGCCGCGAGTCGCAGCGAGGTGGCGACGGTCTCGCCCTCCAGCACGACGTCCGCGCCGTATCCGCGCGTCGCGAGCAGCTTGGGCACAGGCACGCCGAGCGGCATGAAGATCGTGGCCTTGATCCCCAGCTCCTGAGCGGCCAGCGCCACCCCCTGCGCGTGGTTGCCGGCGGAAGCTGCGACGACGCCGCGTGCCCGTTCCTCGGGGCTGAGGCGGGAAAGGCGGTACGCGGCGCCGCGGATCTTGAAGGACCCGGTGCGCTGCAGGTTCTCCATCTTCAGCAGCACCGGAGCGCCCAGAATGTCGGACAGCGCACGAGACGGGAGCGTCGGCGTGTGCGAGATCACCTCAGCCAGGCTGTGAGCGGCGTGCTCGAACTCGGTCAGGCTGGGGACTGCGCTCATCGATTGCTCCTTCTCCGCTGACGCGGAACTGTACTCCAGATAAGGTCTGCGTCGGGCAGGTCGCCGGTGCGCCAGGACCCGGTGCTGACGGTGACGGCCGCGACGTTGACGAACGCCGCGAGCGGCACGGCGAACAGTGCACCGGGGATGCCGCCGATCATCGATCCGCCGGCGACCACGAGCACCACCGCGAGCGGATGCACCTTCACGGCCGAGCCCATCAGGATCGGCTGGAGGATGTGGCCCTCGAGCTGCTGGACGAGCAGCACGACCCCGAGCATCGCCAGCGCGATCCACGGGCCGTTGTACACGAGGGCGAGCAGCACGGCGAGCGCGCCCGTGACGACGGCACCCACGATCGGAACGAACGAGCCGAGGAACACCAGCACGGCGACGGGGATGGCCAGCGGGACGCCGAGGAGCGCGGCGCCGAGACCGATGCCGACCGCGTCGATCGCCGCGACGAGCAGCTGGGTGCGTGCGTAATTGACGATCGTCGCCCAGCCGTTGCGGGCTGCGGCGTCGGCTGCCGGGCGCGCGACGCGCGGGAACAGGCGCAGCGTCCACTTCCAGATGCCCCCGCCGTCGGCGAGCAGGCAGATGAGGATGAACAGGGCGAGGACCGCGCCGGTGACGACGTGCGCCGCGGTGGTGCCGACGCTGAGCGCGCCGTTCAGCAAGAGGTCGGCCTGGTCGTTGAAGAACCCTCCGGCCTGTTCGAGGTAGCCGTCGATCTGCTTCTGAGTGAGATTGAGCGGGTCGCCCATCAGGAACTGCTGCAGATCGTCCACCGCCTGTGAGCTGCGCGCCTGCACCTCTTCGAGTTGCTGTCGGATCTGCCAGACCACCAGCGTGATCAGTGCGGCGACGATCCCGAGAGTGCCGATGATGGAGATCGCGACGGCGACCCATCGCGGGAACTTCTTGCGCAGCATCCACTCGAATGCCGGCCACAACAGGGCGGTGACGAGAATGCCGACCATCAGCGGGATCACCAGGAGCTTCAGCTGGATGACGATCCAGATGAAACCCGCGATCACCGCGGCGATCAGGAGCACCCGCCATGCATAGCCCGCGGTGACGCGCAGCCCCATGGGGACCGCGTCGTCGGCCTCGGTCGTGACGGTGCGGTCGGTCGGAATCGGACGCGGGCGGAAGAGATCCTTCAGCCGCAGACGCTGCTCTTCGCTCATCTGACAATCCTACGGGGCTGGCACAGCCGGGATGAGCGCCGGCAGGACACGGACCTGCGGAGCGGTCGAGTCGTCATGTCCGCACCCGGCGATACGCTGACGACGTGACCGACTCACTCAGCGCCGCACAGGCACGACGCATGGCGCTGGCCGCACAGGGCTTCACGCGCTCGCGCCCGGCATCCGTCGCCGCGCGACACATCCACACCGTCATGGGGCGCCTCGGCGTGCTGCAGATCGACTCGGTCAACGTCTTCGCGCGGTCGCACTACATGCCGCTGTTCTCCCGCCTGGGTTCCTACGACCCCGATCTTCTCGACCGCGTCTTCATGGCGAAGACGACGCACTACGTGGAGTACCTGGCGCACGAGGCGACGTTCATGCCGATCCAGGACTGGCCGCTCTGGCGTTTTCGCCGCGAGTACTTCCGAGCGAGGCTCGCGAAGGCGGGCTCGTGGGCGGCCAGCAACGAACGCACACTGGCCTGGGTTCGCGACGAACTGCGCTCCCGCGGTCCGCTGCGCCCGGCCGACATCCGCGCCGACGCTCCGCGAGAGCGCGGCACCTGGTGGGACTGGGACGAGGTGAAGCTGGCTCTCGAGCACATGTGGCGCACCGGAGACGTGGCCATCAGCGGGCGCAAGGGGTTCGAGCGCAGCTACGCGCTGGCCGAGCACGTCGTCCCCGCCGACATCCTGGCGCAGGAGATCCCGGTGCCAGACGCGATGCGTGAGCTGGTCCGCCGCGCCGCACGCTCGCACGGCGTCGCGACCGCATCCGACCTCGCCGACTACTACCGCATCCGGGATCGCTCCGCTGTCATCACGGCGATCGGCGAACTGACGGATGCAGGCGATCTGATGCCTGTGCGGGTCAAGGGCTGGGAAAGACAGGGGCGGCCTCTGCCGGCCTGGCGGCACGCCGATGCCGTTCTCCCACGCAGCGTGAACGCCGCCGCCCTGCTGACGCCGTTCGACCCGGTCGTCTGGTTCCGTGACCGGGCGCTGCGCGCCTTCGACCTCGACTACCGCATCGAGATCTACGTGCCTGCCGAGAAGCGCCGGTACGGCTACTACTCGCTGCCCGTGCTCGTGGGCGACCGCATCGTCGCACGCGTGGATCTCAAGGCCGATCGTGCCGCCTCGACGCTGCAGGTGCAATCGGCCTGGTGGGAGCCGCAGGCGCGCCCTTCAGACGACGCGGATCTCATCGCCGGCGAGCTCGCGCTCGCTGCGGCCTGGCAGGGCCTCGAGCACGTGTCGGTGTCGGGTTGGGGCACCGCCGCGGGCACGCTGCACGAGGCGCTCGGCTCCCGCGCCGAGGCGTCCGTGAGGCGGCACGTTCACGCGAGAGAAGTCGTGGCGTGACTCGCCGCACCGGCTGGGCGATCGGCGGCGGCGCGGCCGTGGTGCTCGCCGGCGCTGCCCTGTGGATCCTCTGGCAGGGCAGCACCGCTCCGCCGTCCGAGAGACCGACACCGACGGCTGTGGCGACCACGTCGGCTCCAGCGGCCGACCGCGCGCAGGACGAGCTCGACGCCGTCCTGACCGCGTGCGCGGAGAGCACGGAGAGCGTGCCTCCGGAGCGCTGCGGGATCAGCATCCCGTGGGGCACCGAGTTCGCCGCGGTCTCCGGCATCCGCTATCGGGTGGAGAAGCTGCCGATGCTCGAGCTCGACGGCGATTCGTTCACGGCGGGCGGCGGCGTCCTCGTGGCCACCGTCACCGGTACAGGGCAGGACGGCTCGCCGCGCACCGAGACCTATCGCACCGAGAACTGGGCCGTGCGCGGCGATGTCGAGATCAGCCCTGAGAAGGTCGAGATCGACATCTGGTGACGCCTGTCACCGCGGCGACGGAAGCGCGGCCATCGCCGTCTCCGTGATGGCCAGAAGGTCCTCGGTGCTTCCGCCGTCTCGAGCGCACCCCGACATACCGCGCATGACAGCCACGAGGAACGACGCCAGCTGTTCGGTGCGCGTCTCAGGAGGCAGGTCGCCGTCGCGCACCCCTTGATCGAGGCGCTCTCCGAGCCTGCGCCGAACCTCTTCTCGTTGCGCGGCGAGCCGCGGCTCGGTCAGCATCAGGCATCCGGGTGGCGTCGCGGTGTCCGTGTGCGCTCGAGCCGTGTCCTGGAGCATGCGCAAGACGGCCTCACGCGCCGTGGGCAGCGCGATTGCGGCGTCGAGTCCCTCGCACGTGCGGCGGAAGTAGAGCTGCGACGCCTCCTCGAAGAGCCCGGCCTTGTCGCCGAACGCCGCATAGAGGCTCGGCGGCGACACGCCCATCGCGGCGGTCAGCCTCGCGACTGACGTCTCTTCGTATCCCTCGCGCCAGAACTGCTGGACCGCGACGGCGAGCGCTGCGTCGCGATCGAAGCTCCGGGGTCGGCCTGCCATGCCAAAAGCATACCGTAATGACCACTACACAATGTGGTAGCGTCGGCAGGCAATCAATAGCAATCACTACAGAATGGGTTTGTCATGGAATTGAACGGCGCAGTCGTCCTCGTCACAGGAGCCAACCGCGGCATCGGTGCAGCATTCGTCGAGCAGCTCAAGGCGCGTGGAGTGGGCAAGATCTACGCCGCCGCTCGAAATGCCGACACAATCACCGCCGAGGGCGTCGTTCCGATCACGCTCGATGTGACCGACTCAGCCCAGATCGCGGCTGCTGTACACGTCGCCGACGACGTGCAGATCCTGATCAACAACGCAGGCATCTCCACCGGCACGGCCTTGGTTGCGGGAGATGAAGAGAACATCCGGCGCGAGATGGACACGAACTTCTACGGACCGCTGCTGATGACGCGTGCGTTCGCCCCGATCCTCCGCGCCAACGGCGGCGGGGCCATCCTCAACGTCGTCTCGGCCCTGTCGTGGTTCACGACGTCGGGAGTCGGCGCGTACGCGGCATCGAAGGCGGCGGCGTGGATGCTGACCGACAGCACGCGGCTCGAGCTCGCGTCACAGGGCACCCATGTGGTCGGAGTGCACATGGGCCTGGTCGACACTGACATGGCCAAGGGCGTGCCGGCGCCGAAGATCAGCCCGGCCGAGCTGGCGGCTGCCGGCCTCGACGCGATCGAGTCGGGTGCACAGGAGGTGCTGGGCGACGACTGGGCGACTTTCGTGAAGGCCGGACTCACGCTCGATCCAGCCGACCGATACGCGCAGATCGCCTCCGCGCTCGGCGCCGCATGAGGAGAGACCGCTCTCCCCGCTGACCGAACGGATGCGCTCGGCATCCGTTCACATGACGAAGGCCCGGTGCATGCACCGGGCCTTCGTCATCAATGTCAGAACTGCACGCGGGGAGGTTCGGAGATCGCTCCGCTGTCGGCCACCTCGAAGAACTCGCGTTCGGTGAAGCCGAGGCCCTTCGCGAACATGTTGTTCGGGAAGACCTTGATCTTCGTGTTGAGCTCGCGCACCCCGCCGTTGTAGAACCGGCGCGCGGCCTGGATCTTGTCTTCGGTGTCGACCAGCGCGGACTGCACCTGGAGGAAGTTCTGGCTCGCCTGCAGCTGCGGATACGCCTCGGCGACCGCGAACAGGCTGCGCAGAGCCTGCTGCAGATGCCCCTCGGCGATGCCTGCAGCACCCGGGCTGCCGGCGGACAGCGTCTCGGCGCGCGCACGGGTGACGTTCTCGAACACGGCCTTCTCATGAGAGGCATAGCCCTTGACCGTCTCGATGAGATTCGGGATGAGATCGGCCCGCCTCTTCAGCTGAACGGTGATACCGCTCCAGGCCTCATCGACGCGGACGTTGAGCTGCACGAGCGAGTTGTAGGTCGCCCAGAGATAGATTCCGATGAGCAGAACCAGACCGACGATGATCAGTACCGGTACGAGCCATTCCATCAGAGCCCCACCCTTCCTCGTGTTTCTCTCATCCTATCGACGCAGTCTGCGCGTCGACTGGGTACGCCGCGCTGGCGATCATGCGCCGAGGATGCGGTCGAGGTGGCGGTTGGCGAAGCGGCGCTCGGGGTCGAGCCGGTCTCGCAGAGCCGTGAAGTCGTCGAAGCGGGGGTATCTCTCACGCAGCTGCTCGGCCGAGAGCGTGTGCAGCTTGCCCCAATGCGGGCGTCCTCCGTACTCGAGCATGATCTGCTCGACGGCTTCGAAATAGACCGTCGGATCGTTCCGCCAGTATCGATGAACGGCGATATAGCCGGTCGAGCGGCCGTGAGCAGTCGACAGCCACCGGTCGTCCTCCTGCGCGAAGCGCACCTCGATCGGGAACTCGATGCGCCATCCGCGCTGGGCGATCAACGCCTGCACGGCACGGAAGGCGGGGACGACGTTCTCGACAGGAAGCGCGTACTCCATCTCGCGGAAGCGCACCGTGCGGCTCTGCGTGAGAACGCGATGCGACAGGTCTGTGTAGCGGCGATCGCCGGTGAGTCTGACCGCGAGGCGGCTGAAGGGCGGGGTGATCGCGGGCGCTCCCCGGCCCGCTGCGCACACGACGCGATAGACGCCGTTCGAGAGCAGAGTCTCATCGATCCACCTGCCGACGGCGGGCAGCGGTTCACGTCTCGCAGATTCGGGCAGCCGCGTCTGCCTCTTCGTGAGGGCGACCTCGGTATGAGGGAACCAGTAGAACTCGAAATGATCGGATGCCGCGACCCGCTCGTCGAGCGTGGCGAGCACATCGGCGAGAGGAGCCGGCTCGTCGATGGCCTGCATCACGAATGCAGGCACGCACTGCAGCGTGACCTCGACGACGATGCCCAGTGCGCCGAGGCCCAACGCGGCGGCCGGGAGCATCTCCGAGTTGCGCTCCTCATCGATGCGCAGGAACTCCCCCGCGGCGGTGATCATGGTGAGGCCGACCACCTGTGTCGACAGGCCTCCGAAGCGGGCGCCGGTGCCGTGCGTACCCGTCGAGATCGCGCCGGAGATGGACTGACGATCGATGTCTCCGAGATTCTGCATCGCCAGCCCGTAGGGCGCGAGCAGCGCGGGGATGCGGTGCAGCCGGGTGCCGGCCAGAAGGGTGACGCGCCCGGTCGCGGCATCCGCCGAGACGAGTCCCTGCATGTCGTCCAGCTCGAGCAGCACTCCGGGTGCCACCGCGATTCCGGTGAAGCTGTGGCCCGCGCCGACCGCCTTCACGGTCAGTCCCTGCGCGACGGCCGCTCGCACGGCGCGCTGCACACCCTCCGGTGTGCGCGGGCGTTCGACCCTCAGCGGCTTCACGGATGCCGACCGCCCCCAGTTCTGCCAGGTGCCGCCGATTCTCGTCACAGGAACGCCTTTCCCTCACCGCGATACGTCGGCAGTTCGTCGATGACCTCGTCTGCCGAGACGAGATGATAGTTGTCGATCCGCTCGGCTGCCTCGCCGCTCTTGGCGTGGCGGAACCAGACGCGGTCACCGACGCCGAGCCCGGTGGCTGCGCGGCCCTGGAGCGGTGTCTGCACCTCCCCAGCCGCCTCACGCGGCAGGGTCCGCAGACCCTCCGGCCACACGGGCAGAGGCTGACGAGAGGCGAGCGGGGGGCCGGATGCGATCCACCCGCCACCCAGCACCGTCGCGATGTCGTGGGTGGGACGTCGGACGACGTCGAAGGCGAACGCCGCTGCGGGCGCGGGCCTGAACGAGCGGTACCCGTCGAACAGATGCCCGCCCAGCAGGCCGCTTCCGGCACTCGCCTCCGTGAGCGACTCGTCGCTGCCCGTGAACTCGAGCGAACCGGTACCGCCGCCGTTGAGGAACTCGAGAGGTGCGATCGGAGCTGTCGCCGCGACGATCGCCGCCCTGCGGTCGCGGAGCTCGGAGCGGGACATCGCCTGCACCGCGCGGATGAGCGGTGCATCGGGGCCGGCGTTGTCACCCTGACCCGCGATCTGCGCGTCGTACATCTGCAGGCCGACGAGACGGAAGCCGGGACGCGAGACGATCCTGCGCGCGAAAGCGGCGACCTCGCCGGCGGAGAACAGACCGGAGCGGCGGACGCCGATGTGACCGAGCACCGGCGAACGGAGCGAGGCGTCGACGTCGATCGCGACCCTGATCTCGGGGCGGCTTCCCGGTGCGGCGACGCTGTCGATCAGGTCGAGATGCGCCACGTCATCGACCATCAGCGTGATGCGCTGGGCTGCCTGCTCGTCGGCGAACAGGCGCTCGAGGCTCGCCCGATCGACCGTGGGATAGCCGATCACGATGTCGTCGTGCGTCTCGGCGAGCCACAGCGCCTCTGCGAGAGTGAACGCGAGGATGCCCCGGAACCCCGGCAGCGCGAGCACCGCGTCGAGCACCGCGCGCACGCGGACCGACTTCGACGCCACACGGATCGGAAGCCCGCCCGAACGCACGAGAAGATCCATCGCGTTGTGCCGCAACGCCTCGCGATCGATCACGGCGACGGGCGCAGGAAGATGTCCGGTCGCGGCAGAGAGACGCGGCCAGTAGCGGGCGGGATCCTCCCACTCGGGTGCGACTGGAGTGGGGCTCATTTCATCAGTGAGGTCGAGCACTCCCCCACCCTATGACCTTCGGGTATCCGGTGTCGCCTCGCCTGGAACCGCGTCGCATCCGGCATCCGCTTGTAGGCTTGCGAGCGCGCCCCCGTAGCCCAATGGCAGAGGCAGGCGACTTAAAATCGCTTCAGTGTCGGTTCGAGTCCGACCGGGGGTACAGCGTCGTTCCGTCACCGCGGATCGGTGAGCCGGCGGGCGGGACGACGAACGCCCCGCTTCCTCTCGGAAACGGGGCGTTCGAGCGACAGCGGACTACTTCGCGGCTGCGGGCTCGGGCTTCTTCTCCTCGGCCTTCGCCGGTGCGTCTGCCTTGGGCGCCGCGGGAGCGGCATCCGCCGCCGGGCGCGGACGTGCGGCGAACTCCTCGAAGACGTAGCGCGGGTTCTGCACCGTCTGCAGGTTCACAAGGTCGCGGCCGAGCCACAGGTTGTTCCACCAGCCCCAGATGACGCGGAACTTGCGCTCCCAGGTCGGCATCGCGAGGCCGTGGTAACCCCGGTGGGCCACCCAGGCGACGAAGCCCTTGAGAGCGATCTTGCCCGACTGGAAGACGCCGTTGTAGAGACCGAGACCGGCCACCGCGCCCATGTTCTTGTGGAAGTACTCCTTGGGCTCCTCACCGCGCAGCACGGCGACGAGGTTCTTCGCGAGGAGCTTCGCCTGGCGAACGGCATGCTGCGCGTTCGGCACGCACATTCCACCGACGCCGCCGCCCGACAGGTCGGGAACGGCCGAGACATCGCCTGCGGCCCAGGCGCCCTCGACGAACTCGTCGGCCGTGCCGACGCGGAGGTCGGCGCGGGTCTGGATGCGACCGCGCTCCTCGACGGGGAGGTCTCCGCCGCGGACGACGGTCGGGTTCGCCATGACGCCGGCCGTCCAGACGATGAGGTCGGTCGGGATGACCTCGCCCGTGGAGAGTTCGACGTTGCCGTCGATCGCACCGGTGAGCTGCGTGTCGAGATGCACGTTGGCGCCGCGCTTGGCGAGATCCTTGAGGACCCACTCGCTGGTCTTCAGCGACACCTCGGGCATGATGCGGCCCATGGCCTCGATGAGGTGGAAGTGCGTGTCCTCGAAGGTCAGCTGCGGGTACTTCGACAGGAGCGAGGAGGCGAGAGAGCGCAGCTCGGCGAAGACCTCGATGCCGGCGAAGCCGCCGCCGACGACGATGACGGTCAGAAGACGGTCGCGCTCGGGCCCGGCGGGCACGGAGGCCGCCTTGTCGAAGTTCGACATCAGGCGGTCGCGGATCGCGACGGCCTCTTCGATCGTCTTGAGCCCGATCGCGTTGTCGGCGATGCCGGGGATCGGGAAGGTGCGCGACACCGCGCCGGCCGTGACGACGATGTGGTCGTACGCGAACTCGTACGACTCGCCGATCGGAGGCGTGATCGTGGCGACCTTGTTCGCGTGATCGATGCCCGTCACCTTCGCGGTGAGAACGTTGGTGCGCTTGAGGTGGCGACGGTGCGCCACCACCGAATGACGCGCCTCGATCGAGCCTGCGGCGACCTCGGGGAGGAACGGCTGGTACGTCATGTACGGCAGCGGGTCGACCATGGTCACTTCGGCTTCACCCTTGCGAAGGTGCTTCTCCAGCTTCCACGCGGTGTAGAAGCCTGCGTAGCCTCCACCGACGATCAGAATCTTGGGCACAGTGCTGTTCTGAGGCACAGGGGGACAACTCCTCGGAGTCAGGAATGTGGCGTGCGAGCGCGCGCCGATCGGATGCGCCGGGCAGCTGCGGTGACGCCAAGCGCTACCAGGATACCAGGGACTGTGAGCGCGATGAGCGGAAGGGTACCGTAACGCAGTGAATCGGCGCTGGGAAGGAGGGGCGAGGTGGCCTCGGCGGGGGCATCAGCAGCCGGGAGCGGCGGTATCGCGATCGGGGTCGCCGTGGGCTCGGGAAGCGGTTCGGTCTGCGCACGGCGGAACAGCCGAACCCATTCGGCGAGGTCGCCCATCGGATTCTTGTCGACCGAGGGCACGTCGGCGGTCACGGCGGCCTGGGCGTTCAGCAGACCGTAGCCGTACAGCGCGTCGGGCACCGCGGTCATGCCCGCCGCGGGCGTGGCCGTCTTGATGATGCGGTTGATGACGTTGGCCGCGGTCATGTCCGGGTGCGCGGAGCGGACGAGCGCCGCGACGCCTGCCACGATGGGCGCGGCGCCGCTGGTCCCGTTCCACGACGCAAGGGTGCCGTCGGCCGACATTCCGATGAGTCCCTCGCTGGGTGCGGACACGCCGATCGTGATCCCCTGCGTGGAGGCTTCAAGGCTCGCGACGCCGGTCTGATCGACTCCGCCGACCGTGAGGACGCCGGGGATCGTGGCGGGTGCGCCGATGATGTTGGTGCCGCTCCCCCGGTTGCCTGCAGCCACGACGACCACCACGTCGTGCTCGAAGGCGTAGAGGAACGCGTCGTCCCAGCTCTGATCCCAGTCCAGCGTGTTCGTCGTGAACGAGAGATTGATCACATCGGCGCCGTGGTCGACCGCCCAGCGCATGCCCTTGGCGATCTGCTCGGAGAACGGAACGGATGCTGCCGCGCCGAAGCCGACCGAGATCGACAGCAGCTTCGCCTCCGGCGCGACGCCGATCATCCCGGTTCCTTCCGCGGATCCCCGCGCGGCGGCGAGCGACGCCACCCACGAGCCGTGATTGCCGTCGATCGCGCCCAGCGGTGTCCGTCCATCGGAAGTACCGCTGCCCGACACGTCGGTGCCGTCGGCGACGGCGCCGTCGAAGGCCCCCGGGACCTTGGCGATGCCCGTGTCGATGACCGCGATCGTCGCGCCCTCGCCGCGCGTCGTCTGCCAGGCCTCGCGGATGTGCGCCGCGTCGAGCCAGTACTCGCTGGCCCGCACGGGATCAGTGAGGTCGTCGGGGACCGGGCCGGGTGTCGCCGCAGCGCCGGTGATCAGGACGGATGCCGCCACCGCCGCCACAGCGACGGCGGCGCGCAGCATCCGCCGCACGGTCATGCGTCCGGTGCCTCACGCAGCGCCGCACCCGGCTCCTCGCAGCGGCAGACAGCCGGCGACCAGGCCGAGCGAGCGAGCGCCGCGTCGCCGATCGGGTTCACACCCGGCCCTGCCGCCAGCGCATGACCGGCGAGGGCGTGCAGGCACTTCACGCGCGAGGGCATGCCGCCGGCCGAGATGCCGTCGATCTCGGGAACCTCGCCGAACTCGGCGCGGTCGCCGAGATAGGCGTGATGCGCGGCGAGATAGGCCGCGGCGATGTCCTCGTCGTCGGCGAGGAGCGCCGCCAGCTCCGGCATCACCTGAGTCGCCTCGAGAGTCGACATCGCTGCGGTCGCAGCCGGGTGCGTGAGGTAGTAGAACGTCGGGAACGGCGTGCCGTCGGGCAGACGAGGGGTGGTCGCGACCACGGTGGGGTTGCCGCACGCACAGCGCGCCGCGATGCCGACGACGCCGCGCGCGGGGCGCCCGAGCTGCGCGGAGACGACGGCGAGCTCGGCGGGAGTGGGGGCGGCGAAGGGCGGCGTGGTCACGGCTCCAGCGTACGGGAGGCTGCCGAGAGGATGCCCAGAGCGTTCCCGCTCGGGCGCGTCACTGCGCGGGGACGGCCGTCTGGCTGAGACCCGCGGCGGTGAGCGTTCGCAGCAACTGCGGCATCCAGTCGGCCGGCTTCTCTTCGAGGGTGTCGCTCACCGGCTCCTGCTCGCGTGGCAGAGCGGCAGGATCGAGGTCGTTGTCGACGAGGTACACGACCTCGCCGGGCTTGACGTAGTACAGCCGCTCGCGCGCTTGGGTCGTGATGTACGCAGGATCGTCCCACCGCTCGCGCTCCTTCTCGAGCGCCGCGATCTCGTCGTGCGAGACCAGGATCGACGCTTCGAGGGCGGCGATCTTCTGCCTCTGGTCGATGAACGTCCCCATCGTGGGCACGAGCACCCAGGCGCCGAGCACGACCAGCGACAGCATGATCACCGAGAAGGCGGACAGACGGATGCCCGAGGCCCACTCGCGCACATCGACGCTGCGCGTGGCCTGCCGGTCCCTGCGAGCGGCGGGCTTCGACGCGGGGGCCGGTGCACGGGGAGACGGAGAAGGGGGAGCCGGACGTCTCGCCATGGCTCCCCCTTCTTTCGTGCCGCTGGGTCAGCGGCCCTCGACGTGTTCAGTCAGCGCGTGCGCGTCAGCCGATCAGGCGCTGAAACGCGGGAAGGCTGAACGACCGGCGAAGACTGCCGCGTCGCCGAGCTCCTCCTCGATGCGCAGAAGCTGATTGTACTTCGCGACGCGCTCGGAGCGAGCAGGCGCACCCGTCTTGATCTGGCCCGCGTTCGTGGCGACGGCGAGGTCGGCGATCGTGGTGTCCTCGGTCTCGCCCGAACGGTGCGACAGCATCGCCGTGTAGCCCGAGCGCTGCGCGAGGCTGACGGCGTCGAACGTCTCGGTCAGGGTGCCGATCTGGTTGACCTTGACCAGCAGCGAGTTGGCGACACCGCGCTTGATGCCATCGGCCAGGCGCTGCGGGTTGGTGACGAACAGGTCGTCGCCGACGAGCTGCACCTTCGAACCGAGAGCCTCGGTGAGGAGCTTCCAGTTGTCCCAGTCGTCCTCGGCCAGCGCGTCCTCGATCGTGACGATCGGGAAGTCGTTGACCAGACCCTGGTAATACTCGATCAGCTCGGGGCCGGTCCAGTCCTTGTCGTCGAGACGGTAGACGCCGTCGTTGAAGAACTCGGTGGCGGCGACGTCGAGGCCGAGCGCGATGTCCTTGCCAGGCGTGAAGCCCGCCTTCTCGATCGCCTTGATGAGGAACTCGAGGCCCTCGCGGTTGCTGGGCAGGTCGGGGGCGAAGCCGCCCTCGTCGCCGAGGCCCGTGGCGTAGCCGGCGGCCTTCAGTTCGCTGCGCAGAACGTGGTAGGTCTCGACGCCCCAGCGCAGCGACTCGGAGTAGGACTCTGCGCCGATCGGCGCGAGGAAGAACTCCTGCATGTCGATGCCGTTGTCGGCGTGCTCGCCGCCGTTGATGACGTTGAACAGCGGCACGGGCAGCAGGTGTGCGTTGGGGCCGCCCAGGTAGCGGAACAGCGGCAGATCGGCCGAGTCGGCGGCGGCCTTGGCGACCGCGAGGCTGACGCCGAGGATCGCGTTCGCGCCGGTGCGCTGCTTGTTCTCGGTGCCGTCGGTCTCGTTGAGGATCTCGTCGACGATGCGCTGCTCGCTCGCCTCGACGCCCTCGATGGCCGGGCCGAGCTCGTCGATCACCGCGGAGACGGCCTTGAGGACGCCCTTGCCGCCGTAGCGGCTCTTGTCGCCGTCACGCAGTTCGTACGCCTCGAACGCGCCGGTGGATGCTCCGGAGGGGACGGCTGCTCGCTGGACGACGCCGTCGTCGAGGAGCACCTCCACCTCGACGGTCGGGTTACCGCGCGAGTCGAGAATCTCGCGTGCGCCTACAGCCTCGATCAGTGCCACAGAAGTGCTCCTTGTTCGGAAAAGTGTTGTGGTGGAGCGACGTCGATCCGTGGTCAGTCTAGCCCGTCGCGTCGGCGCGATTTCAGACGTGAACCGGCTCAGACGACGAGTGCGATGGCGACGCCGTCCCAGCCTTTGACGCCGACCGTCTGCAGCGCGGTGGCATCGAAGCGCGGGTCCTCTCCCAGCATCCGCAATCCGTCCCTGGTGCCGATCACCTTCGGGTCCGTCGAGTCCTCGCGCACGATCTCTCCCTCGCGGCCGATGTTGTCGAGCACGATCACGGTGCCCTGTCGACCGAGCCTGGCGGCCCAGTCCAGGTAGATCGTGTTCGACTCCTTGTCTGCGTCGATGAACACCAGGTCGAACGGCCCGTCCAGCGTCGGCAGCACGTCTGCACCGCGTCCGACGCGGATGTCGACGCGGTCGCCGACTCCTGCCGCGTCGATGCTCGCGCGAGCCACGGCCGCGTTGCCAGCCTCGGCCTCGACCGTGACGACACTCCCCTCCGGCCCCACGGCACGAGCGAGCCAGATGGTCGAATACCCGCCGAGCGTCCCGATCTCGAGCACCCGCCGAGCACCGCTCATCCGGGCGAGCACGCTCAGCAGCTTGCCGCCGACGGGCGCGACCTCGATCTCCGGCAGACCGGCCGCGCGCTGCGCATCCAGTGCCGCCTCGAGTCCTGGGTCATGGCCGACCAGCGTGTCGGCGAGGAAGACGTCGGCTGCGGCCCAGGCCGCGGGGGTGGAATCCATGTCCTCAGCCAACCCCGCGTCGCGGGTCGCGGTCAAGGGGCGGCGGGAGCCGGATGCGTGGGAGGGACTGCCGAGCCGGCGAGGTCCGGCTGTCGCCGGAGCTGACCCGTGAGGACGAGCACGACGACGACCACCGCGACCACGATCCACCCTGCGACACCGAGCGGGCCCGCGAGGGCGAGATCGGGCTGCGCAGCCGCGAACAGCACGATGAGCCCGCCCGCGGCATTCAGCGCACCGTGCGCGAGCACGGCCGGCCAGATCGACGCGGATCGCAGGCGCAGCCAGCCGAGCAGGATGCCCCACGCGACGCACCCTCCGATCATGAGCAGGACCCCGGTGACGTCGGTCCGTCCGAAGTTGTATCCGAGCAGGATCACCGGGCTGTGCCACACGCCCCAGATCGCACCGCTCAGAACGAGTGCGGGCCACGTTCCCATCGGCCGCAGCGCCGGAACGAGCCAGCCTCGCCATCCCAGCTCCTCACCGAAAGCGAGGATGCCGTTGAACAGGGCGCCGAGCGGAATCGTCGCCACCTGCGCGGCGACGACGATGCCGACGGGAGGCAGCGGCGTGCCAGGAGGCAGAGCTTTCTCGAGCTCTCGGGCGAAGCCGGAGAACGCGAAGTCGAGCTGCACGAATCCCAGAGCCGCTGCGAGCAGGATGCTGAGCGCGACGAGCAGTGGCGGCACGAGCCAGCCGATGACAAGCATCCATATGACGCGCTTCGCAGGGCGCAGCGGCCAGATGCCGAGGAAGCGCAACCGCTCTCCCCGGGGCACGGGGCGCAGCACGGCCATCACCAGCACGACCGCGACCGCCGGGGTGAACATCATAGCGGGGAGCAGAACACCCGCCAGCGGATTCCCCAGACCGCCATCCAGCCAGAGAGGCAGGGCGACGAGCCAGGCCAGTCCGAGGGCGAGGACGACGAAGGAGATGGTGGCGATCGGACGGATGCGGATGTTCATGAATCACCTCGGGTAGGGCCGTCGACGGCTCGGATGCGGAGGGCATCGAGGACCGCCGCGGCATCGGATGCGCCGTCGACCGTCACCACGAATACCCGCCCGTTGGTCTGCGTCACCTGCAGCGCTTCACCGGCGCGCAGCACGATCCCCCGGCGCCCATCGACGGCGAGCCGCCAGCCCCACCCTCCGAACTCGCGGAACGGGTCGAGCTGGACCACGTCGACCTGGGCGATGCGGTCCAGCGGTACGTGGTTGCTCGGCCATCCGAACAGCGAACGCGCCCGGAGTCCTTCGGAGTTCACTCGCACCCTGAAGACGATCATCGTGCCGGTCACGAGCGTCATGACCACAGTCAGGGCCGCGAGCATCCCCCACTCTCCCCTGCCGCTCGCCGCGACGAACACCGTGGTGATCACCAGCACGGCGAGCGCCACGACGAGCACGATCACGCCCGAACGGGCCATCGTCGCCGTGCCGAACCAGACGACGCGCTCACTCGATCCGAGCGGGATGCTCGGATCGAGAGGCTCCGGCTCCGCGGACACCAGAGGACTCTGCGGCTGCAGGAACCAGCCGAGCACCGCGGCCGCGATGAGCAGACCGAAGCCGAGCGCGACCCAGCCGCCGATATCCGGTGCATCCGCAGCATCGGCGAGTCCGCGCTGGATACCCGCTCCTGCCAGCGCGATGACGGCGATCATCACCGCGACGCCGAAGTTCACCGCACCGAGGAATCGCGCCGTCGACGACCAGGGGCCGATCGTCGAGCTGCTGTTCTGCGGGAAGCGGTGTGCGGTCAACGCCAGAGCCGCATCCAGCACGACCACGGCCGCGCCGATGCCGACCGTGACGACGACGTACACCCATTTCGGCGAGAAGCCGTCGACGCCGTCGGTCCCCCAATGCGTGGCGATGGGATCAGGAAGAACCGGCATCCACGCGATGATGGTCGCCGCGGCGAGGATCAGGATTCCGAGTGGAGCGATCACACCCACCCAGAGAAAGGCAGTACGCGAGCGGCGGGCGTCGTCGTTCATGGTGCAGTCTCCTTCACGAGAGCAGCGAGGGTGGTTGCGGAGACTCCCAGCTGGGCGGCGCGGGCCACGAGTGCGTGGATCTCCTGTGCGAGGTCGGTCAATGCCGCGGCCGATGCCGAGACGACGGCGCCTCTGCCGCGCCGCAGATCGACGAGCCCTTCGTCCCGCAGCTGCTGATATGCGCGCAGGACCGTGTGCACGTTGATATCGAGAGCGGAAGCGACTTCGCGGGCGGTCGGAAGTCGATCGCCCTGGACCACACGCCCGCTCACGATGTCCGCGCGGATGGAAGCGGCGACCTGGTCGAAGATCGCCGTGGGGCTGTCAGCGTCGATCCGAATGAGCATGTCACCTCCACTAGTTATAGATCAACTATAACAATTGTGGGATCCCTGCAGTGATTTTGCCGAGAATCGTCGCCACCCTCACACTGACCCCATGCGCATCACTCCTCGCCGCCTCGCCATGGGCATGAGCCTGTGGATCCCCAACCTCTTCAGCGGAATCCGCATCCGACGTTTCAGCGAGGACTGGACCCACGCCACCGTCGAGCTGCACGTGAACGTGTTCACCCGCAACTACGTCAAGACCGCATTCGGCGGCTCGATGTCCGCCATGACCGACCCCTACTTCTTCATGCTCGTCATGCATCAGCTCGGTCGCGACTACGTGGTGTGGGACACCCGCGGCGAGATCGAGTTCGTGAAGCCGGGCCGAGGTGTGCTGACGGCCGACTTCGAGGTGTCGCGAGAGCGAGCCGAGGAGATCCGCGAACGGGCGAAAGGCGGAGCGAAAGTGCTCGAGTGGTTCGACACCGTGATCACCGACCGCGACGGCGACATCGTGGCGAAGGTGCGACGCGAGGTGTACATCCGCGAGAAGAAGCGGGTCACCGCGACCCGTTCCTGATCGGTCAGAAGGCGCCGGATACCTTCGGCCGCGTGGATCCCCTCGGGATCAGCGTCGGTGCGAGCGCCACGGTCTCGTGCGAGGTCGCGGCTCCGGAGACGAGTCCGAGCACGAGTTCGAGGGCGGCCCGGCCGCTCTCCTCGAACGGCTGCCGCACGGTCGTCAGATCGAGAGCTGCGGCGACCTCGCCGTCGTCGTAGCCGACGACGGCGAGATGCTCGCGCTCGGGCCTCCCCCGCTGCCCTGCCAGGATCGCGGCGGCGAACTGGTCGTGGTTCGCGGCTATCGCCGTCGCTCCGGCTTCCGCCGCTGCACGGAACACCCGCTCGTCGATCGCCTCCGGGCTGCTCACGGCGATGCCGGTGACCGCGACGTGCTGCTCGATGCCGCGGATGCGGAGCATGCCGGCGGACACATAGGCCGGGGAGCGCTGCGGCTCGTGCACGAACAGCACTCGGCGGTGACCGAGCCCTGCCAGATGACGGCCGATCTGCGAGCCTCCGTCGAGGTCGTCCACGAGTACCACCGGTCCCCCGACGTCGGCTCGTGCGGGCACGACATCGACGTACACGACGGGGATGCGCGCCGCACGGCTCGCGCGCCGGGCTGCGCCGCCCAGCGGCACGCCCATGACCACGAGGCCCGCGACATCGGTGCGTGTCGGCAGCACATCGAGCAGTGGCTCGTCGGCCGCTGCAGCGGAGTCCAGGTCGTAGGGGATGATGTCGACCGCGGCATCCCGCGCCCGCCGCAGCATCCCGGAGAGCCGACGAAGATACGAGGGGTAGCTCGTGAAGGGCGCGGCGACCGCGATCCGCGCGGCGCCCACGCGCCGCCCAGCGGTCATCCGGTATCCGAGTGCCGTGGCCGCCTCGACGATGCGCTCTCTGGTCTCAGGGCGCACCCGATGCGGGGCGCTCACGGCCAGCGACACGGTCGAGATGCTCACGCCGGCGCGCGCCGCGACGTCGTAGATGGTGACCCGCCCAGGGCGTGCTCGCATACGCCGACCTCCGCGCTTCATCGAAGTTCTTCGATTGCTCAGACTAGTGCGCAGTCCATCGAAGGAGATGCCCGATGCCGAGAACGTCCCGGTTCCGCCGCCCGATGCTCGACAGCACTGTCGCCGCGCACGAGAAGCGGATGGCTCCTCTGCTCGCGCCCGAACCGGCCGATCCCGCCGGCCGTCGACGGGTCGCTCAGGAGAACGACGCCGCCGTGTCGGCCGCGCTGGGAATCGAATCACCGGCGACTGCGTCGGAGGTCCGCACCGTCGCCGTCGACGGACACCCCGACGTGCGCGTCCGCATCTACTGGCCTGGTGACGAGCCGGCGTCATCGGATGCCGGGCTTCCGATCCTCGTGTATTTCTACGGGGGCGGTTTCACGATCGCGGGGATCGACTGGGTCTCGTGGGACGCTCGGTTTCGCGAGCGCGCGCGGGATGCCGGCGTCATCATCGTGGCCGCCGACTACGCGCACGCTCCGGAGAATCGATACCCCGTGCAGCCCGAGCAGTGCTGGAGCGCATTCGAGTGGACCGTCGAGCACGCCGAGGAGATCGGCGGACGACGCGACCGGGTCGCGGTGGGCGGCGCCTCATCCGGTGGCGACCTGGCTGCCGCCGTCACGCTCATGAACCGCGATCGGGCGCGGCATCCGATCGCCCTGCAGCTCTTGGAGAACCCTGCTCTCGACCTCACCATCGGGCATGCCGATATGCGCGGAATCAGTGCAGGCATGCCGGGGGTGATCGTGCGAAAAGCAGGACGGTCGCTGGTGCGGCAGTACCTCGGTGACGACATGTCCAAGGCGCGGCATCCCTACGCCTCGCCGCTGCTCGCCCCCTCGCACGAGGGTCTGCCGCCTGCGCTGATCATCACCTCCGAGCTGGATCCGCTGCGCGGAGACGGAGAGGCCTATGCGCGCGCTCTCTCGGCGTCGGGGGTGCCGGTCACGGCCCTGCGATTCATCGGGCAGACGCACGGCTCCCTCGGGTCCACCGGCTTCGTACCGGCGGCCGACGTCGCGCATCGCCTCATCGTCAGCGAACTCCGTGCGCTCCATCAGGCGGGTGCGGAATGAGCGATCTCCCTCCCCTCAGCTCCCCTGTGCTCGACTGGATCCGCCGCGCCGAGGAGCTCTCCGAGTCCCTCCCCGGCACCGGATCCGCCGACGTCGTCGCACGACGTCGGGCTGCACGCGAGCTGAGCGATCGGCTCGCCCTGGAGTTCACCGACCCCGCACCGGCCGGGGTGGATGTCGACGAACTCCATCTGGCCGGCGGAGACGACCCTCGCCGCGCGCGCCGATTCCGCTCGTCCGGTGCAGTCGGCCCGCAGCCCACCATGCTCTGGCTGCACGGCGGCGGCTGGATCGGCGGGACGATCGACGAGATCGTCAACGAGCGCATCTGCGCCGACCGCGCCCTCCGCTCGGGCGTGCAGATCATCTCCCTGGAGTACCGACTCGCGCCGGAGCATCCGTTCCCCGCGGCCGTCGACGACGCCGTCGCCGCACTGGCCGACCTGCGGGCCCGTGCCGACGAGATCGGCGTCGACATCGCCGCTCTGGGGATCGGGGGAAACTCCGCCGGCGCCACCATCGCGGCGTCCGCCGCCCTGCGCGAGCGCGATGCGGATCGCCCGCTGATCCACCAGGCTCTGGAAGTGCTGCCGGCCGCGCTGCGACCGGCAGGCGAATCCTTCGACCGATACCGGCGCGCCTCGGGGATGATCGGCGCCGAGCATCTCGCCGACGTCTACCGCGCCGGCGCGTCCCTGTCCGCGGCGTCGCCGCTCGACGCTCCCGACCATCGCGGCCTGGCGCCCGCCCTCATCTTCGCCGCGGAATTCGACCCGCTCCGTGACGGCGCCGTGGCCTACGCACGGGCGCTCGAAGCGGCGGGCGTCCCCGTAGTCCTGCACATCGGTGAGGGGCACGTGCACGGTTCCCCCGGCATCACCACCTGGCAGGGCGCGCGCGACTGGCACGACCTCTTCGCAGCCGAACTCACCGCCGCCTACGCGGTCGCGGCGGCAGACCCGATCACCACCCGAACCGTCTGGAGACGATGATGTCCACCCATGCTGTCGATCCCGTGTTCCCCTCCCCTCCTGTGCCCCCGCTCGCCGAGGACGCGATCCCCGGCGAGCGCCAGAGCTGGTGGTTCTGGGTCGCCTTCGCGCTCACGTGGTTCGCGACCGGCATCGCGCAGGGCGTCGCCGGCGTCGCCGTGCCGCAGTTGCTGAAGGAGTGGGATCCCGAGCAGGCGACCGGCAACCTCAGCATCGTGCTGACCGTCGGCGGGGCGGCGATACTCATCACCACGCCGATCTTCGGGCGGCTCAGCGACCGCTCGATGTCGCGACTCGGCATCCGTCGGCCGTGGATCCTCTACGGCGTGCTCGTCGCCGCGGCCGGCTACGTCGTTCAGGCTTTCGCCCGCGATCTGCTCATGCTGGGCGCCGGCGTGATCCTCGTGCTGATCGGCTGGGGAGCCGTATCGATGACCGTGCACACGCTCTTCGCCGACCAGATCCGCCGGCGCATCCGCGCGATCATGTCCGCCGTCACAGGGGCCGCGACGACGCTCGGGATCCTCGGCGGTGTCGCGCTCGCCGGAAACGTCGCAGGCACAGGTCAGGCAGGCATGTTCCTGATCCCCGGCGGGCTGTCGGTGCTCCTCGCGATCACGCTGTTCTTCTCCTTGCGCGACCTTCATCGCACGCAGCCCGCACCGCCCCTCGACTGGCGCGCCGTGCGGGAGACCTTCTGGCTGAGCCCGCGGCGGTACCCCGACTTCGCGTGGGCCTGGACGTGCCGATTCTTCATGACGGCCTCGATCGTCTCGGTGACGAGCTACCTGTACCTCACGATCTCCAGCCGCTTCGGCATCGACGATCCGGTAGAGATCGCCGGCATCCAGACGCAGGCGACCGCCGCGTTCACGGTGATGAATCTCGTGATGGCGTTCGTGTTCGGAGTGGTCTCCGACCGCACGGGCCGCCGCAAGCCGACCGTCGTGATCGGCGCGCTGACGAGCGCCGCCGGGCTCGTCTTCGCCGTCGCTTTCGGCGACATCGCGTTCTTCCTCATCGGCATCGCCATCGTCGGCGCCGGCCAGGGTGCGTACATCGCCGCCGACGTCGCCCTGATGACCGAGTGCCTGCCATCGACCGAAGACGCGGGCAAGGATCTCGGCATCGTCGCGCTCGCCTACCTGCTCCCCGGTATCCTCGTGCCCGTGTTCGGCTTCTTCGTGACCCGCATCGACTCGCCCACGGGCGAGAACTTCGTCGCCCTCTACGTCGGCGCGGTCGTGATGGCCCTCCTCGCCGCCTTCGCCGTCACCCGGGTCAAGGCGGTGCGATGAGCGACCGCATCCGGATGCCGCGGGCAGCACGCGCGGAGTACCGACGTCTTCAGGCCGCCCCCGACATGCCGCCTGCCACTCACCACGGAGTGCACAGGGAGCAAGGGATCCCGGTGATCGCCGACGACGGCGCCGAGCTCCTCACCGATCATTGGTGGGCGGACGGCGCCGGTGACAGCACCCTGCTCGTGCGCACACCGTACGGGAGGGACGGCGCCGCCGGCGTCGCGCGCTTCATCGCCGAGCGCGGACACCACGTCGTCGTCCAGAGCTGCCGTGGCACCTTCGGGTCTGGTGGCCGGTTCCGTCCGCTGCACGACGAAGCCGCCGACGGCCAGACGACGCTGCGCTGGCTGCGGGTCCAGCCCTGGGCGACTGGCCGCGTGCACTCCTGGGGCGGCAGCTACTTCGGGGTGACGCAGTGGGCGTACTGCGACGGCGAGCTGCGCCCGGATGCCATGGGCATCGCCATCTCCGCCCGCCGCTTCGACGACGCGATCCTCTACCCCGGCGGCGGATTCTCGATCGACACACCGCTCACCTGGGCCTATGCGCTGGGCATCCAGGAACGCCCGCTCCCGGCACGGCTGTGGGCCCTGCTGAGAGCGAGGCGTGCGCTGATCCGTGGATCGCTCGCGATCCCGCCTTCGGAGGCTGTTCCGACGGCCCTCGGCGAGGACCCCGACTTCTTCCGGGACTGGGTCGAGCACAGCGATTCCGGAGATCCCTGGTGGCAGCCGATGCACTTCGCGTCCGATCCGAGAACGGTGCCTCCGGTGACGTTGATGGCCGGGTGGCAGGATCTGTTCCTCGTGGGCCAGCTGCACGACCATGCAGCGCTGCGCGACGCCGGAGTGCCGGTGCGGCTGGTGGTGGGCGACTGGATCCACGGCGCCCCGGAGACGACGGTGATCGGCGTGCGGGAGGCGCTGCACGAGTTCGCGGGCACTCTGGTCACGGCGGATGTGCGCGTCGAGGTCAGCGGTGGCGGCGGTTGGCGGGACCTGCCCGCCTGGCCGCCGGAGAGCCGGCGGCAGGAGCAAGAGCTCACGCTCGCGGGCGGCCTCGTGCCGCGCGACGCGACGCAGACCTCGGGGACGCTCGGCTATCGCTATGACCCGGCCGACCCCACGCCGGACGCCGGTGGACGCACCTTGAACCCGTTCGGCGCCGGGCGCCGCGACCAGCGCCGCCGTGAGAACCGCGACGACGTGCTCGTCTTCACGGGCGAGCCCCTGGCTTATCCACTGCTGGTGATGGGCGACCCCTCGATCGAGCTGACGATGTCTTCGACGAACCCGCGCGCCGACGTCTTCGTCCGCGTGTGCGAGGTCGATCCGAAAGGGCGATCGACCGCGATCACCGACGGCTATCTCCGGCTCGCTCCCGACGCGGCCGCCGGGGAGCTGCGCCGCATCAAGCTTCCGCTCGCCCCTCTCGCGCACCGGTTCGCCGCCGGCAGCCGCCTGCGGGTGCAGGTGTCGTCGGGGGCTCATCCCCTGCATCTGCGCAACCCCGGGACCGCTGACCCCGTGCGCGATCTCTCGCGTCTCGTACCCAGCGACCAGATCCTTGCGCTCGGCGGCGACACACCGGCGGTGCTCTCGCTTCCGGCGGCGCCGTGACGACACTCGCCGTTCACCGAGGCGTGGCACGATGACAGGATGCCGCTCGCTCGCCGTCTGACGCTTCGGGATGCCGTGGCCATCGGCCTCGGTTCCATGATCGGCGCCGGCGTCTTCTCGGTGTGGGGACCCGCGATCTCGGTCACCGGAGACGGCCTGCTCGTCGCCCTCCTGATCGCGGGTGTCGTCGCCTTCTGCAATGCGACGGCGTCCGCTCAGCTCGCCGCCGCGCATCCCGTGGCGGGGGGCACCTACGCCTACGCCCGCGCCGAGATCGGCCCGTGGTGGGGGTTCGTTGCCGGCTGGTGCTTCGTGATCGGCAAGATCGCGAGCTGCGCGGCCATGGCGATGACCTTCGCCGCCTATGCGGCGCCGGCCGGATGGCAGGTGCCCGTGGCCGTCACGGCCGTCGCGGCCCTGTGCGCGGTGAACTGCTTCGGCGTCACTCGCACAGCGCAGGTCACGCGCATCCTCGTGGTCGTGTCGCTGATCGGGCTCGCGATCGTCGTGGCCGCCGGTTTCTCGGCGGCCCCGGCGGCGACGCCCGCCCCTCTGCCCGACGCGACGGCGTACGGGGTTCTGCAGGGCGCAGGGCTCCTGTTCTTCGCGTTCGCCGGGTACGCCCGCATCGCGACGATGGGCGAAGAGGTCGCCGATCCCGCTCGCACGATCCCGCGGGCGATCGTGCTGGCCCTCGGCGGCGCTGTGTCGGTCTATGTGCTCGTCGCAGTCGTGACGCTGCTTGTGCTCGGGGCCGATGCCGCGTCGAGCACGGCGCCGCTCGCCGATGTCGTCCACCGGGCAGGCTGGTCGTGGCTCTCACCCGCGGTGCGGATCGCTGCCGCCACCGCTTCGCTCGGCGCCTTGCTCGCACTGCTCACCGGCATCGGTCGCACGACACTCGCCATGGCGAGGGAAGCCGATCTGCCGCGGTTCCTGGCGAAGGTCGATGACCGCTGGCAGGTGCCGCGGCGGGCGGAACTCGTCATCGCGACGATCGTGATCGGAATCGTGCTCGTCGCCGACCTGCGCGGGGCGATCGGTTTCTCGTCCTTCGGCGTGCTGCTGTACTACCTGATCGCGAATGCCTCCGCGTTCCGCCAGAGAGCGGACGTCCGACGTTATCCGCGATGGCTGCAGGTCGCCGGCGCGCTCGGCTGCCTGCTGCTGGTGAGCACCCTGCCCGTCGTCGCGTCGCTGGTCGGCACGGGCGTCGTGCTGGTCGGCGTCGGATATCGGATGCTGCGCCTTCGCCTCGCACGTCGCTGACGCGATCGCTTCGTAGGGACGATTCTCTTCTGTCGGGAGGATGCCGGCCCAAAAGCGGCGCGTCGCGGACCCGCTCCCGACGAGCTGAACGTCAGCGGCGCGCGTCAGCCCGATACGCGCTCGGGGCGATCCCGAGCACGGCGCGGAAATCCCTCGTGAGGTGTGCGTGATCGGCGTATCCGAACTCGGCCGCGAGGGTCGCGAGATCGACTCCCGGGTCCGCACGCAGCTGCTGGGCGGCATCCTGCAACCGACGCCTGCGGATCATCGCCGCGGGCGAGAGCCCCACGTGACGGTGCGCGAGGCGCTGCAGCGTGCGCACCGACACCGCCAGTCGCAGCGCCGCCTCCTCGACGCTCGACGCAGCGTCATCGCCGAGGAGCACGTCGACGAGCGCGTTCGCCTGGCGGGCCGCGGCATCCAGCGGCCCGACGCGCTCGGCGATCCAGCGTGAGAAAGCCGCCACCGCGCGTTCCCGATGTCCCTCCCCCGATCTCATCGCCGACGTCACCGACGTGAGCAGCTCGGGCTCGTCGAGCATCCGCTCCTCGTCGACCACCGCGACGGGATCGTCGATCAGCGCTGCGACCGCGGCTGGGCGCAGCAGAGCGCCCACCGCCCAGCCCGTGCCGCGGAGATCACGATGAGTCGCACGCGTCGTCGCGCCCGACAGGGTCACGGCGTCGGGCTCGACGACGAGGTTGAGCGCCGGATAGCCCACGATCTCCTGACGCGACGAGCGACCCGGCTCGATGTCCCACTCGGGGATCCAGAACCACACGACGACTTCGCCCGCGGCTCCGGTCGCAGGCAGCCGATGGAACTCGGGCAGCCTCGCAGGGTAGAGCACTCCGCGCGTGGGATTCACCATCGCACCAGCGTACGATCCCTCGCCGACCGCGCCCGAGTGAAGCTGTCGCAGATGTTCAAGCCCGCGGCAACCGCTTCTTCCTAGCCTGGATCCATGACGAACCACACCACGGCCGGCGTGACCGGCGAGCACACCACTGACGGCCGTCCGCACCGCGCGACCTCGCTCACCCCCTTCCTCGCGATCCCCGGAGCCAAGGAGGCGATCGAGTTCTACCGCGACGTCTTCGGCGCTCGGGTGGTCGACGTGACCGAGTTCGGCGGCGTCGTCGCGCATGCCGACCTCGACTTCGGCACGGGGCTGCTGCAGCTCGGCGAGCCGAACCCGGAGTACCACCTCGTGCCCGCGCCCGGTGGGGAGGACGACTGCTACTCGATGGGACTGTACGTGTCCGATGTCGATGCCGTCGTCGAGCGCGCGGTCGCTGCGGGAGCCACGGTGCGCGAGGCCCCGTCCGACTTCGTCTCGGGCGACCGGTTCGCGAGCATCCGCGACCCGTTCGGGGTGCGGTGGTCGATCATGACGCGCGTCGAGGACCTCTCCGAAGAGGAGAGCGCCCGACGCGTCGCCGAGTGGGCCGCATCGTTCAGCGCACCGGAGTGACCTTGCCCGCAGCGCGGCAGACCGCGGGGAGCAGCGCCTCGGCGGTGCGACGGTAGCCGAGCGCGCTCGGGTGGAACAGGTCGAGGCTGAACATCTCCTCCGGAGCGTCGAAGAACATCGGGCCGACAGCGCGACGCAGGTCGACCGGTTCGGCGCCCGCCCGCACCGCGGTCTCCGCCTGAACCTCGGCGAGCCGACGCGACATGCTCGCGGCGAGCCGCCGCAGCGGCTGCGGGACGGCACGGAGGGCGCCGAGATCCGGGCACGTGCCGACGACGACCTCGGCGCCCACCGCGAGCAGCCGTCCGATCGTCTTCTCCAGGTGCTGTGCCGACGCCGCGACCGGGATCCGGTGCGTCACGTCGTTGCCGCCGACCACGATCACGGCGACGTGCGGCCGGTAGCCGGCGGGGAGCGCATCGATCTGCGAGCCGAGATCGGGCGACTCCGCGCCGACGACCGCGCCTGTGGTGAGCCGCACAGGACGCTGGAGCCGTACGGCGAGAGCCTTGGACAGCCGCCCGCCGAGCGTCTGCTTGCGCGTCTGGGCGCCCAGACCGGCCGCGAGGGAGTCGCCGAGCAGCAGCAGCTCGATCGGCTCCCCGTCGAGCTTGCGCCTCCACAGGCGGTCTGCGTCGACGGACTCCTCTCCGAGCGGTTTGCCGATGCGGCGACGGGCGATCGCCGCCTGACGGGAGAGGAGAAGGCGGATGCCGACGACGGATGCCGCGAGGAGGAGACCGACGGCGAGGAGAGGGCGGAGGCGTCGCACTCTCCGATTCGACCCCGACGCCGTGAACGTCCGGTGAACGGCCCCGGCTCCGTCGATGAGCGGCCCGTCCTGGTCGTTGAAGCGGCCCGGACCCGGTCGTTGAGCGAGGGAGCGCAGCGACCGAGCGGCGGCTCAGCTCAAGGGCTTGAGCTCCAGGTCAGTCGATCCGGCACCGACGGTCGCGAAGGCCGTGTATCCGTCGGCGGCGGAACGCTCGAGCAGCGCCTTCAGGTTCTTGGTACGGCGCTCGAGGCGTACCCGCGCTCCGTCGGCGATCAGGCGGGCCTTGTGCGCGACGAGTTCGGCGACCGGCACATCGGCGTCGTGGATCAGCACGACAGCCCGGGGCGCAGCATCCGTGTCCGACGTCACGAGATCGACCAGTCGCTCGAAGCCGAGCGAGAACCCGACGGCGGGGACCTGCTGTCCCAGGAACCGTCCGATCATGCCGTCGTATCGCCCGCCACCGCCGAGCGAGTAGTCGACCGAGGGGTGCGCGAGCTCCATGATCGTCCCGGTGTAGTACCCCATGCCTCGAACGAGGAACGGGTCGAAGACGAGCGGGATGTCTGCACGGCCGGTGCCCGCAGCGACGGCCTCGCCGATGCCGACCAGGTGCGCCACGACCTCGTCGGGCGCGTTCTCGGGCAGCGCCTTGCGGATCTGCCGCTCGCCGAACGGGTTGAACTCCATGGTCTGCGGGCGACGGAGGAACGCCTCGAACGCGTCGACGGCAGCGTTCGAACTGGGTCCCTGAGCCTGCCGAAGGGCGCGTTCGCGGAGCTCAGCGGCGACCCCGTCCGGACCGATCTTGTCGAGTTTGTCGATCGTGATGAGCACGCCCGGCCGCTCGTCCAACGTGAAGCCGAAGCTCTCCAACATCCAATCCAGAGCCCTGCGATCGTTGATGCGGACGGTCGATCCCTCCAGACCGAGCGCGTCCAGCGCGTCGAGTGAGGCGACCATGAGTTCGGCCTCGGCGCGCGACGAATCGTCGCCGATGACGTCGATATCGCACTGCACGAACTGGCGGTAGCGGCCCTTCTGCGGGCGCTCTGCGCGCCACACCGGGCCGATCTGGATGGAGCGGAAGACGCCCGGCAGCTGACCGCGGTTGCTCGCGTAGAAACGGGCGAGCGGCACGGTCAGGTCGTAGCGGAGTCCGAGGTCGGCGAGCGCTGCGGGGTCTGCGGCGGCTTCGCGGATCGCCTCGGCGTCGAGTCCGCGGCGCAGCACGTTGTAGGCGAGCTTCTCGTTGTCGCCCCCGATCCCGGCGTGCAGGCGCGAGTACTCCTCGAGAGCCGGCGTCTCGATCTCGTCGAATCCGTGCGAGCGGTAGCGCTCGCGGATCACGGAGAGGACGCGCTCACGGCGCGTCTTGTCGGCGGGGAGGATGTCACGCATGCCACGGGGCGGGTTCACGGTAGCCACGCGACCATCTTTCCAGGTCGGAGCTCAACTCTCCGCCGCGCGCACCTGATCTTCCATCTCACGAAGCCGCTCGCGCAGAGCCCGCTCCGCGTCCCAGCCGTTCTCCCTCGCACTCGCCACGAGGGCCAGGAGCGCATCTCCGAGCTCGGATTCCGAGGCCGGCGCCTCTGTGGTCGGAGCGACAGACACGTCCACCCCTGCAGCGCGACCGAGCATCTTCTGGGCGAGGGCGAGGGCGGGCATCCCGCGCGGGATGCCATCGAGAGCGCTGCGGCGCGTGCGCTTCTCGGCGGCCTTGGCGGCGTTCCAGTGCACGAGCACCTCATCGGGGGTGCGAGCGACCGCGTCGGCGAAGACATGGGGATGCCGTCGCACCATCTTCTCGTTCAGCCCCCGCGCGACATCGTCGATGTCGAAGGGATGATCGGGATCCTGCGCGGCGATCGCGGAGTGGAAGAGCACCTGCCAGAGCAGGTCCCCGAGCTCCTCCTGCAGGTCGGCGCGCGAGCCGTTCTCGACCGCGTCGATCACCTCGTGCGATTCCTCGATCAGATACGGGACGAGGTCGCGATGCGTGATCTGCTGGGACCACACGCACGTCTCACGCACCGCTCGCATCGTCTCCGCGACCTGACGCAGCGGATCCTCCGGCGCTTCGGTCGCGGCGTCTCCCTCCGACGTGCTCATGATGTCGCAGCCGCTGCACGCCGGTACCACGCGGCTCGCAGCGAGACGAAGAAGCCGGCGAGCACGAGAGCGATGAGCGAGCCGATCAGCACCCCGAGGATCGCCTGATCGCGTACCCCGGCATCTCCGGCGAACGCGAGGTTCGCGAGCAGCAGCGACACCGTGAAGCCGATGCCTCCGAGAGTGCCTGCAGCGACGATGTCGGCGAACGGCAGGGCGGGCGGGGCACCGCGCGGACGGATGCGCATCGCGACCCAGCCGAACAGCGAGATGCCGATCACCTTGCCGACGGGAAGCGCGACGACGATGCCCCAGAACGCCGGCGACAGTTCGCTCGGCGCGACCGCCGGGATCACGACGAACGCGGCGACGAAGGCGAACAACGGCAGGATCAGGCCGTTCACCGTGGGCTCGAGAGCGTGCCGCACGCGCGCCGCGGGCACGGGAGCCATCACCAGCCCCAGCAGCACCCCGGCGATGGTCGCGTGGATGCCGGAGGCCGCGACGAGTCCCCAGGCGAGCAACCCGACGACGACCATGAGCACGGCCACGGCCGGGTGTCCGTGGCGGTGCAGCATCCGACTGAGCACCCAGAACACGGCGACAGCGACGACGGCGATACCGAGCAGGAGCCACTGCACGTCGTGCGCGAACAGCACGGCGATGAAGACGATGCCGATGATGTCGTCGAGGATCGCGAGAGCGAGCAGGAACACTCGAACCGTGGACGGCAGCCCGCGTCCGAACATCGCGAGCACGCCGAGGGCGAAGGCGATGTCGGTCGCAGTGGGGATCGGCCAGCCCGACGCCGTGCCGCTGTCGGCCCCCGCGAACAGCAGGTAGACGGCGATCGGCACGAGCACGCCTCCGGCGGCCGCGATCGCCGGCTGGATGGCCTTGCTCGCCGAGTCGAGCTCGCCGTGCGTGAGTTCGTGCCGCAGCTCGATGGCGACGACGAGGAAGAACACCGCCAGCAGTCCGTCCGACACCCAGTGCGCGACCGACAGATCGAGCGCGGTGCCGGGTACGGCGATGTGGAAGTCGAGGATCGCAGCAATCGCGTCATGCGTCGCCAGGTTCGCGAGCAGAAGCCCGAGCCCCGCTGCCAGCAGCAGGAGGACGGCGGGGAACTGCTGGCCACGGAGGTGTTTCGCCGAGATTCGCATCGTGTCCATCGTACGCAGCCGGGTTCGTGAAGAGTTCGTTACGTGCCGTCATCCGTTCAGAGCACCCTTCCCGGCCGGGATACGCTCGAAGGGTGACCCCCGCACAGTCTTTTCCCGAGCCCACGAACACCGAGGCGATCCGCGTCATCGGACGCTTCGAAGCAGGCCGCGGCATTCCCGATGCCATGCGCTCCGACGTCAGGATGCTCGGAGCCCTGCTCGGCCAGGTGCTCCGCGAGGCCGGCGGCGACGATCTCTTCGAAGATGTCGAGCGTCTGCGCCTCGCCACGATCCAGGCGTACGACGAGGAGACCCCCGATGCGTTCGACCGCGCGGCGGCCATCGCCGAGTCGTTCACCGTCGAACGGGCGGACGAGGTCGCACGTGCGTTCACGTGCTACTTCCACCTCGTCAACCTCGCCGAGGAGCATCAGCGTGTGCGCGTGCTCCGCGAGCGTGCCGGCCAGCCCGGGCGCGAAGACGCAGCGGACACGGTAGCCACCGCCTACGCCCGATTGAAGACGGAGGTGGGCGACGACGAGGCGCGCCGCAGGCTCGAGGGCCTGCGCTTCCACCCTGTCTTCACGGCGCACCCCACCGAGGCGCGGCGTCGTGCGGTGTCCAGCAGCATCCGCCGCCTCTCCGAACTGCTCACGCAGCACGATGCGGCCAGCGAGGGGGGCGCCGAGCAGCACCGCGCACACCGCCGGATGCTCGAGGAGATCGACACGCTGTGGCGCACGGCGCCGCTGCGCGCCCAGAAGCCCACGCCCACCGACGAGGTGCGCACCGTCATGAGCGTCTTCGACGAGACGCTGTTCACGACCGTGCCGCACGTGTACCGCCGCATCGACGACGCGCTGCGCGGAGACGCTTCAGGCTCCAGCGCGCCCATCGTCCCCGCATTCGTGCGCGTCGGATCATGGGTCGGCGGCGACCGCGACGGAAACCCGTTCGTCACGGCATCCGTCACCCGCGAAGCCTCGCAGATCGCCGCTGACCATGTGCTCCGCGGCCTCGAGCGCGCGGTCGAGCGGATCGGCCGCACCCTCACCCTCGACGCGCAGGGCACGCCCCCGAGCGCCGAGGTGACCGCGATCTGGGAGCGCTTCGCCGCCTCTCACACCGAGACCGCGAATGACCTCGCCACCCGCTCTCCCGACGAGCCGCACCGCCGCGTGCTGCTGGTGCTGGCGCATCGCATCGCCGCCACGCGGCGTGGCGAGGACGACCGCTACGCCGCTCCCGAGGAGCTTCTGGCGGATCTGCGTTCGCTGCAGTCTTCGCTCGCGGATGCCGGCGCCCGCCGCCACGCTTTCGGCGGCGTGCAGCACCTGATCTGGCAGGTCGAGACCTACGGATTCCACCTGACGGAGCTCGAAGTCCGTCAGCACTCGCAGGTGCACGCCACCGCCCTCGCTGAGATCGAGGGCGGTGGAGCGCTGAGCGCGCAGACCGAGGAGGTGCTGGAGGTCTTCCGCGCCATCGCCGAGATCCAGCGCGACCGCGGCCTCCGCGCAGCCGGCCGCTACGTCGTGTCGTTCACGCAGGCGGCATCCGACCTCGCGGCAGTGCATCGTCTCGCGAAGCACGCGCTGGGCGATGACGCCCCTGTCCTCGACGTCGTGCCGCTGTTCGAGACCTTCGCCGACCTCCAGGCGGCTCCCGAGATCCTCGCCGAAGCCGTGACCTTCCCCGAGTTCCAGGAGCGCATGGCCGCCACCGGCGGCCGCCTCGAGGTGATGCTCGGCTACTCCGATTCGTCGAAAGACGTCGGTCCCGTCGCCGCCAACCTCGCGCTCTACGAGGCGCAGGAGAAGATCGCGCAGTGGGCGAAAGACGAAGGTCTCGAACTGACCCTGTTCCACGGCCGCGGCGGCGCGCTCGGGCGTGGAGGCGGCCCGGCGAACTCGGCGATCCTCGCCCAGCCGCCGCATTCGGTCGACGGCCGCTTCAAGCTCACCGAGCAGGGCGAGGTCATCTTCGCCCGCTACGGCGAGCCCGCCATCGCGATGCGGCACATCGACCAGGTGGCCGCCGCCACGCTGCTGGCCTCCTCGCCCACGGTCGAGGAGCGCACGAGCGAGGCTGCCACCCGCTTCGCGGACATCGCCTCGGTGCTCGACACCGCCTCTCGCGAGCGGTTCTTCTCGTTGGTCAAGGCCGAGGGCTTCGCTCCGTGGTTCGCGACCGTGACGCCTCTCGAGGAGATCGGCCTGCTCGCGCTCGGCTCACGGCCGGCGCGCCGAGGCCTGTCGGTGGAGTCGCTGGAGGACCTGCGCGCGATCCCTTGGGTGTTCGCGTGGACGCAGGCGCGCATCAACCTGGCCGGCTGGTTCGGCCTGGGTACGGCTCTGGCCGCGGTCGGCGACGAGCAGCGTCTCGCCGAGGCCTACCGCGACTGGCCGCTGCTTCGCACGTTGATCGACAACGTGGCGATGAGCCTCGCGAAGACCGACGAGCGCATCGCCCGCCAGTACCTCGAGCTCGGCGACCGCGACGACCTCGCGTCGCTCGTGCTCGACGAGCTGCGGCTGACCCGCGAGTGGGTGATCCGCCTCACCGGCGGCGAGCGCCTTCTCGAGAACAAGCCGATCCTGCAGCGCGCCGTGCAGCTGCGCACGCCCTACGTCGACGCGCTGTCCCTGCTGCAGCTGCGCGCGCTCCGGACATTGCGCACCGCTCCCGCGACAACCGGCTCCGGTGCCGACGACGAGCAGAAGCGCCTGCTGCTGCTCTCGGTCAGCGGGGTCGCGGCCGGTCTGCAGAACACCGGGTGACCCGGCATCGGCTCGTCACGTGAAGAAGATCACAGCGAGCCTGCCGGTAAAGTGAAAAGCTCCGCCTGATCCGGCGACGAATCGCGCGACACGATCGCTTGCGAGTCCCCCACCGATTCAGAAAGCTCTTCGTGACCCTTTCCACAACCGCAGACTTCCACCCGCTCGCCGAGTCCGTGCAACCCGTGTTCGACACGGTGCTCTCGCGCAGCCCGCACGAGCCGGAGTTCCACCAGGCCGTCCACGAGGTGCTGCACTCGATCGCCCCCGTGCTCGAGCGGCATCCCGAGTACATCGACGGCGGCATCGTCGAGCGGCTCGTCGAGCCGGAGCGTCAGATCATGTTCCGCGTTCCCTGGGTCGACGACGCCGGACGTCTGCAGGTCAACCGCGGCTACCGCATCCAGTTCTCCTCGGTGCTCGGCCCCTACAAGGGCGGTCTGCGCTTCCACCCCTCGGTGAACCTGTCGATCATCAAGTTCCTGGGCTTCGAGCAGATCTTCAAGAACGCGCTCACCGGTCAGGGCATCGGCGGCGGCAAGGGCGGCTCGGACTTCGACCCGCACGGCAGGTCGGATGCCGAGGTCATGCGCTTCTGCCAGTCGTTCATGAACGAGCTGTACCGTCACCTCGGCGAGCACACCGACGTCCCCGCCGGCGACATCGGCGTCGGCGGTCGTGAGATCGGCTACCTCTTCGGGCAGTACCGCAAGATCACCAACCGCCACGAGTCGGGGATGTTCACGGGCAAGGGCACGGCCTGGGGCGGCGCCGAAGTGCGCACCGAGGCCACCGGCTACGGCGCCGTGTTCTTCGCGCAGGAGATGCTCGCGGTGCACGGCGAGTCGCTCGAAGGCAAGCGCGTCGGCATCTCCGGTTCCGGCAACGTCGCCATCTACGCGATCCAGAAGGCGACCCAACTCGGCGCGACCGCGGTCACGGCATCCGACTCATCCGGTTACGTCGTCGACGACGCCGGCATCGACCTCGACCTGCTGCGTCAGCTCAAGGAGGTCGAGCGCGCTCGCATCGTGGAGTATGCGAAGCGCCGTCCGAGCGCGCAATTCGTCGAGGGCGGCAGCGTCTGGGAGGTCCCCGTGGACATCGCGGTGCCCTCGGCCACGCAGAACGAGGTCAGCCTCGCGGATGCCGAGGCGCTCATCGCGAACGGCGTGCGAGCGGTGTCGGAGGGCGCGAACATGCCCTGTGTGCCCGATGCGGTCGACGCGTTCCAGAAGGCCGGTGTGCTGTTCGCACCGGGCAAGGCCGCGAACGCGGGCGGTGTCGCCACATCTGCGCTCGAGATGAGCCAGAACGCCTCGCGTCAGCGCTGGAGCTTCGGCGACAGCGAGAACAAGCTGCGCGAGATCATGGCGGACATCCATCAGGCCGCCTTCGACGCGGCCGAGCGGTACGACGTCGCCGGCGACTACGTTGCGGGCGCCAACATCGCCGGCTTCGAGCGCGTCGCAGGCGCGATGCGCGCACAGGGCGTCATCTGACGCACCACGTCGATGCGGGGTGGACGGATGCTGCGGCGTCCGTCCACCCCGCACTCGCGTGTGGCTTCGCGGATGCCGCTATCCGCCGATCTCGCCATCGTCGCGGTGCCGCGCGAGCGAGGTGCCGTAGCGCTCGGTGAGCTGCACCATGAGGTCAGGGGTGTCGCGATCCACGCCGAACACATGGCCGGGGAAGTCGAGCTCGGGCTGCGCGGCCGCGATCTCCGCGTCGCGATCCGGCGAGAAGAGCTGCACGGGGTCGCCCGCTGCCACCCAGCCGATCGGAACGACCGTCTCCGGCAGCAGCACCGCTCGCCGCATCACGACCGCGTTCACGCGCACTTCGCAGCGATCGCCGACGAGCGCGCCGTTGAAGACGCGCGCGCCGGAGGCGAAGAACACCTCCTCCCCCACCGTCGCGCCCGCGATGCTGGCGAGCGTGCCGATGAGGGTGTGGGCGCCGATGTGCACCGAGTTCGCGGCGGTCGCACGGATCAGCGCGTTCTCCATGACGATCACATGCTCCGCGAGTGTGATGGGGCCGCCTTCGGCGGTGATCACCGCCCCGTGCAGGACCTGGCAGTGCGGCCCGATCTCCACGTCGCCGGAGATCACGGCGGTGGGAGCGACGACGGCGGTGTCATGGATCCGGGGCCGAGCCCCGAGGTGCTCGTACAACATGCGGCCCAGACTAGTCCTGCCTGGGCGCCGATGCCGCAGGCTTCGCTCGGAGAAATGCGCTTCTCTCGGACGGACCGAGGTATTCCGCAGAGGAATGCGCACAGCACCGAGGGAGGTGCAAGGCGGATGCCCGCTGCACTACGCTGGCAGGCATGCAATGCAGGTGAGCCGCTCCGATCCGCGCCGTGAGGCCGCCGACAGGCGTGCCCGGCATCACCCTCACCGAAAGCAACGCATGTCCTTCGACGACCTTCCTCTGCTCGGCAAGACCGCTCTCGTCACCGGCGTCTCCCGGCGCCGCGGCATCGGCTTCGCCACCGCGACCGAGCTCGCGCTCCTGGGCGCGAACGTCTTCATCCACCATTTCCGCCCGCACGACCTCGACCATCCCTGGGGCGGTGACGACCTCGACGCGGTTCGCCAGGGCGTGGCCGACGCCCTGGCTGCCGGCGCGGTGATGGGCGACCACCACGCCGACCTCCGCGACGCGGGAGCCATCGAGGAGCTCTTGGATGCCGCAACCGCCCTCACCGGCGCGATCGACATCCTCGTCTGCAATCAGGCCATGAGCGGATCCGACGGCACCATCTTCGACATGACCGCCGACCGGCTCGACGCGCACTGGGCCGCGAACGCGCGCGCATCGCTGCTGCTCACTGCCGGGCTGGCCCGTCGGCTGCGCGACCTGCTCGGCGGCGAGGACGCCGGGCAGGCGCGCCCCGGCGACCGCCTCGGCACTCTCGGGCCATTCGTCCGCCCCACCGGACACGTGATCTGGATGACGTCGGGTCAGGGCCACGGCCCGATGCGCGGCGAGATCGCCTACGCCACGAGCAAGGCGGCGCTGGCCGGAATCACCCGTTCGGTCGCCGCCGAGCTGCTGGAGGTCGGGTTGGTGCTGAACACGATCAACCCAGGTCCGGTCAACACGGGATACCTCGACGCCGACAGCACCGACCGCGACCTGAGCGAGTTCGAGAAGTGGCTGCCGACGACGCCGTTCGGGCGGGTCGGACGTCCCGACGATCCGGCGCGGCTGATCGGCTGGCTGTCCACAGATGCCGGCTCCTGGGTGGTCGGCCAGGTTCTCACCACCGACGGAGGGCTCTCGCTGGGATGACGCAGGAATTCGCATACCGAGCCATGCCGATCGCCGATGATCCCGTCGTGTACGCCTACGGTCCGGACTCGTCGCAGCGCTCCGAGGTGCTGCCCGGCAGCATCCGCTCGTTCGTGATCGACGACAGTATCGTCTACCCGGGGACTACCCGCACGGTCTGGGTGCACACGCCGCACAGTCACGATCCGTCGGTACCTGCCGCCGTGATGATCTTCAACGACGGTTGGTGGTATCTCGATCCGGACGGCGACGTGCGCGCGGGGATCGTGCTCGATAATATCGCCCCTGAGCTCCCGCCGATGGTGGGAATCTTCGTCGACCCTGGGATGTTTCCAGATGCCGCGGAGCCGAAGAATCGCAACAACGAGTACGACGCCGGCGATGGCCGCTACGCGGGGTTCCTACTCAATGAGGTGCTCCCGCGCGTCGCCGAGACCACGGCGCTGACAGATGATCCCCGCCTGCGCGGCATCTGCGGCGGAAGCTCGGGAGGGAACGGGGCGTTCACCGTGGCGTGGCAGCGCCCCGATAGCATCCGACGCGTCATCGCTTTCAACGCCAGCTTCGCGCAGATCCCCGGCGGCAATCCTTACCCCGCATTGATGGCTGCAGGTGCGCGCCAGCCACTGCGAGTCCTGCTGCACGCGGCGCATCGCGACATCGGCTGGAACGATCAGGAGGGGAACTGGTTCGCCGAGAACCTCGAGACAGCGGCAGCTTTGGCGCGGGCCGGGTTCGACTTGCGCTTCGTCGTCGGCGACGGCGGGCACAGTCCGAACCACGGCGGGACGCTGCTGCCCGATGCCTTGCGGTGGCTCTGGGCCTGAATCGGAAGACCGATGTCTCGGTGCACACGGGTCGCTCTCGCGGCAGCGTGCGGAGAGGCGACCGTATCAGGCGTCGCTCGAGCCCATCCGCGGCCTCAGCATCGCGGCGACGACGGCCGCCAGCGCGGCGGGCAGGAAAGCCATGCCGATGCTCATCGCGCCGAGGAACGCGAATCCGAGCAGAAGGCCGGCGGAGGCGACGCTCACGAGCGGCCACCACCGGCCGCGCGTCACGACCGGGATCAGAGCGATGACGACAGGAATCGCGACGACGAGCGCGAACAGGGGGCCGTTGTACTCCCAGATGCTCAGAGTGCTGGTCGACTCGTTGCCGCGGGAGTCGCTCGTCACCACCGTGTAGCTGGGCATGAACAGCACGAGCCCTGCGGTCACAGCCGCGAGCACGAGAGCGAGCACCTGCAGCATCCGCTTGGGAGAAGGTCGTGTCATGTCACTCGGCCTTGACGGGCTCGGGGAAGAGTGCGGTGAACAGCTGCGCGACCCATTCCAACAGCGCCGCGTCGGCGAGCGGCTCGAGCCCGACGCCGACTGCGGCCGGCACCGTGGGCATCGGCACGACCAGCGCCTCGCCCCCGCCGACCAGCTTCGCCTTCGGGTAGAGCCGCTGCATCCGCACCTTGATCGAGTCCTCGAAGCGCGCCGGCGCGATCCGCAGGTTCGACCCCATCGTGACCACATCGGTCAGACCCGCCCGAGCAGCCCGACGGCGCAGACGCGCGATCGCGATCAGCCCCTCGGCTTCGGGCGGCAGCGCACCGTAGCGGTCGGTGAGCTCCTCGATCACGAGATCGATCGCCTCGTCCTTGGCCGTGGCCGCCGAGGCCGCCGAGAGCTTCTGGTACGCCTCGAGACGCAGTCGCTCGCTGTCGATGTAGTCCTCGGGGATGCGCGCGTCCAGGGGCAGTTCGAGACGCAGCTCCTGGCCGGACTCGACGTCCTCGCCGCGGAAGGTCGAGACGGCCTCGCCGATCATGCGCAGGTACAGGTCGAAGCCGACGCCGGCGATGTGCCCCGCCTGCTCGGCCCCCAGCATGTTGCCCGCGCCGCGGAGCTCGAGATCCTTGAGCGCGACCTGCATGCCCGAGCCGAGGTCGTTGTTCACGGCGATCGTCTGCAGGCGGTCGGCGGCCGTCTCGCTCAGCGGCTTCGCCTCGTCGTAGAGGAAGTACGCGTAGGCGCGCTCGCGCCCTCGGCCGACGCGACCGCGCAGCTGATGCAGCTGGCTGAGTCCGTATTTGTCGGCGCGGTCGATGATGATCGTGTTCGCGTTGGAGATGTCGAGCCCGGTCTCGACGATCGTGGTGCACACGAGCACGTCGAACTTGCGCTCCCAGAAGTCGTCGACCACCTGCTCGAGCTGGTGCTCGCCCAGCTGCCCGTGTGCGACGGCGATGCGCGCTTCGGGCACGAGCTCGGCGATCTCGGCGGCCACGCGCTGGATCGACTGCACCCGGTTGTGCACGAAGAACACCTGGCCCTCGCGCAGGATCTCGCGCCGGATCGCGGCGGCGATCTGTTTGTCGCTGCGGGGACCGACGAAGGAGAGGATCGGATGCCTGTCCTCCGGCGGCGTCTGCAGGGTCGACATCTCGCGGATGCCGGTGACCGCCATCTCGAGCGTTCGAGGGATGGGCGTCGCGCTCATGGCGAGGATGTCGACGTTCGTCTTCATCTTCTTCAGCGCGTCCTTGTGCTCGACGCCGAAACGCTGCTCCTCGTCGATGATCATCAACCCGAGGTCCTTGAACATGACCTGATCGGTGAGGATGCGATGCGTGCCGATGACCATGTCGACCGTGCCGTCGAGGAGGCCGGCGAGGGTGAGCCGGGCCTCTTTGTCGGTCTGGAAGCGCGAGAGCGGGCGCACCTTCACCGGGAACCCGGCGAAACGCTCGGTGAACGTCTCGAGGTGCTGCTTGACGAGCAGGGTCGTCGGCACGAGCATCGCGACCTGCTTGCCGTCCTGGATCGCCTTGAAGGCGGCGCGCACGGCCACCTCGGTCTTGCCGAAGCCGACGTCGCCCGAGAGCAGGCGATCCATCGGGATCGGCCGCTCCATGTCGGCCTTGATCTCCTCGATCGTCTGCAGCTGGTCGTGTGTCTCGGCGAACGGGAACGCCTCTTCCAACTCGCGCTGCCACGGGGTGTCGGGCCCGAAGGCGTACCCCTTGGCGCTCATGCGCGCCGAGTACAGCTTCACCAGCTCGACCGCGATGTCGCGCACGGCCCTGCGGGCCTTGCCCTTCGCCGCCGCCCAGTCGCTGCCGCCCATCTTCGAGAGGGTCGGCGCCTCGCCGCCCACGTACTTCGAGAGCAGATCGAGCTGGTCGGTGGGCACGAAGAGCTTGTCGCCCGGGTAACCGCGCTTGGAGGGCGCGTACTCGAGCACGAGGTAGTCGCGCACCGACTTGGTCGCGTTGCGGCCGCCGGTCGACACCTCGCGCTGCGTCATCTCGACGAAGCGTCCGATGCCGTGCGTGGCGTGCACGACGAAGTCGCCCTGCTTGAGCTGCAGCGGGTCGACGACGTTCTTGCGCTTCGAGGCGAGCTTCTTGACGACACGCTGGTCTCCGCCGATCGTGCGGCCGTAGAACTCGTTGTCGGTGAGGACGGCGAGCTTCGCCTCGGCGATCTGGAATCCCGCCTCCACGCTGCCCGCTGTGAGGGTGGCGACGCCGGCATCCGGCGCGGCCACGAGATCCTCGACGATTCGGGCAGCGATCCCGCGGTCGGAGAGCACGTCGCGCGCGCGGTCGACCAGGCCGGTGCCGGTCGCGATGACGACGACGCGCCAGCCGTCCTGGATCTTCGCGTCGACGAACGAGATCGCCCCATCTACGTTGCCGTGGAACGACGGGATGACGGCGGCGTCGACCGTCTCGGCATCCTCTCCCCCCATCGCGAACGGGCTGAGTCGCCACCACACACCGCCTCGGTCGCGCACGACCTCGCGCAGCTGCGCGATCGTGAGGAAGTCGCCTGCTCCCAGATCGATGGGAGCGGACGCCCCTGAGGTCGCCGCACTCCACGCCGCATCGAGGAACTCGCGGTTCGTGTCGCCGAGGATGATCGCGCGGGCGCTCGCGCGCTCGGGGTCGACCACGGCGGTCGCCGCCCCTTCGGGCATGTACTCGACGAGCGACTTGAGCGGGCCGGCGACGGCGGGAAGCAGCGACTCCATGCCCTCGACGGGTATGCCCTCGGCCATCTTCTCGAGCATCCCCGCGATGGCAGGGAACGCGTCCTTCAGCGCGCGGGCGTTGTCGCGCACATCCTGCGTGAGCAGCAGCTCGCGGCTGGGCGCCAGATCGACGAGATCCACGTCGCCGGGAAGGGATCGCTGGTCGGCGACCGAGAACGCACGGATCTGGTCGACCTCGTCGCCGAAGAACTCGACGCGGTACGGATGTTCGGAGATCGGCGGGAAGACGTCGAGGATGCCGCCGCGCACCGCGAACTCTCCACGGCGCGAGACCATGTCGACGCGCGAGTAGGCGCGTTCGACGAGCTGCTCGGCGACGCCGTCGAGATCGTAGCCGCGGCCTCCGGTCTTCAGGACGACAGGCGCGATCTCGCCGAGGTTCCCGGCGATCGGCTGCAGAGCCGCACGCACCGAGGCCACGACCACGATCGGGTGATCACCCGTCCACCCGGCGACGCGACGCAGCGTCTGCAGACGCTGGCCGACCGTGTCGGGGCTCGGGCTGAGCCGCTCGTGCGGCAGGGTCTCCCAGGCCGGGAAGGTCAGCACCTCCGCATCGGGGATGTACGCGGCGAGAGCCTGCGCAAGGCTTTCGGCCCGGCGCCCAGTGGGGACGACGGCGAGGAGGGCGGCGGGATGCCCTGCGGTGGCGCGCTTGTCGAGGAGCCCCGCGAGCGCAGGCGCATCGAGCCCGTCGACCAGTCCGAGGTCGGCATCGGTGTGCGCCCAGCTGAGGGCGTCACGGTACAGAGACGCCTCTTCCAAGGCGCGCAGAATCCCCGGAACAGTCACCGGACAAGCTTAGACCGGGGGGTCGGACATCGGCTCCGGCCGAGGTGGGACATAGGATGCCGGGATGGAACCGGTCATCCTCACCACCGACCGCCTCGTCCTGAGCGCACCGACTCTGACGGATGTCGAGGCGATCGAGCACGCGTGCCAGGATCCCGAGATCCCGAAGTGGACGACGGTGCCGAGCCCGTACACGCGGAAGGACGCCGAGGACTTCGTCGATCTCGTCGGCCGATCCTGGGCCACGAAGACGGAGACAGTGTGGGGCATCCGCCATGCCGACGTGCTCGTCGGCATGATCGGACTGCACGACATCGCCGAGCATCACGCCGGCGGCCACGCCGAGCTGGGGTTCTGGGTCGCAGAGCAGGCACGCGGCAAGGGGTACATCGTCGAGGCTGCCGCAGCGGTCGTCGACTGGGGCTTCGCAGAGCTCGGGCTCGCCCGGATCCGCTGGCAGGCTGTCGCCGGGAACATCCCGTCAGCCCGCACCGCCCGCGCACTCGGATTCCGATACGAAGGCCTGCAGCGCCAAGCGCTGACCAGCCAGCGCGGTCGCGACGACGGCTGGCTCGCCGGGCTGCTGGCGACAGACGACCGCGCCCCGGTCGCCTGGCCGGTGCTGTGATTCGAGATACTGCCGATCCCGACCATCCCTCTAGGCTGATCGGATGTCGAACCATGACGACGTGCCGTCGCCCGCCGCGCCTCAGCCGCTCGGCACCATCGCACTGGGCCTCGGCATCGCCGCACTCTTCTGCGGAGCGATCGCGGGTCTCAGTTGGGTGGTACCCGCTCTCAACGCATCGACTTGGCTCGCCGTGCTCGTGGGAATTGCCGCGGTCGTCGTCGGAATCATCGCGATCGTGAAGCGTCGAGCGCGCACACACGCGATCATCGGACTTATCCTCGCCGTGGCAGCCGGGCCGGTGGCGTTCCTCATGGCATTCCTGACCACGATGATCCTGTTGGTCGGCCACAACGGGTTCTCCGGCTGAGGCGGAGCATGTGGTCTGGCGGTTTGCTGCCGGTGACGGATGCCGGTGCGACGGATGACAGCGTCGGATGCCGGTGACAGGATTGGTCCATGCCGGAGATGCCGGAAGTACAGGGCCTGACCGCGTTCCTCGCCGAACGCGCCGTCGGACGCACGATCACGCGCGCGACCGTCGCCGCGATCGCGGCGTTGAAGACCTACGATCCTCCGATACACGCGCTGCAGGGGGCCGAGGTGACGGCATCCGCTCGACAAGGCAAGTTCGTCGTGCTGTCCTGCGGACCTGATCTGCATCTTGTGTTCCATCTCGCCAAAGCCGGATGGCTGCGCTGGTTCGATCAGCTCCCGACGACGCTGATCAAACCGGGCAAGTCCCCGATCGCCCTGCGCATCGCCTTCGACGACGGCAGCGGATTCGACCTTACCGAGGCGGGCACCAAGAAGTCGCTCGCGGTGTACGTGGTGCGCGATCCGCACGACGTCCCGGGCATCGCACGGCTCGGACCGGATCCCCTCGACCCCTCGTTCACCCGCGAGGTCTTCGCGGGGCTCCTCGAGGGGCGCCGCACGCAGATCAAGGGTCTGCTGCGCGATCAGGGTGTGATCGCGGGCATCGGCAACGCCTACTCCGACGAGATCCTGCATGCGGCGCGCGTGTCGCCGTACGCGATCGCGGCGAAGCTCGACGACGACGAGATCGATCGCCTGTTCGCGTCGATGCACGCGACGCTGACGGATGCCGTGACCGCCGCCGCCGGCAAGCCCCCGGCCGACCTCAAAGACGCCAAGCGCCGCGGCATGCAGGTGCACGCGCGCCGTGGTGAGGCGTGCCCCGTGTGCGGAGACACAGTGCGCAGCGTGTTCTTCGCCGACCGGTCGATGGAGTACTGCCCCACTTGCCAGACCGGCGGCAAGCCGCTGGCCGACCGTCGCCTGTCGCGTCTGCTGAAGTAGCACGCAGCCACCGAGGCCGTACCGTCACGCCTTCCCTCACGCATGCGGCTCGGTGGAGTGGGGGCCACGTCGCAGTCGCGTTCCGTTCCATGTCGTGGAATGAATCGCTCTCAGGCGCGTTGAGTACACTCAGAGCATCAACGTGCTCCGGGGTCGGTGAGAATCCGAACCGGCGGTGACAGTCCGCGAGAGCCTCGATTCGTCGAGATTCCGATCCGGTGGAATTCCGGTACCGACGGTGATGCGAGAGAGATCTCGCTAGTCCGGAAGGGAGGCAGCACGATGCGCACGCGTGCGCTCGTCGTACCCTTCGTGAACCCCGGAGCCTCAGAGGAGGACGACGGATGGCAGTGAACGAGGCGGAGCGCCACGCGATGACACGCGCTCTCGAACTCGCAGCGCAGGGACCGCGCGGAGCTAACCCGCAGGTCGGCGCCGTCATCCTCTCCCCCGACGGCGAGGTCCTGGCTGAGGGCTGGCACCACGGCGCCGGCACTCCGCACGCCGAGGTCGACGCACTGTCGAAGCTCGCGCCGGGCGCAGCGCACGGCGCGACCGCCGTCGTCACTCTCGAACCCTGCAACCACACCGGACGCACAGGGCCCTGCGCCGTCGCCCTCATCGAGGCCGGCATCGCCCGTGTCGTGTACGCGCTCGACGACCCCGGCGCCGTCTCGGGCGGCGGAGCCGATCGGCTCCGCTCCGCGGGAGTCAGCGTCGAGCCCGGTGAGCAAGCGGATGCCGCGCACGCACTCATCGAGGGGTGGCTCACGGCGCAGCGACTCGGCCGGCCCGAGATCACCGTCAAATGGGCGCAGAGCCTCGACGGCCGCGCCGCAGCATCCGACGGCACAAGCCAGTGGATCACCGGACCCGCCGCCCGCGCCGACGTGCACCGACGTCGCTCCGCGGCGGATGCGATCGTCGTCGGCACCGGAACAGTCCTGGCCGACGACCCCGCGCTCACCGCCCGTGACGGCGACGCCCTCTACGACCATCAGCCGATCCCCGTGGTGATCGGCTCACGCGGAACGCCGGCGGACGCCGCGGTGCACCGGCATCCGCTCTCCCCTCTGTTCTACGACACCCGCGACCTGCGCGCCGTCGTCGCCGACCTGCACGCCCGCGGGGTGCAGAGCGTCTTCATCGAAGGCGGGCCGACGCTCGCCAGCGCGTTCATCGCCGAGGGGCTCGCCGACCGCGTGCTCGCCTACATCGCCCCCGTGCTGCTCGGCGGCGACCGCCTCGCGCTCACCGACATCGGCGTGCCGTCGATCGACGTCGCTCGCCGGCTGACGGTCGATGAATGGGTGCCACTCGGACCCGACCTGCTCGCGGTCGCCCGCCTCACGGAAGATCTCTTGGAAGAAGGAAAAGCCTGATGTTCACCGGAATCATCGAGGAGATCGGCGAGATCACCGCCATCGCGCCCGCCGGCGACGGCTGGCGCCTGACGGTGCGCGCGCCGAAGGCGGCAGTGGATGCCGTGCACGGCGAGTCGATAGCAGTGTCGGGCGTCTGCCTGACCGTCGTCGGCTCGACCGCCGACACCTTCGACACCGACGTCATGAAGCAGACCCTGGATGTGGCTGCGATCGGCGGCGCCGTCGTCGGCACCCGCGTGAACATCGAGAAGGCGATGCCGGTGGGCGCTCGTCTCGGCGGGCACATCGTGCAGGGCCACGTCGACGGCGTCGGCGCAGTGCTCGAGGTGCGCCCCGGAGCGCAGTGGAGCGTGCTGCGCGTCTCGCTGCCCGCCGACCTCGCCCCTCTCGTCGTCGACAAGGGGTCCATCTCCGTCGACGGCACGTCTCTCACGGTGAGCGCGGTCAGCACGCCGGCCGAGGAGCAGGCCTGGTTCGAGGTCTCGCTGATCCCCGAGACACTCGCCGCGACGACCCTCGGAGCGCGTGTCGCCGGCGATCGGGTGAACCTCGAGACCGACATCCTCGCCCGACACGTCGAGCGTCTGCTCGCATTCCGCGAGATCGCAACGGAAGGAGGCTCGCGATGAGCCTGTCCACCATCCCCGAGGCCATCGAGGCGCTGCGCGCCGGCCGCCCTGTGCTCGTCGCGGATGACGAGAACCGCGAGAACGAGGGCGATGTCATCCTTTCCGCTGAGCTCGCGACGCCCGAGTGGGTGGCGTGGACGGTCCGGTGGTCGTCTGGCTTCATCTGCGCCCCGATGCCGACCGATCTCGCCGACGCCCTGAACCTGCAGCCCATGGTCGCAGTCAGCGAAGACGCCCGCTCGACCGCGTACACGATCAGCGTCGACGCCGCGTCAGGGGTCACCACCGGCATCAGCGCGCACGACCGCGCGCACACGCTGAACGTGCTGGCGAACCCGCAGTCCGGCGCGGGCGATCTGATCCGGCCAGGACACGTGCTGCCGCTGCGGGCTGTGGACGGCGGGGTCCGCGAACGCAGCGGGCACACCGAAGCCGCGGTCGATCTCATGAAGCTCGCCGGACTCCGTCCGGTCGGAGCGATCGCCGAGGTCGTCGCGGAAGACGGCAGCATGATGCGGATGCCGGGGCTCATCGAGCTGGGCGCCCGCGACGGCGTGCCTGTCATCACGATCGAGCAGCTGATCGCGCACCTGAACGAGATCGACCCCGAGGGCGCGTCGACGACCACCACGCGCCGCGTGAGTCTGCGGGCGGACGCCACCGTCCCCACCTCGCACGGCACCTTCCGCTTCCTCGCCTACAAGGACCGCGTGAGCGGAACCGATCACATCGCGGTCGTCAAGGGCGAGCCCGGCGAGACAGCGCTCGTTCGCGTGCACTCCGAGTGCCTGACCGGAGAGGCCTTCGGATCGCTCAAGTGCGAGTGCGGCCCGCAGCTGGACGCGGCGCTCGATGCGATCGAGCAGGAGGGCGGTGTCGTCATCTACATGCGCGGTCACGAGGGCCGCGGCATCGGCCTCATCAACAAGCTGCGCGCCTACAGCCTGCAGGAGGAGGGCCTCGACACGGTCGACGCCAATCTCGCCCTCGGGCTGCCTGCCGACGCCCGCGAGTACGCGGCGGCGGCCGGCGTCCTCGCGGATCTCGGAATCTCGAAGGTGCGTCTGCTGACGAACAACACCGACAAGGTGAATCAGCTGCGCAGTCTCGGACTCGACGTGGTCGAGCAGGTGCCGCTGATCGTCGGAGTCGGCCCGAACAACCACCAGTACCTCGAGACCAAGCGTGACCGCATGGGTCACATCATCGATCAGGCGGAGCTCGCAGAGGCTCTCGCTCAAGGAAAGGACCACGCATGAGCGGCGCAGGAGCTCCACAGGCCGGGAACATCGACGGACGCGGGCTGAACGTCGTCATCATCGCCGGCACCTGGCACGAGGTCATCACGGACGGCCTGATCGCCGGAGCCGAACGCGTTCTGAACGCCGCGCAGGCGACGCATCGCCTGGTGCGGGTACCGGGTTCGTTCGAACTCGCGGTGGCGGCGCAGGCGGCCTTCGCCGGCGGAGCGGATGCGGTGGTCGCTCTCGGTGTGATCATCCGCGGCGGCACACCCCACTTCGAGTACGTCTCGTCGGCCACGACCGACGGGCTCACCCGGGTCTCGCTCGACGCGGGCAAGCCGGTCGGCTTCGGTGTGCTCACCCTCGACGACGAACAGCAGGGTCTCGATCGCGCGGGCATCGAAGGCTCCAAGGAGGACAAGGGAGCGGAGGCGGCGGATGCTGCGCTCCGCACCGCTCTGGTCATCCGCGACCTTCGCGGCTGAGGCTCGCCGCGGCATCCGAGAAAAGGTCAACCGCACGAGACGACGACGGAATGACCGCGTCCGTCCTTCCTTCGCGCGGTTGACCTCTTCTCATGAGGGCGAAAGCCTGCTGAGGCTCGCCTACCTGGCGGCGGAATACCGCTCGGGCGTACGGTGAGGGCATGGAGACTCTGCGCCACATCGTGCTGTTCGTCCACCTGATCGGCTTCGCCGTGCTGTTCGGCGCCTGGGCCGTGCAGGCCTTCGGCGGAAAGCGGGAGTTCACCCGTCTGATGAGCATCGGCATGAGCATCGCCGCAGTCGCGGGCCTCGTGCTCGCCGCTCCCTGGGGGCTGCCGGATGGCGCCGAGATGAACTACGCGAAGATCGGCACGAAGCTCGTGATCCTGCTCGTGATCGGCGCCCTGCTCGGCATCGGCACGGCACGGCAGAAGCGCGGCGAGAAGATCGCTCCCGCAGTGTTCTGGCTGGTCGGCATCCTCACCGCAGCGAACGCAGGCATCGCCGCCATCTGGTGATCGACCCCCGTTCGTTGAGCGAGGGAGCGCAGCGATGAGGTCCTCCGCTCGTCACCGGACGTTGAGCGAGAGAGCGCAGCGACCGAGACGAAACGCGTCAGGAAGAGCGCGGCGCCGCGGTGCTCGCGCGGACGACGAGCTCGGTGCCGACCAGCGGCGTCTGCACCCGCTCCTCGCCTTCGAGCTCGGCGAGCAGCGCATCGACAGCCAGAGCGCCGACACGCTCGGGATGCTGCTGCACAGTGGTCAGCGGCGGCCACAGCTGAGCCGCATCGGGCAGGCCGTCGAAACCGACCACGCTGACGTCGCCCGGCACATCGAGGCCCGCTTCGCGGAACGCCCGGAGCACGCCGATCGCCATCTGGTCGTTCGCCGCGAACACCGCCGTCACGCCTTCGATCGAGGCCAGGCGGCGTCCTGCTTCGTATCCCGAGGCAGCGCTCCAGTCACCCTCGATCGCCTCGGGGATCTCGAGCCCTCGTGACTCCAGTGTCGCCTGCCAGGCCTCACGGCGCCGCTCAGCCGAGTACGACTTCGCCGGTCCCGCGACGTGCCACGCGGTCGCATGTCCGAGATCGAGAAGATGCTCGGTCGCGAGACGCGCGCCCTGCGCCTGGTCGGTGTCGACGAACGGATGCTCGGTCGAGCGGTTGGAGTCGACGAACACGACCGGCAGCGCATCGGGGATCTCGATGTCGGCCTCGTCGAGCTGGTGCGCCTCGATCACGATGATGATGCCGTCGACCGCGTGCTCTTCGAGCCGCCGGAACGCCCCGGCCACCGTCTCACGGGCACTGGACGCGACCGGAATGAGCGTCAACGCGTAGCCGAGCTCGGCGGCGCGGACCGCGATCGCATCGAGCGTGCGCTGGTTGCCGTAGGAGCTGAACGAGAACATGACCACGCCGATGGTGCGGAAGCGCCCTGACCGCAAGGCACGAGCGGCGCTGTTCGGCCGGTAGCCGAGCCGCTGCATCGCCGTCTCGACGCGCTCTCTCGTGGCAGCACCGACATAGCCGCGTGCATTGACCACCCGCGACACCGTCTGCCCCGACACGCCGGCCTCTCGGGCGACGTCTTCCATCGACGGCTCGCGTCGACGCTGCGGCGACTCTGCCGTTCCCTGTTCGGACACGATCACATCCGTTCTGTGTTGACGTTGACACATTACCAGTCGATCGCTTATGTTGACGTTGACACATGGTGGATGCGCAACGAAGCAGCGCACCGCCCGAACTGGAGAACTCGTCGATGACGACTGATATCACTGCGGCGGCCGGAGCCCTCGGCATCCGCCGCGAGAAGCGCGACTGGAAGGGCTGGGCATTCGTCGGCCCCTTCATGGTCGTGTTCGCCCTGGTGTTCCTCACCCCCCTCGCCTATGCGCTCTACCTGAGCTTCTTCCAGGAGAAGCTCATCGGCGGCAACGCGTTCGTCGGATTCGACAACTACGTGCGCGCCCTGACCGACCCGCAATTCTGGGAGGCGTTCGGACGAGTGCTGCTGTTCCTCGTCGTGCAGGTGCCGATCATGCTCGCACTCGCACTCGGAGCCGCTCTCGCCCTCGACAGCGCCCGGCTGCGCGGAGCATCGTTCTTCCGCATCCTGATCTTCCTGCCGTACGCCGTGCCGGCCGTCGTCGCCGTCCTCATGTGGGGTTACATCTACGGCGACCAGTTCGGCCTCGCCGGCAACGTCAACGACCTCCTCGGATTCGACGGGATCACCCCGTTCGCCAAGGAATGGATGCTGGTCTCGATCGGCAACATCGTCACCTGGGAGTTCGTCGGCTACAACATGCTGATCTTCTACTCCTCGCTGAAGACCATTCCGACCGACATGTACGAGGCCGCGTCGCTCGACGGCGCAGGCGCATGGCGCACGATCTTCTCGATCAAGATCCCCTCGGTGCGCGGCGCCCTCGTGATCGCGACCATCTTCTCGATCATCGGCAGCTTCCAGCTGTTCAACGAGCCGAACATCCTGCGTCCGCTCGCCCCCAACGTCATCACGACCTACTTCACCCCGAACATGTACGCCTACAACCTGTCCTTCGCGGGCCAGCAGTTCAACTACGCGGCCACGATCGCCATCATCATGGGCGTCATCACCGCCGTCATCGCCTACGTCGTGCAGCTGCGCGGCTCGAAGTCGGAGGTGCGCTGACATGGCACTCCCCCTCGCCCGTCCCAGCCGCAAGCGTCACGACCCGCTCAACCCGCGCAAGTCGAACATCCTGTTGATCGTCATGATCGCGTACGGCGTGTACACGCTGGTTCCCCTGGTCTGGCTGCTCTTCAGCGCGACCAAGACCCAGGGCGGCCTGTTCAGCTCCTTCGGGCTGTGGTTCGCCGACGACTTCGCACTCTTCGACAACCTCGCCGCGACCTTCTCGTACCGCGACGGCATCTTCCTGCGCTGGCTCGGCAACACGCTGCTCTACGTCGTCGTCGGCGCCGGCGGTGCGACGCTGCTGGCCACCATGGCCGGATACGGCCTCGCGAAGTTCCGCTTCCCCGGTCGCCGTGCGGTCTTCGCCGTTGTGCTCGGAGCCGTCGCGGTGCCGGGTACCGCCCTCGCCGTGCCGACCTTCCTGCTGTTCAGCGAACTCGGCCTCACGAACACGCCGTGGGCCGTGATCATCCCGTCTCTGATCAGCCCGTTCGGGCTGTACCTGATCTGGGTGTTCGCCACGGAATCAGTGCCCACCGAGCTGCTCGAGGCCGCCCGCATCGACGGCGCCGGCGAGTTCCGCACGTTCTTCACGGTCTCGCTGCGCCTGCTGGCTCCCGGCATCGTGACGGTCGCGCTCTTCACCGTGGTCGCGACGTGGAACAACTACTTCCTGCCGCTCATCATGCTCTCCGATCCCGACTGGTACCCGCTCACGGTCGGCCTCAACCAGTGGAGCTCGCAGGCGATCGGCGCCGGATCCCAGCCGATCTACAACCTCGTGATCACCGGCTCGCTCCTCACGATCATCCCGATCGTGATCGCCTTCCTGCTGCTGCAGCGTTTCTGGCAGTCAGGTCTCACCGCGGGAAGCGTCAAGCAGTAGCTCGCCCGCACTCCCTGCAACACGGTCCAAAGCCGGACCACCCTCCCGAAAGGACACAGCAATGAAGCACCTTCCCTCCTCCGCTGCACGGCGCGCCCTCGCCGTGCTCGCGGCCGGAACCGTGGCGGCCATCGCCCTGGCCGGCTGCTCGACCGGCGGTTCCTCCGACGGCGGCGGCTCTGCCGCGGGCGACGGCACCTTCGACTCGGTCAAGGCCGCACTCGAGAAGGGTGGCGAGATCACGTACTGGTCGTGGACGCCGTCTGCCGAGGCTCAGGTCGAGGCCTTCGAGAAGGCCTACCCGAACGTCAAGGTCAACCTCGTCAACGCGGGCACCAACAACGACGAGTACACGAAGCTCCAGAACGCCATCAAGGCCGGCTCGGGCGCTCCCGACGTCGTGCAGGTCGAGTACCAGGCGTTCCCCCAGTTCTCGCTGACCGACTCCTTCGTCGATCTCGCGCAGTACGGCTTCGCCGATTTCGAAGACGACTACACCGCGTCCACGTGGGGCTCCGTCACCAACGGCGACGCCATCTACGGTCTGCCGCAGGACTCGGGCCCCATGGCGCTGTTCTACAACAAGGCCGTCTTCGACGCCGCAGGCATCGCCGTGCCCACCACGTGGGACGAGTACTACGAGGCGGCCAAGGCGATCCACGCGGCCAACCCCGACGCGTACATCACCAACGACACCGGCGACGCGGGCTTCGCGACCTCGATGATCTGGCAGGCCGGCGGCCAGCCGTTCCAGACCGATGGCACGGACGTCACGATCGACCTGCAGGATGCCGGTTCGAAGAAGTGGACCGAGAACTGGAACCGCCTGGTCACCGAGGGCCTCGTCGCCCCGACCTCCAGCTGGAGCGACGAGTGGTTCCGCGGCCTCGGCGACGGCAGCATCGCGACGCTCATCATCGGCGCCTGGATGCCCGGCAACCTGATCTCCGGCTCCCCCGACGGATCCGGCAACTGGCGAGTCGCCCCGATGCCGACCTACGACGGCGCCCCGGCGAGCGCCGAGAACGGCGGCGGCGGCCAGGCCGTCACGACGCAGAGCAAGAACCCGGCTCTCGCAGCCGGCTTCCTGTGGTGGCTCAACAACTCCGAGGACAGCATCAAGATCTTCCTCGAGTCCGGCGGCTTCCCGTCGACCAACGCCGAGCTCTCGAGCGACGAGTTCCTCAGCGAGGCGCCGGAGTACTTCGGCGGCCAGAAGATCAACGAGGTGCTCGCGGATGCCGCGAAGAACGTCGTCAAGGGCTGGAACTACCTGCCCTACCAGGTCTACGCGAACAGCATCTTCGGCGACACTGTCGGCCAGTCCTACCAGAACGGCACGGACCTCGACGAGGGCCTGACCGCATGGCAGGACGCGCTGGCCGAGTACGGCAACTCGCAGGGCTTCTCCGTCAACAAGTAACACCCTCAGGGCGGGCGCGCCGTCGGCGCGCCCGCCCTTCTTCACCGAAAGCGCTTCATCGTGACCAGCTTCTCCATCGGCGACACCGACTTCCTCCGCGAGGGTCGGCCGCACCGCGTGATCGCGGGCGCCATCCACTACTTCCGCGTGCACCCGGATCAGTGGCAGGATCGCATCCGCAAGGCCCGCCTGATGGGGCTGAACACCATCGAGACCTATGTCGCGTGGAACGCTCACGAGCCACGGCGCGGCGAGTGGGATGCCAGCGGCTGGAACGACCTCGGTCGCTTCCTCGACCTCGTGGCCGCTGAGGGCATGGACGCGATCGTCCGTCCCGGCCCCTACATCTGCGCCGAGTGGCACAACGGCGGTCTCCCCGTCTGGCTCACCGGTGATGGACGCGAGCTCCGCTCCTCCGAGCCGTCGTATCTCGCCGACGTCAGCGCCTACCTGCGCCGCGTGTACGAGATCGTCGCACCGCGGCAGATCGACCGCGGCGGTCCCGTCATCCTCGTCCAGGTCGAGAACGAGTACGGCGCCTACGGCGCCGACAAGGACTATCTGCGCGCGCTCGTCGAGGTGACTCGCGCCGCCGGCATCACCGTGCCGCTCACGACGGTCGACCAGCCCACCGACCAGATGCTCGCCGACGGCAGCCTGCCCGAACTCCACAAGACCGGCTCCTTCGGCTCGCGCAGCACGGAGCGCCTCGCGACGCTGCGCCGTCACCAGTCCACCGGCCCTCTCATGTGCTCGGAGTTCTGGGACGGCTGGTTCGACTGGTGGGGCGGGGTCCACCACACCACCGACACGGATGCCGCGGCATCCGACCTCGACGACCTGCTCGCCGCCGGCGCCTCGGTCAACATCTACATGTTCCACGGCGGCACGAACTTCGGCCTGACGAACGGCGCGAACGACAAGGGCCGGTATCTGCCGCTCGTCACGTCCTACGACTACGACGCCCCGCTCGACGAAGCAGGCAATCCGACGGCGAAGTTCTTCGCGTTCCGCGACGTCATCGCGAAGTACGCACCGGTTCCCGACGAGCTTCCGGCAGCAGCAACCGAGGCGCCTGAGTTCTCCGTGCCGCTGACCCGCGCGGGAGCGTGGACGCATGCTCCGGCACCCACCGATCGGGCAGAGCATCCGCTCTCGTTCGATGCGCTCGGCCATCTCAGCGCTCTCGTCCGCTACGACCTCGAACTGCCGGAAGCACGAGGCGGCCAGCTGGTCATCGGCGACGTTCGCGACCTCGCGTGGGTCAGCGTCGACGGAGTGTCGGTGGGCACGCTCGCCCGCACCCGGCACGACCGCGCGATCACGATTCCGCCCGGCGCGGCGCTCAGCATCCTCGTCGAAGACCAGGGGCGCGTGAACTACGACCACCGGCTCGGCGAGGAGAAGGGCCTGATCGGCAGTGTCACGCTGAACGGCGAGCCCCTCACCGGCTGGACGTCGACGCCGCTCGACGTGTCTGCCATCGCGGAATCCGCCTCGTTCTCCCCCGCCGAGACCGGCCCATCGGCATGGACGGCGTCGTTCGATCTCGGCGCTCCGGCCGACCTCTTCCTCGACACGTCGGAGTGGAGCAAGGGCTACGCCTTCGTGAACGGCTTCTTCCTCGGACGCTACTGGCGCAATGGACCGACCCGAACGATGTACGTGCCTGAGCCCGCCACCGTCCCGGGTGAGAACCGCCTCATCGTGCTGGAGCTCGAGCAGCTGCTGTCCCCCGTGGCCGCCTTCCTCCCCGCATTGTCACTCGGCGTCACAGAGGAGTGACGCGCAGGGCGCTTCGCCCAGCAAACACTCAGGAAGGCGTAAACTCCCCAGGTGCTCCGCATGGAGCAATGATCGGAGGAGCACTTTGAGTACGACAACGGCGCCCGCGAACCCCCGCTCGCGCGTCATCACCGCGAGCCTCGTCGGCACGACGATCGAGTTCTACGACTTCTACGCCTATGCGACAGCGGCCGTGCTCGTCTTTCCCGTGCTGTTCTTCCCGACGGGAGACGACACGACGTCCCTGCTCTCGTCATTCGCCGTCTTCGGCGCCGCCATGGTCGCTCGTCCCATCGGGGCCGTCGTGTTCGGCCACTTCGGCGACAAGTTCGGGCGCAAGGCCACCCTCGTCGCCTCGCTTCTCACGATGGGCATCGCGACGTTCCTGATCGGGCTGCTGCCCACCTACCAGGTGATCGGATGGTGGGCCGCGCTGCTGCTGCTGATCCTGCGACTCGCTCAGGGCTTCGCGCTCGGCGGCGAGTGGTCAGGGGCCGCACTGGTCGCCACCGAGAACGCCCCGAAGGGCAAGCGCGCCTGGTACGGCACCTTCCCGCAGCTCGGGGCGCCGCTCGGCTTCATCATCGCGAACTTCCTGTTCCTCGGCATCAACTGGGCTCTGCCGCACTCCGAGAACCCGGCTCTGAAGTCCGAAGCGTTCCTGTCGTGGGGCTGGCGCATCCCGTTCCTGTTCTCCGCCGTCATGGTCATCATCGGCCTGTGGGTGCGGTTGAAGCTCGTCGAATCCGACACGTTCAAGAAGGCCGAGCAGAAGGGCGCGATCCGCAAGCTGCCGCTCGCCACCGTGTTCCGTCACCACTGGAAGCAGCTGATCCTCGGCACGTTCATCATGCTGGCGACCTACGTGCTGTTCTACCTGATGACGAACTTCACGCTCGCTTACGGCACCAAGGCCGCATCGCTCGAGACGGCCTCCGCTGCCGCTCGGGCCGCAGCGGAAGCCACCGGCAAGGATTTCGACGCCACCGCGTTCGCGGCGCAGTTCTATCCAGGCCTCGGCTTCGGATACACCGACTTCGTGCTCATGCAGATCATCGGCGTGGTGTTCTTCGGCATCTTCACCCTGCTCTCGGGACCCATCGCCGACGCGATCGGCCGCCGCAAACTGCTGCTGTGGGTCACCGGGCTCATCATCGTGTTCGGCCTCTCGTTCAACGCCTTCCTCATGCCGGCGGTCGACCCGAAGTTCACCGGAGCGCTGACGCAGGCGTTCCTCGTGTTCGGCTTCATGCTGATGGGCGCGACGTTCGGCCCGATGGGCGCCCTGCTGCCCGAGTTGTTCCCGACGAACGTGCGGTACACCGGCTCGGCGATCTCGTACAACGTCTCGTCGATCCTCGGCGCGGCGGTGGCTCCGCTGATCGCGCTGAAGCTGTGGGAATGGGCCGGCGGCGCACCCTGGCTCGTCGGCCTGTACCTGTCGGTGATGGGCGTGCTCACGTTCGTGGCCCTCCTGCTGTCGACAGAGACGAAGGACCACGACTACGAAGAGGACCTGGGCCTCGCCGCTGCTGTGGAACTCTGACCCTCTCTGAGAGAAATGGCCGTGCCCGTCTCCGGGGCGCGGCCATTTCTCAGTAGTGGGCGGTGATCCTCCTGGCGCCGCCGTCGAGCACCATGGTGCCGCCGTAGGGCAGGATCCACTGTGGGCGGGTATGACCGAACGGCACGCCGACACACACCACGGCATCCGGGTTGTACCGCGCGACGACGTCGAGCACCACGTCGCGTTGAGCATCACGCAGAGCCTTCGCCTCGGCCGGCGAAGGACGGAACTCGAAGTCGCTCACGGGCGGGCGGGCCACCATCACGCCCGCTGCCGCCTCGAGGATGCCGAGTTCTCCGAGCCCGCGCAGCCAGCGGGCCACCCAGCCGGCTGATGGGCGCTCCTCGCTCGTCTCCAGCAGAAGGATCGCTCCGTCGAGTTCCTGCGCGTGCGGCAACCGGCCCAAGAACGCCAGTCCGTCGATCGATTCGAGGCAACCTCCCCAGGTGCGCCCCGCCACGCGTCTCGGCGGCCCCGCCCACGTCCATGGTTCGGTGGGCACCCGATCGCCGTACTCGGTGAGGGCGCGCGGGTCGGCCCAGCGCCTGCCGACGTCCTCCGACTCCCCCGGCTCGGTGATCTCGAGCGCGGCACCATCCATGAGCAGGGCGCGCAACGAGCGAGCGTGGATGTCGTCGACGGCGGGCCCCGGGCCGAGATGCACGGCGGTCGAGCCGCCGTAGTAGCCGCGGATGCCGTTGCTCCACAGCCAGTTGAGGATGTTCGTGTTGTCGCTGTAGCCCACGAACGGCTTCGGGTCGGCGATCGCGAGCGCGGCATCGAGGTGCGGCACGACCATGAGCTGGTCGTCTCCGCCGATGGTGGCGAGGATCGCGCGGATGCCGGAATCGGCGAACGCCGCGTTGACGTCAGCCGCTCGCGCCTCCGGGCTCGCGCCGAGCTCACGCGTGGTCGGGTACTCGACGGGGATGAGGCCGGTCAGCTCGGTCAGTCGTTCTAGGGCCTGTTCGTGCAGCTCCGGGGCGACGGCCGGGGCAGCGAAGGCCGGAGAGAGGACGGCGATTCTGTCACCGGGCACGAGCTTGGGTGTGGACAGCATCCGTTCAGTGTGCCATCCGGATGGATGCGTTCGGGAGATCGTGCGACTCGTCAAGGCATGTTGACAGATCGCCCGGGCTCGTCAACAATGGTTGACGAAAGGAGAGTCGAGATGACGACACCCGCAATCGCACAGCACGAAGGCGGCGAGCCGCTGTCAGAGCTGCACCGCCTCGCCGCCATACGCCAGGACATCGCTCGCGCCGAAGAGACCCAGGTGCGTCGAGCACGCAACCTCGGCTACTCGTGGCAGGCGATCGCGAGTGCACTCGGCGTCAGCAAGCAGGCGGCTCACCGGCGGTTCGGCCAGCGCTGACGGACACATCTCGGCCGCGCTCGGATGTGCAGAACGAAAAACCCGCGCGCGGTGGAATCCGCGCCCAGTCAACGGATACCGTTGACTGCCACGAGCATCGGAGGCGCCGATTGGACGGAATCGAAGAGCACAACGGACCGGACGAGGCGGATCCGGTCATGTCGCCTGTGCTCACCGATGAGCAGTGGGGACGGCTGGTCGCGGCCGGCACCGCGGAGGACGTCGCCGCCGGCGACCATGTGTTCCGCGCCGGCGACGCGGACTACGACCTCATCGTCATCGAATCCGGTGAGATTCAGATCTTCCGCGACGCCGCACGCTGGATCGAAGAGGCCGTCATCACCACGATGGGTCCGCGCTCCTTCGCCGGCGAACTGGGGCTGTTGAACGGGCAGAGCGCATTTCTGACGGCGCGCGTCATGCAACCGGGACGGGTCCACCGCGTGAGCCGGGCGGCACTGCGTGCCCTCATGAACGAGGACGACGAACTGTGCGATCTGATCCTGCACGCTCTGTGGGCGCGCCGTGAATCGCTCCGCACGGGGCCCGCCGCCATGACCCTGAAGTTCGTGGGAACCGCGTCGTCGAACGACCTCCTGGCGTTGCGTCGTTTCGCCGAGCGCCTCGACCTGGTGCACAAGGCCGTGGCTCTCCCACCCGGCGAGCTGGGCTCGCTCGACTCGCATGACATCACGGTCGGTGACCTTCCGGTCGCCTTCATCCAGGGCGAACCGCTCAAGCGCGCGACTCCCGGCCTCGTCGCCGAGCGCCTCGGCCTCAGCTATCAGGCACAGGCGGATGAGGTCGTCGATCTCGTCGTGGTCGGCGGCGGCCCTGCCGGACTCGCGGCCGCCATCTACGGAGCCTCCGAGGGCCTGAGCACTGTTCTGCTGGATGCCGTCGCACCGGGCGGACAGGCCGCAGCCACGTCACGCATCGAGAACTTCCTGGGGTTTCCTTTCGGCGTCAGCGGCGGCGATCTGATCGGCCAGGCGATACTCCAGGCGCTGAAGTTCGGCGTGCGGGTCTATGCGCCGTGCGAAGCGGTCGGGCTGACTCGGGCCGGACCCGACCTGCTCGACATCGCCCTGTCGGACGGTCGCCTGATCCGCGCGCGCAGCGCGATCGTCACCTCGGGAGCGGCGTATCGTCGACTCGACCTCGATCGTTGGGCGGACTTCGAGCGTTCCGGGGTGTACTACGCCGCCACTCCGCTCGAGCTGCGCCAGGTGCAGGGCAAGCCCGTGGTGGTGGTCGGCGGCGCGAACTCCGCTGGACAAGCCGCGCTCTACCTCGCAGCCCACGGCTCGCCCGTGCACCTCGTCGTGCGGGGCCACGACCTGGGCACGCGAATGTCGAGCTACCTGGCCGACCGTCTCGCCGACGACCCGCGTGTGCATGTCCACACATCCTCGAACGTCACCGGACTCGACGGGGACGGCACGCTGGAGTCGGTGCGCATCGACACCGTCGGCGAGGTCGACGCTCGGGGGCTGTTCTGCTTCATCGGAGCGACGCCCGCGACGTCCTGGCTGCCGACGCTCGACCGCGACGCCGAGGGGTTCATCCGCACCGGCACCGATGTGGGGATCCAGACCCTCGCGCAGTGGCAGGGGCTCGGTCGTGAGCCGTTGCCGTTCGAGACGTCGGCACCACGGGTGTTCGCGGCAGGAGACGTGCGGCGCGGATCGATGAAGCGGGTCGCGGCCGCTGTCGGCGAAGGATCGAGCGCGGTGGCGTCCGTCCACCGCGCGCTGGCATTCTGAGAGAGGAAGAGATGATGATTTCCGACATCGACACGAACGCGGCGCCGTCCGGGACCGGATGCGTCGAGTGCGACGCGGACGGCGGGTTCTGGGTGCACCTGCGCCGCTGCGCCGCCTGCGGACACATCGGCTGCTGCGACACGTCACCCGGTCAGCACGCCAGCGCCCACTTCCGCGAAACGGGCCACCGGCTCATGCAGAGCTTCGAGCCGGGCGAGGAATGGTACTGGGATTATGCGGACGAGACCACGCTCGAGGGGCCGAGGCTCGCGGCGCCGAGGAGCCATCCCGCAGATCAGCCCGTACCGGGACCGGCAGGCCGCGTGCCGGAGAACTGGCAGGAGCTCATCCACCGCTGATGCGCCCCTCCGTCGACCACACAGCCCATCCACAGACTCGGATTCGGCACGAAGTACGGTCGAAGTACACATCTCCAGAACGAGGTTCCGCATGTCCAGCACGGCGACATCCCGCCGCCTGAGACGCGGCGCGCAGCAGGACGGTCCGCGCGCCACGTTCCGTCAGCTCCTCCCGTTCCTCTTCGAGCACAAGCGCACGTTGATCGTCGTCGCGATCCTCAGCGTCGCGGGAGCCGCGACGTCGCTCGTGCAGCCGCTGCTCGTCGGCCAGGTCATCGACGCCGTGCAGCGCAACCGCGGCCTCGGCCTGCTGATCTGGCTGCTCGTCGGCTTCGTGGTGGTCTCGTCGATCCTCTCGGGATATCAGCACTACCTGTTGCAGCGCACCGGCACCGCCGTCGTGCATTCGAGCCGGCGCAAGCTCATCGCCCGCATCCTGCATCTGCCGATCAGCGAGTTCGACGCACGGCGCACCGGCGACCTCGTGTCGCGCGTCGGCACCGACACGACGCTGCTCTACGCGGTGCTCACACAGGGGCTGGCTGATGCCGTCGGCAGCGCGATCCTGTTCCTCGGGGCCTTGATCGCGATGCTCGTGATCGACCCCCTGCTGCTCCTGCTCATCGTGGTGGTGATCGGAGCATCCGTGACCGTGGTCGTCGCCCTCAGCGGGCGCATCCGCACCGCCTCGACCGCTCAGCAGGTCAAGGTCGGAGAACTCGCCTCCGGCGTCGAACGCGCCGTCGGATCGATCCGCACCGTCCGCGCCTCCGGCGCCACCGAGCGTGAGACGGCCGCAGTGTCGGATCTCGCCGCCGACGCATACGGCATCGGCGTGCAGATCGCGAAGATCTCCTCGCTGGTCGTCCCGATCGCAGGCATCGCGCTGCAGTTGTCGCTGCTCGTCGTTCTCGGGGTCGGCGGATTCCGCGTCGCGGCGGGAACCATCACGATCGCCTCTCTGATCACGTTCATCATGTTCCTGTTCATGCTCGTGATGCCGCTGGCCACGACCTTCGGCGCGATCACCTCGGTGAACCAGGCCCTCGGCGCCCTGGGACGCATCCAGGAGGTCCTCGACCTCCCCACGGAGGATCAGGCGGATGCCGAGATCACGGCGTCGCTCCCCCGCGACCCGGCGGACCCCGATGCTCCGGCCCTGGAGTTCCGCGACGTGCGCTTCCGATATCCGGAGAACGTGGTGGCCGCGCGGGAGAAGGCGGCGAGAGAAGCGCGCACCCTGCTCGCAGACGCGCACCTCGACCCGTCGAACGACCCGAACCCCGCCTCCGAGCGGGACGTGCTCCGAGGCGTCTCCTTCACGGTACCCCGGGGGTCTCGGGTGGCGCTCGTCGGTCCCAGCGGCGCGGGCAAGAGCACGATCCTCTCTTTGGTCGAGCGTTTCTACGACCCCACAGGCGGGTCCATCCGCCTGCACGGTCACGATGCGCGCACCTTCCCGCGCGAAGAGCTGCGAGCACACTTCGGTTACGTGGAGCAGGATGCTCCCACGCTCGCCGGAACGCTCGCCGACAATCTGCGGCTCGCCTCACCCGCCGCATCCGATGCCGACTGCGAGCGCGTGCTCCGCGCCGTGAATCTCGGCGAGGTGCTCGAACGCAACCCTCTCGGACTCGACGCCCCCGTGGGCGAAGACGGCGTGATGCTGTCGGGCGGCGAGCGTCAGCGTCTCGCGATCGCCCGCGCACTGCTCACCGACGCTCCGATCCTGCTGCTCGACGAGTCGACCTCATCGCTCGACGGCGTGAACGAGCAGCGCATGCGCGAGGCGATCGACGCCGTGTCGGCCGACCGCACGCTCGTCGTGATCGCGCATCGGCTGTCGACCGTCGTCGACAGCGACCTCATCGTCGTGCTGCAGGACGGCGTCGTCGTCGGCAGCGGCACGCACGCCGAGCTCATCGAGTCGACTCCGCTCTACCGAGACCTCGCCCGCCACCAGCTCCTGGCCTGACCCGGCCTCCCGAAGAACGCGAAGGCGGGATGCTCGAGACCACTCAGCCATGGGTTCGTCTCGAGCATCCCGCCTCGCGGGGTGGAAGGGCGCCGTATCCCCCGATGCCGGCGCCCCGTCTGTGTCAGGCGTTCGCCAGGCGGTACCGCAGCGATGCCAGCTCGGCGCGCAGCGCGGCCGGGAGCCTGTCACCGAAGGTGTCGTAGAACGCCTCGGTGAGATCGGCCTCGGTCTTCCACGCTTCGGCGTCGACCGAGAACAGCTCGTCGAGGTCTTCGGCGGGGATGTCGAGACCGTCGAGGTTGAGGTCGGAGGTGATCGGCAGACGGCCGATCGGGCTGTCGACCGCGCCCACCTCACCCGAGACCCGGCGGATGATCCAGTCGACGACGCGCGAGTTGTCGCCGAAGCCGGGCCACAGGAAGCGACCGTCGTCGCCGCGACGGAACCAGTTCACCTGGAAGATCCGCGGAGCACGGTCGAAGCGCAGGGTACGGCCGACCTTCAGCCAGTGCGCGAAGTAGTCGGCCATGTTGTACCCGCAGAACGGCAGCATCGCGAACGGATCGCGGCGCAGTTCACCGACCGTGCCCTCGGCCGCGGCCGTGCGCTCGGAGGAGATGTTGGAGCCGAGGAAGACGCCGTGGGTCCAGTCGGTCGCCTCGACGACGAGCGGAACGTTGCTCGCGCGGCGCCCGCCGAACAGGATGACATCGAGCGGAACCGCCGACTCCCAGTCCTCGGAGATCTGCGGGCACTGCGCCGCCGACACCGTGAAGCGCGAGTTCGGGTGCGCCGCGGGCCGTCCGGACTCCGGCGTCCACGGGTTGCCCTCCCAGTCGATGAGGTTCGCAGGCGCCTGGTCGGTCAGACCCTCCCACCAGACGTCACCGTCGGGCCGGAGTGCGACGTTCGTGAAGATCGTGTTGCCCCAGAGCGTCTCGACCGCCGTGACGTTCGTCGACTCGCCGGTTCCCGGCGCGACTCCGAAGAACCCGGCTTCCGGGTTGATGGCCCACATGCGGCCGTCTTCGCCCGGACGGATCCAGGCGATGTCGTCGCCGAGGGTCTCGACCTTCCACCCGGGGATCGTCGGGCGCAGCATCGCGAGGTTCGTCTTGCCGCAGGCCGAGGGGAACGCGGCGGCCACATGGTAGGCCTTGCCCTCCGGGGAGATCACGCGGATGAGCAGCATGTGCTCTGCGAGCCAGCCTTCGTCGCGGGCGATCACCGAGGCGATCCGCAGCGCGAAGCACTTCTTCGCGAGGATCGCGTTGCCGCCGTATCCCGAGCCGAAGGAGTAGACCTCGAGCGTCTCGGGGAAGTGCACGATGTACTTGTCGTCGTTGCACGGCCACTCGACGTCGGGCTCTCCCTCGGCGAGCGGTGCGCCGACCGAGTGCACGGTCTTGACCCACGGGGCGCCGTCGGCGATCTGCCGGGTGACCGCGTCGCCGACACGGGTCATGATGCCGATCGAGGTGACGGCGTAGGCGCTGTCGGTGACCTGGACGCCGATGTGCGACAGCGGACCGCCGACGGGCCCCATCGAGAACGGCACGACGTACATCGTCCGCCCGCGCATCGAGCCTTCGAAGATCTCGGTCATCTTCTGACGCATCTCGGCCGGCGGCGCCCAGTTGTTCGTGGGACCCGCATCTTCTTCGCGCTCGGAGGAGATGAACGTGCGACCCTCGGTGCGGGCGACGTCGCTCGGGTGTGAGCGTGCGAGGTAGGAACCGGGGCGCCATTCGGGGTTGAGCTTGATGAGCTTGCCCTCGTCGACCAAGCCGCGCAGCAGCCAGTCGTTCTCGGCGCGCGAACCGTCGACCCAGTGGATGCGGGCGGGCTGCGTGAGCGCGGCGATCCCGTCGACCCATTCGGCCAGCTCGGTCATCGCGGGGGTGTCATAGGTCGGTGCCGTCCCGAACGTGCGCACGGGGGCGACGGATGCTGCGCGAGGGGTGAAGACTTCGGCGATCGCCATGACTGCTGCTCCTTTGAAGTGGGGGCCGTTGCATCCATCTTCTTCTGACTCTTCGATGACTTTCGGCGATTCGAGCCGATAAGAATCGTGATTCTTTCGCTAAGATCAAGGAATGTCTCCTACCGGCATCCATCTCACGACGCTCGGCCACCGCATCCGCCATCACCGGCTCGAGAACGGCTTCACGCTCGACGAACTCGGCGCACTGGTCGGCGTGGCCGGCTCGCAGCTCAGCCTGATCGAGAACGGCAAGCGCGAACCCAAGCTGTCGCTGCTCCAGGCGATCGCGCACGCGACGCACACCGAAGTCACCGATCTCATCTCGGGCGAGCCGCCGAACCGGCGAGCCGCTCTCGAGATCGAGCTCGAGCGAGCGCAGGAGAGCCCGGTGTTCCGTCAGCTCGGCATCGCGCCCGTCCGCGTCACGAAGGGCATGAGCGACGAGACGATCGAATCGCTGCTGGGCCTGCACCGCGAACTGCAGCGCCGGGAGCGCGAAGCCATCGCCACCCCCGAAGAAGCGCGACGGGCGAACACCGAGCTGCGGTTGCGCATGCGCTCGCAGCACAACTACCTCCCCGACATCGAGAAGCTGGCGGAGAAGCAGCTCCGCCAGGCCGGGCACGTGCAGGGGGCGCTCACCCACCGCACCGTGAACATCATGGCCGAGAAGCTCGGATTCGAGCTCATCTACGTCAGCGACCTGCCGCATTCCACGCGCTCGGTGACCGACCTCGAGAGCGGGCGCATCTATCTGCCGCCCGCGTCGATCCCCGGCGGCCACGGACTGCGATCGATGGCTTTGCAGGCGATGGCGCACCGTCTGCTCGGCCACCGTCCGCCCACCTCCTACGCCGACTTCCTGCAGCAGCGGCTCGAGATCAACTACTTCGCCGCCTCGTGCCTTATGCCCGAGACCGCATCCGTCACCTTCCTGCAGCAGGCGAAGAAGGACCGCAACCTCGCGGTGGAGGATTTCCGCGACGCGTTCGGCGTGACGCACGAGGCCGCTGGCATGCGCATGACGAACCTGCTCACGCAGCACCTGGGGATGCCGCTGCACTTCCTCCGCGTGGATGAGACCGGCGCCATCACGCGCGTCTACGAGAACGACGATCTGCCCCTGCCCATGGACGTCACGGGAGCCGTCGAAGGGCAGCGCGTGTGCCGCAAGTTCCAGGCGCGAGGAGCTTTCACCCAGCAGAACCGCACGACCGAGCACCATCAGTACACCGACACCCCGTCTGGCACCTTCTGGTGCTCGACCCAGACCGGTTCGTCGAGCGACGGCGAGTTCTCGGTGACGGTCGGTGTGCCCTTCGACGACGCGCGCTGGTGGCGAGGACGGGAGACCGCTGATCGAGCCGTGTCGACGTGCCCCGACGAGGCGTGCTGCCGGCGTCCTCCGGCGGATCTCGCCGAACGCTGGCAGGGAAAGGCATGGCCGAGCGCGCGCGTGCACACGCACATGTTCTCACCGCTCCCCCGCGGCGCCTTCCCCGGCGTCGACGACAACGAGGTGTACAACTTCCTCCTGCGGCACGCCGACGAGTGAGGCGGGACCGCTCGACGCTCAGCCGCTGACGAAATCGCTGTAGCGCTGGAGCGCCGCGACGACCGCACCCAGGTCGAGCGAGGAGTCGAAGGGCTCGGCGACGGGTGCGTCGCGGTGCTTGCCGACTGCCGCCGAATGCGTCCACGCACCCGCGATGCGTCCGTCGGCGAGCAGGCTCGCGCGGACCATGCCGTTCTTCCCGGGACCGATGCGCCTCATCGCCTCCACGTCGGCGAC
>NZ_JBJDRH010000008.1:0-210976 GCF_044987465.1 Microbacterium sp. ZW T6_19 | reverse complement strand
ATCCCCCAGCTCCCGCCCCAGCTCGGCGCTGCCCATCGTGCGGCCCATGCGCTCCGGAGGGGTCGAGGCGGCGAGATGCGAGAACGCCACAGGTGTTGCGGCGCCCACCCCCGCACCGACGAGAACGGCCGCCACCACGAGGGAGACAGGGTGATCGACCGCCGCGACAAGCCCGATGCCCGCCGCGATGAGCCCGAGACCGCCGACCGCACCCAGACGGACGGATATGCGACCTCGGTCGTTCGCCGCGCCGACCAACGGCTGAATGACACTGGACACGACGGCCAGCACGGTCACGATCGCCATGCTGCCGACGGTGCCGAGACCGATCTGCCGCCCGAGCAGGGGCAGGAAGCCGACAGCCACGGCGAGCGCGCCCGTGGTCGCAGCGAGCACGAGGGTCGGTACGAGGAAGCCGGGAGCGATCAGCTCGCGCCCGAGGTCGACGAGGGTGACGCGCTTTCGCGGCAGCACGGGCACCTCGGGCACGGCGAACCCCACCCAGGCCGCGGCCGCGACCCCCAGCACGGCGAGAGCCCAGAACAGCGCCGGCATCCCTCCCCAGACGACGAGGACCGCTCCGAGCAGCGGACCGAGCGCGTAGCCGAGGCTCTTCCACGATCCGTACCGGCCGAAATAGCGCCCGCGCGACGAATCGTCGACGAGGCGGGCCACGGCCGCGCTGGAGGCGGGCGAGAAAGCGGATGCGGCGGCCCCCTGCCCGAATCGGGCGATCACCAGCGCGATCATCCCCGGCGCCACCGCACCCACCACGGAGAAGACCGAGAACGCGAGCAGACCGCCCACGATCACGGGGCGCACGCCGACGCGGTCGCTGAGCGCTCCGAACAGCGGCTTGAGCAGGACCTCGGCCAGGTCGTACAGGGCGAGGGTGAACCCGAAGGCGAGCAGGGTCCAGCCGATGTCCTCGCTCTCGGCGCCCAAAGCCGCCGCGATGCCGTGCGCGCCGAAAGCGGTCGTGAAGCCGGCGAGATAGAGCGGAGCCAGGCGGGGGCGCGGGGAGGTCACGCTCGATTCTCGCAGGGTGGGGTGTGGTCGATTCGGCACCGCCGGCGCGCGTGAGTGGCCACTTTCGCTGCTCCGCGGGGAGATCGCGGTGCATTTTCGACCACTCACGGCGGGGACGCGGGGCGGGCGAGGCGGGGAGCGCGGGCTCCGCCCATCCACCGCGAGGGGGATGCCGCAGCATCCCCCTCCGCCCTACCGTGGAGAGCATGCCCTTCATGCGCACCCCCTCCGCTCGCGAGCACCGCGGCGATCTCGTGCTCGCCGGCGTCCTGCTCGTCGGCACGGTGCTCAGCGCTGCGCTCTCCTCGATCGCGCAGGTGTACGGCGATGAGGCCCAGGAACTGTGGACCGCCCTCGTCTACGCCGTGTTCATCGCGGTTCCTCTCGCCGTGCGTCGGCGTTGGCCGGGCATCGTCGCGATCGTCGTCTCACTCGCATACTTCGCCGCGGTCTCGCTGAAGGTGCCGGAGATCTTCGTCGGCAACATCTCGATGTTCGTCGCCCTGTACACGGTCGGCGCCTGGATGAACGACCGCCGCCGAGCCATGATCGTACGGATCGGGATCATCGTCGGCATGTTCGTGTGGCTCATCATCACGATGTACCGCGACGCGATCACCGAGGCCGACAAGGCGGATGTCGCGGCGGGCCTGTTCTCTCCCTACATCGCGTACATGCTGATCCAGCTGCTGCTGAACATCCTGTACTTCGGCGGCGCGTACTACTTCGGCGAGCGAGCCTGGGCTGCAGCCGCCGAACGAGCCGTGCTCGAGGAGCGCACCGCCGAGCTGGAGCGCGAGCGCGAGGTCACCGCGGCGCAGGCGGTCGCCCTCGATCGGGTGCGCATCGCCCGCGAGCTGCACGACGTCGTCGCCCATCACGTTTCGGTCATGGGCGTGCAGGCGGGCGCCGCGCGACTCGTGATCGAGCAGGACCCCGACGGCGCCCGCCAGCTGCTCACGGGCGTCGAGACCTCGGCGCGAGAGGCCATCCGCGAGCTGCACCAGCTTCTCGAGACCCTGCGCACCCCGGGCGGAGACGCGACCGAGACCGCGTCGACCCTCGGCCTCGACGACATCGCCGAGCTCGCCGCCTCTTCCACGGAGGCGGGCCTGCCCGCCGACTACGCCGTGATCGGAGACCCCGTCCCGGTGCCGCCCATGATCGCGGTCAACCTGTACCGCATCGCCCAGGAGTCGCTCACGAACGCGCGCCGCCACGCCGGAGCCGGCGCGACCGCCGATGTGCGGGTGCGGTACGACGACGACGGTGTCGAAGTCGAGATCGTGAACACGGGCCGCAGCATCGTGAACCTCCGTCCCGGCCTCGGCCAGCTCGGCATGCGCGAGCGGGCGACCGCGTCGGGGGGCACGCTCGAGGTGACTCCGCGGCCCAGCGGCGGACTGCGGGTGCGGGCCCGGGTCCCCCTGGAGGCACGCGCGTGATCCGGGTGCTGCTGGTCGACGACCACGCCATGCTGCGGGCCGGATTCCGCACGATCCTCGAGAGCCAGCCCGACATCACCGTCGTCGGCGAGGCGGGTACCGGGGCGGATGCAGTCGACCAGGCATCGACGCTGCTCCCCGACGTCATCACGATGGACGTGCAGATGCCCGACATGGACGGCATCGAGGCCACCCGCCGTATCGTCGCCGACCCGCGGGTATCTTCCGCCATCGCGATCGTGACGACCTTCGACCGCGACGACTACCTCTTCCAGGCGCTGGACGCAGGGGCCGCGGGATTCCTCCTCAAGAACGCCGGACCGGAAGACCTCATCACCGCGGTCCGCGCACTCGCCGCAGGCGACGGGATGCTGTCGCCCGAGGTGACGCGACGCGTGCTCGCTCGATTCGCCACGACGCCCGGGATCCGCGGCCGGACCGACCGACACGACGCACCCGCGGCGGTCGCGGCATCCGCTCCCGGTACCGCAACGCGCCCGTCGTCCACCACGCCGGTCGTGCTGGCCGAGCCCCTCACCGACCGCGAGGCCGAAGTGCTCGTGCTGCTCGCCGACGCCCGCAGCAACGCGGAGATCGCGACCGCCCTGTACATCGGCGAGGCGACCGTGAAGACGCACGTGTCGAGGATCCTGCAGAAGCTGGGCGCCCGCGACCGGGTGCAGGCCGTCGTGACGGCGCACCGGCTGGGGCTCGCCTAGACCAGCACCGGAGCGACCAGCGATAACCTCGGAGGCATGCCCGAGGCCGCACCGTTGACCCGCCCGATCACGGCCGGCGTCGTCACCGCCCTCGTCGGATTCACGAGCTCTTTCGCCGTGGTGCTCACGGGGCTGTCCGCCGTCGGCGCGACGCCCGCGCAGGCTGCGAGCGGGCTGCTCGCGGTGTGCCTCACGATGGGCGTCGCGTGCGTTGTGCTCGCCTGGCGGTATCGGATGCCGATCACCGTCGCCTGGTCCACCCCCGGGGCCGCCCTGCTCGCCGCGACCGGCGCGGTGGAGGGCGGATGGTCAGCAGCCGTCGGCGCGTTCCTCCTCACCGGCGCGCTGATCCTGCTGACCGCCCTGTGGCCCGCTCTCGGGGCCCTGATCGCGCGCATCCCGCCGTCCATCGCTCAGGCGATGCTCGCCGGGGTCCTCCTTCCGCTGTGTCTCGCACCGATCACGGGCCTCGTCGAGAACCCCTGGGGCGTCGTGCCGGTCGTGCTCACCTGGCTGGTGTTCGCCCGGCTCGCGCCGCGCTGGGCCGTGCCGCTCGCGTTCGTCGCGGCATCCGTCGTCGTCGCGATCTCGCTCGTGCAGACCGGATCCCCCGTCGACCCTGCCCTGCTGCTGCCACGGATCGAGCTGACGGCGCCCACGTTCTCCCTGGGCGCCGCGGTCGGCATCGCCCTGCCGCTGTTCATCGTGACCATGGCCTCGCAGAACGTGCCGGGAATCGCCATCATGCGCAGCTTCGGCTACGAGGTCCCCTGGCGGCCGGCGATGCTCGTGACCGGGCTCGGCACCGCGCTCGGCGCCACCGCGGGCGGTCACGCGATCAACCTCGCCGCCATCAGCGCCGCTCTCGCGGCCGCCCCCGATGCCGATCCGGACCCGAAGCGCCGCTGGATCGCCGGCGTCTCGACCGGTGTCTCCTATCTCGTGCTCGGCGGATTCTCGGCGGCGTTCGCCGCTCTGGTGCTGCTGGCTCCGCAGGCCGTCATCCCGGCGGTCGCGGGCCTCGCCCTGTTCGCAGCCTTCGGCTCGGCCGTGCAGCAGGCCATCGACGACCCCGGCGAGCGCCTGCCCGCGGTCGCGACCTTCCTCGTCGCGGCATCCGGAATCGCCGTGCTGGGAGTGAGCGCCGCCTTCTGGGCTCTCGTCGCCGGCCTGCTCGTGCGGGCGGTGCTGCACGCGGGGAAGCGCCCGCAGGGTTAGCGTGGAACCGTGACCGCCCCCGGATTCTTCGACGCCCGGCCCCTCGTCGATCCCGTCGACAACGCCGAGGTCGCGCGGTTCGCCCGCGCGCAGCGCACGTCGCAAGCCTCGGGCGCGCAGGTCGCCATGTACATCATCCTCGGCGTCCTCCTCGCCTTCTTCGTGCTTCCGATCATCTACGTGATGGCGATGGGTCTCGGCTACGCGATCGCCCGCGGCACGGGTGCGGCTGTCGCCGCGCTCGTCGCCACCGTGTTCACGGGTGGACTCGTCACGCTCGCCGTGATCGCGGCACAGCGCGGCAGGGCGGCACGCGAACTCGCGAGCTACCGGCTCTCCGGCTTCGCCGCCGCGAACTCGATGGAGTACTTCGCCAAGCTCGACGCCCCACCGCTGCCGGGCATGATCTATTCGCACGGAACGAGCCGTATGTCGACCGACGTCGTGCGCGGAACCACCCCTCGTTTCGTCGAGTTCGGCAACTATCAGTACACGACCAGCAACGGCAAGAACTCGACCACCCACCGCTGGGGCTACGTCGCGATCAAGCTCGACGTGCCGCTGCCGCACATCGTGCTCGATGCGCTGAGCGACAACACACTGGGATCCGACGTGGCCGCGGGATTCTCCCGCGAGCAGCGGCTGTCGCTCGAGGGCGACTTCGACCGGTACTTCTCGCTGTTCTGCCCGTCGGGCTATGAGGTCGACGCGCTCTACCTGTTCGCCCCCGATGTCATGGCGCGCTTCATCGACAACCTCGCGCAGCTCAACGTCGAGATCGTCGACGACTGGATGTTCTTCTACACGCGTCGCCCGGTGTCGACGCTGGACCCCGCGACCTGGTCGTGGCTGTTCGGCGCCGTCGGCGCCATGATGACCAAGCTCGATCAGTGGGCACGCTGGCGCGACGACCGGCTGCGAGCGATGGCGCAGCCCGTCGTCGCGGCGCCTTCGGCTGCGGCATCCGCTCTGCCCTTCGCACCGCCGGCCGCGCTGCTCACCCCGCCGCCGCCGGGTGTCGCCCCGCCGGGTCAGCGCCTGCGCACCCGGAGCCCGTGGCTGATCATCACGATCCTCCTCGTCGTGGTGGGCGGGATGGCGCTGCTGCCCTTCGCCTTCGCCGTCATCGCGGTGCTCTTCGCGCGCTGATCCACCCTCAGGGGGACTCCGCGGCAATCCCCCCTGCGGAGGATGCCCCCGCGTGGCCTGCGGTCATAGCGTGAAGCCATGCGATGCACTGACCGAACGGAGTGAGCCGAAGTGACCACAGGAAAGCTCGAATTGAGCGGCATCACCAAGAGCTATGGCTCGCGGCTCGTGCTCGACGACGTCTCGTTCCAGGTCGCCCCCGGGCGCCTCACGGGCTTCGTCGGCGGCAACGGAGCCGGCAAGACGACGACCATGCGGATCGTGCTCGGCCTGCTATCGGCCGACGGCGGACGTGTCGAGCTCGACGGCTCGCCGCTCACCGCCGAGGACCGCAGGCACTTCGGCTACATGCCGGAGGAACGCGGGCTCTACCCGAAGATGAAGGTGCTCGAGCAGATCGTCTACCTCGCGCGACTGCACGGATTCAGCAAAGCGGATGCCGCGGCTCGTGCCACGGCCCTTCTCACCGAACTCGGACTCGACGCCCGCCTGAACGACACCATCGAGTCGCTCTCGCTCGGCAACCAGCAGCGTGCGCAGATCGCGGCGTCCCTCGTGCACGATCCCGAGGTGCTGATCCTCGACGAGCCGTTCTCCGGTCTCGACCCCCTCGCGGTCGACGTGGTCGCGGGAGTACTGCAGGCGAGCGCCGCGAAGGGCGCCTCGATCCTGTTCTCCTCCCACCAGCTCGACGTCGTCGAGCGGCTCTGCGACGACCTCGTCATCCTCGCCGGCGGCACGATCCGCGCGTCCGGATCCCGCGACGCGCTGCGCGCCGAGCACGCCGGAGACCGCTACGAGCTGGTGTCGGCGGGCGACGCCGGCTGGCTGCGCACCGAGCCGGGCGTGAAGGTGCTCGACTTCGAAGGCGGGTACGCCCTGTTCGAGGCCGAGAGCGCCGACGTCGCGCAGCGCGTGCTGCGTGCCGCAGTCGACCGCGGCGATGTCGCGAGCTTCGCCCCCAAGCATCCGTCTCTCGCCCAGATCTTCAAGGAGGTCATCCAGTGAACCCTTCGACCGGCTCAGGGACCCAGGCTGTCTGGCTCGTCGCCGAGCGCGAGATCGCCTCGAAGCTGCGCAGCAAGACGTTCCTGATCTCCACCGGCATCCTGCTTCTCATCGCGCTCGCCGGCATCCTGATCGGCGGGTTCGCCAGCAAGAACCCCGAGGCCACCGCCGTGGCCGCGACCTCGCAGACGATCGCCGCCGTCGAGGCGCTGCCGAACGTCGAGGTCACCGAGGTGGCCGACCGCGGAGAGGCCGAGAAGCTCGTCCGCTCGGAGGACGTCGAGGCGGCCGTGCTGCCTGACGACGGCCCGCTCGGCTACACCGTGATCGCGCTCACCGATGCACCGGGCAGCATCGTCAGCGGGCTGTCGGTCTCGCCGTCCGTCGAGATCCTGGAACCGGCGACCACCAACCCGCTGCTGCGGTACTTCATCGCGATCGGGTTCGGTCTGGTGTTCTTCATGGCCGCGTCGACGTTCGGCGCCACGATCGCGCAGAGCGTGGTCGAAGAGAAGCAGACCCGCGTCGTCGAGGTGCTGCTGTCGTCGATCTCGGCGCGCACGCTGCTCGCCGGGAAGGTGATCGGCAACACGGTGCTGGCGATGGCGCAGATCATCGCCCTCGCCGCGATCGCCACGGTGGGGCTCATCATCACCGGGCAGAACGCGGTGCTCGCCGGTCTCGGCGCCCCGATCATCTGGTTCGCCGTGTTCTTCCTGTTCGGCTTCGTGCTGCTGGCGGCGCTGTACGCTGCGGCCGCGTCGATGGTGTCGCGCATGGAGGACATCGGATCGACCACGACGCCGATCATGATGCTCGTGATGGCGCCGTACTTCCTGGTGATCTTCTTCAACGACAACCCCCTCGTGCTGACGATCATGTCGTACGTGCCGTTCTCGGCTCCGGTGGGGATGCCGATGCGACTGTTCGTCGGCGAGGCGCAGTGGTGGGAGCCGCTGATCAGCCTCGTGATCCTGCTCGCCTCCTGCGTCGCCGCGATCATGATCGGCGCGAAGATCTACGAGAACTCGCTGCTGCGCATGGGTACCAGGGTCAAGTTGGCGGACGCGCTGCGCGGCTGACTCGCCCGGCCCGATCACCGAGACCCCCTGTCGCCACCGAGACCCCCAGCTGCAACCGGGGGTCTCGGTGGCAACGGGGGGTCTCGGCGTTACGCGACGTCGGCAGCTGGGGGTCTGGCCGGCGTCAGAGGGTGCCGGCGTTGGGGCGGCGGCACCGGGGGAAGCGGGGATCGTCCCGCGAGGGGTTCAGATCACGCCGTCGGCCAGCGCGGTCGGGTTGCCGAAGCGGTGGTTGGTGATCGAGACGGCCTGCTCGTGCAGGAACGGCAGCATCTCGACGCGGCCGGCGCCGGTCACGGCGTGCGACCAGACGGCGACGTCGGGGATCCCGCCGAGAGCCTCGAACAGGGGGGCCGGGTCGCCGCCGACGAGACGGACGCGCTGCCAGGTGTGCGCGGCCTTCGCCTGAGCCTTCGCGACGTGCTTGACCCACGAGGCATCCTTCTCGTGCGTGACGGCGATGCCCGCTGTGCGCAGCGCCTTCTCGACCGATGAGGGCAGGGCGGGTGCCGAAACCGTGAACGGGCTTCCGCTGCGCAGGGCCGCGGCCAGGACGCGGATGCCGTCGGCGAGAGGCGCCTGCTCGGCGATGCGCACGTCGACGGCGGTCGGACGGTAGCGGAACACGTTGCGTTCGACTCCGAGGCCGGACTTGTCGCTGATCACGCCGAACTCGTTCGTCCAGGCCTGCTCATCGGAGGCCGCAGCGGAGCGCAGCCACTCGGCTTCCGCCGCGTCGAGCACACCGTCGGCGGCGGCGAGCAGCCGGGCGACCGGCTCCGAGACGGCGGCGCCGGGCGCTGCAGCGGGAAGCTCGGCGGGCGTCCACTCCCCCAGGCCGAACAGATAGTTCGGGCCGCCGGCCTTGGCGCCGGCGCCCACGGCCGAGCGCTTCCATCCGCCGAAGGGTTGACGCTGCACGATCGCACCCGTGATGCCGCGGTTCACATAGAGGTTGCCGGCCTCGACGCGGTCGAGCCACGTGGCGACCTCATCGGAGTCGAGCGAGTGCAGCCCTGCGGTCAGGCCGTAGTCGACGGCGTTCTGCAGGCGGATGGCCTCGTCGAGGTCCTTCGCGCGCATGACGCCGAGCACCGGGCCGAAGAACTCGGTCATGTGCGTCGTGGATCCGGGGGCGACTCCGGTCTTCACGCCGGGAGTCCACTGCCGGCCCTCGTCGTCGAGCTTCTTCGGCTCGACGAGCCAGCGCTCGCCCCGCTCGAGGGTCGTGAGGGCCTTGAGCAGCTTGCCGTTCGCAGGCTCGATGATCGGGCCCATCTGGGTGGCCGGGTCGCTCGGCAGGCCGACGCGCATCGAGGTCACGGCGTCGACGAGCTGGCGCTCGAACCTCTTCGAGTCGGCGACCGAGCCGACGAGGATCGCGAGCGATGCCGCAGAGCACTTCTGCCCCGCGTGACCGAAGGCGCTGCGCGCCACGTCTGCGGCGGCGAGGTCGAGATCGGCCGACGGCGTCACGATGATCGCGTTCTTGCCGCTCGTCTCGGCGAGCAGCGGCAGATCCGAGCGGAACGAGCGGAACAGCTGGGCGGTCTCGTACGCGCCGGTGAGGATCACCCGGTCGACGATCGGGCTCGAGACGAGCTGCGTGCCGAGCTCGCGCGAGCCGAGATCGACGAGCGCGAGCAGGTCGCGCGGCACGCCCGCAGCCCACAGCGCCTCGACCATCACGGCTCCGCAGCGCTGGGTGAGCTTGGCGGGCTTGATGACCGCGGCCGAGCCGGACGCGAGGGCGGCGAGCACACCGCCGGCGGGGATCGCGACGGGGAAGTTCCACGGCGGGGTGACGACCGTGACCTTCGACGGAACGAACTCCGCACCGGGGATCTTCTCGAGATCGAGGGCGCGCTCGGCGTAGTAGTGCGCGAAGTCGATCGCCTCGGAGACCTCGGGGTCGGCCTCGGCGATGGTCTTGCCCGCCTCGTGAGCCATGATCTCGATGAGCTGGCCCCGTCGCGCGGCCAGCTCGGCGCCCGCACGGTGCAGTACGGCGGCGCGGTCGGCGGCAGGCAGCGCGGCCCACTTCTCGGCGGCGGCGGATGCGGCGGCGAACACGTTATCGAGCTGCGCGGGCGACTCGACGCGCGCAGCCGCGATGGCCCCTTCGCCCAACGTCGTGCTCACACTGCGGCGCAGGATCTCGCGCCCCCACGCGCGGTTCGCGGCGAGCGCCGGATCGGTGTCGGCCTGGTTGTGGAAGCCGGTGCCCGTCGACGGGCTCTGGGACCCAGCGGATTCCGCCTCCTCCGCGCGGTTCTGCACGCGGTGCGGGGCCGGAACCCCGCGGTCGGCCTCGAGGCCGGCGAGCGAGCGTTCGAAGCGCTCGCGCTCGCGCGTCAGCAGAGCGGGGTTCGAGGCGAGCTCGAACACCGCGGACATGAAGTTCTCGGGGCTCGCGTTCTCTTCGAGCCGGCGCACGAGATAGGCGATCGCGACGTCGAACTCGGCCGGGTTCACGACCGGCGTGTACAGCAGCAGGCGGCCGACGTCCTTGCGGACCGCCTCGGCCTGGCCGGTGGCCATGCCCAGCAGCATCTCGTACTCGACGGGCGCCTGCCCTGAGCTTGTCGAAGGGTCGGTGACGCCCCGCGCCTTCGCGAGCAGCCACGTGTATGCGATGTCGAAGAGGTTGTGCCCCGCGACGCCGATGCGCACCGCGTCCAGCCGCTCCGGAGTCATCGCCCAGTCCAGCACGCGCTTGTAGTTCGTGTCGGAGTCCTGCTTGGTCGAGTAGGTCGCGAGCGGCCAGTCGTGGATCTTCGCATCGACCTCCTCCATCGCGAGGTTCGCGCCCTTGACGACGCGCACCTTGATGGGCGCTCCGCCCTTGGCGCGGCGCGCTGCCGCCCACTCCTGCAGGTGCTGCATGGCGCCGAGGGCGTCGGGGAGGTAGGCCTGCAGGACGATGCCGGCCTCGAGGTTCTCGAGTCCCGGCTGATCGAGGATGCTGGTGAATGCCGCGATCGTGAGATCGAGGTCGCGGTACTCCTCCATGTCGAGGTTGATGAACTTCGCCTTGCCCTTCGCCTCTGCGGCGGCGGCGAGCTCGTACAGCGGGGTGAGCTTCTCGACGACGTCGGCGACCGCTTCGTCGAACGACCACATCGACAGCTGGCTGACGACGCTGGACACCTTGATCGACACGTAGTCGACGTCGTCGCGAGCCAGGAAGTCGTAGGTGCCCTTGAGGCGTCGTCCGGCCTCGCGCTCGCCGAGCACGGCCTCGCCGAGCAGGTTGAGGTTCAGGCGGTTGCCGCTCTTGCGCAGCTTCGCGATCGCGGGCCCGAGCTTCGAGGGTGTGGCGTCGAGCACGAGGTGTCCGACCATGGCGCGCAGCACCCGGCGCGAGATCGGCACGACGACGCCGGGGAGCTTGGGCGCCCAGAAGCCGCCGGTCTTGATCGCGGCGCGCAGATAGCCGGGTAGAAGGGTCGGCGTAATCTCGGCGAGATCGGCGAGCTTGCGACCGGCGACGCGGAGGTCTTCGGGCCGCATCACTCCGTCGACGAAGCCGACGGTGAAGTCGAGGCCGTTCGGGTCCTTGAGCACCTCGGAGAGGCGCTGGGCCGCGGGCTCGACGGGGTGCGTCTCGCTCTCCTTCAGCCAGCGCTGCACGAGAGCGGCGACCTCTTCGGTACGCGGAGTGGTGTCGACGACGGTCATTGGCGGGGAACCTTCCACAGACGGGGCGCACACCCGGGTCGCGTACGTCTCCCGATCATTGTGCGACCCGCGAGTAGGCTACGTCTATCAACCGATCTGCGTGATTTCTGTTCGGTTTCACTGAACAATGAAGAGGGACGGATGCTCGACGTCAATCGACTGCGGATGCTCGTCGAGCTGAGCCGCCGCGGCACTCTCTCGGCCGTCGCCGACGCGCTCTCCTACAGCAAGGCCACGGTGTCTCAGCAGCTGAGCGCGCTGGAGCGCGAGGTGGGTGCGCCGCTGCTGCGCCGCGTGGGCCGAGGAGTGCAGTTCACCCCGCAGGGGAACGTGCTCGTGGCGGAGGCCGTCGGCATCCTCGACCAGCTCGAGCACGCGCAGGTCGCCGTCGCCGAATCGCTCACCGAGGTCACCGGCACCGTGCGCATCGCCGTGTTCCAGACCGCCGCGCACGCACTGCTCCCTCCCGCACTGCTCGCCCTGCAGGCGCAGCATCCGGCGCTCCGCGTCGATGTCACCGAGAGCGACCCCGAGACGAGCCTCGTGGGCGTCGCGAGCCGCGACTTCGACCTCATGCTCGCCGAGCAGTACCCGGGGCGCACCCGTCCGATCAACGCCGACCTCGACCGCGTCGTGCTCACGCACGACACGATCGCCCTGGCCCGGCAGCCGGGCGCCCGGCCGATGGCAGATGCCGCCGCGGCCCTCTGGGCGACCCGCGACGATCCCTGGGTGCTCGAGCCGGCGGGCACCGCGTCCCGCGCGTGGGCCGAGCAGCTGTGCCGGACGGCGGGCTTCGAGCCCGACGTGCATTTCGAGGTCGCCGACCTCACCACGCACGTCCGCCTGATCAGGGCGGGGCTCGCGGTCGGGCTGCTGCCCGAGCTCGTCTGGGCCGGCGACGCCCCGACGGTCGACCTCGCTCCCCTGCCGGGGGCCCCTCGGCGCGAGATCTTCTCGTCGGCGCGACGCGTGTCGGCAGCAGCCCCCTCGATCAGGGCCGTGCGTCGTGCATTGGCAGAGGCGGCATCCGTGATCCTGCCGGACTGACGCCCTCGGAGGGTCCGGCCACCTCGTCGAGGCGAGGAGGATCCGCGCCAGGGCGCGAGACCGTCACCGCGGCCGCCGCTGCACCGAACGCGAGCATCGCACGCACGAGCTCCTCGTCGACGCCGCGCAGCGCCTCACGAGAGGCCGCTCCGGAGAGCCCCGCATCCCGCAGAGAATGGATCAGCGCAGCCATGAACGTGTCACCCGCGCCGACCGTGTCGACGACGTCGACTCGGTGGCCGCCGACGCGGACCACACCGGCGGCGGTGACTGCATCCGCGCCGTCACCGCCACGCGTCACCACCACGATGGCGGGGCCCGAGCGCTGCAGACGCTGCGCGACCTCGAGCGGATCCTCTCCGGGGTACAACCAGCCGAGGTCCTCGTCGCTCGCCTTGACGACGTCCGACGCGGCGACGAGAGCCTCGACGTCTCGCAGAGCCTGCGCGCGGTCGGGAACCAGCGCCGGGCGGATGTTGGGGTCGTAGCTGATCAGCGCATCGGGCCGCAGAGCCTCGAGCAGCGAGCGCACGACGTCGGCTCCCGGATGCAGCAGAGCGGCGACGGAGCCCACGTGCACGATACCCGGGTGCTCGCCGACGACGGACTCCGGATCGACGCCGTCGAGAGTCCAGCCCAGATCGAACTCGTACCGGGCCGATCCGTCGGGGCCGAGCTGCGCCGACGCGGTCGAGGTGCGCTCCGCCCCGGCCACGAGCACGTCGACGCCTGACGCCGCGAGCCAGGCCCGCACGGCCCTCCCGCGCGGATCTTCTCCGAGCTGAGTCAGCAGCAGCGGTTCGTCGCCGAGGCGGGCGAGTGCGAGAGCGACGTTCGCGGGACTGCCCCCGGGAGTCTCCTCGATGCGGCCGGCCTCACGATGAACGATGTCGACGAGGGCCTCACCGATCACCAGGACGTCGCGGCTCACGCGCGCCGCACCGGCGTGAGGAAGCTGAGAACACTGTGCGGCTCGACGATCAGCGGTTCGAGACGTGCGTTGAACGCACCGCCGGCCTCACCGCCGAGATGCTCGTCGAAGGCCGCACGATCACGGTAGACCTCGAAGACGACGAACCGGTGGTCGTCCTCGTGCCGCCGAAACACCTCGAATACCTGGTTCCCCGGCTCCGTGCGAACGACCTCGGCGTACTCGCCGATCAGCCCCTCGACCGTGCCCGCAGCTCCCGATACCGCCGTGAACTCGGCGTACAGCGCGACCTGCTCGCTCATGCGGTCGCCGCTCCCGTCATGATCGCGACGGCATCCGTCATCGAGTGCGATTCAGGTGTGATGGTGGCCGCCTTCTTGCCCAGACGCTGGATGTGGATGCGATCCGCGACCTGGAAGACGTGCGGCATGTTGTGCGAGATGACGATCACGGGAACCCGGTTCTGTCGGAGCCGCTGGATCAGTTCGAGCACCTGGTTCGACTCGCGCACTCCGAGAGCGGCAGTCGGCTCGTCGAGGATGACGACCTTCGACCCGAACGCCGCGGCACGTGCGACCGCGACGGCCTGGCGCTGACCACCCGACAGGTTCTCGACCGGCACCGTGACGTCCTGAAGAGTGGAGATGCCCAATCGCTGAACCTCGGCGCGGGCGTCCGCCCGCATCCCCTTCGTGTCCAGCGCGCGGAACAGCGAACCCATGATGCCCGGTTTGCGCCGCTCCCGGCCGAGGTAGAGGTTCGTGGCCACATCGAGCGCGGGTGAGACCGCGAGGTTCTGATACACGGTCTCGATCCCGGCGTTGCGCGCGTCCTGCGGTCCGCGGAACTGCACCGGCTGACCGTCGAGAAGCAGCTGGCCTTCATCCGGGATGTACGCCCCGGTGAGGCATTTGATCAGGGTCGACTTCCCGGCGCCGTTGTCGCCGATGATGGCCAGCACCTCTCCGGGGAAGACCTTGAGGCTGACGCCGTCGAGACCGACCACACGACCGAAGGTCTTGACGAGGCGCTTCGCCTCGAGCACGGGAAGGCCTTCCGGAGTCGGTGCTTCGAAGGGCTGGGTTTCGGTGGCGCTCACTTGCGTACCTTCCTGATCCACTGGTCGATGGCGACCGCGACGATGACGAGGATGCCGATGGCGAGGGTCTGGTACAGACCGTCGACGCCGGCGAGGAACAGACCGTTGCGGAACACGCCGACGATGATCGCGCCGAGCAGGGTTCCCCAGATGATGCCGCGTCCACCGAACAGCGACGTTCCGCCGATGACCACGGCGGTGATCGAGTCGAGGTTGAGGTCGGCGCCCGCGTTGGGGCTCGCCGCCCCGGAGCGCCCGATCTGGATCCACGCGGCGACGGCGAGCACCGCTCCCGCGGCCACGTAGACGCTCATCAGCACCTTCTTGGTCGAGATGCCGGCGAGGCGGGCCGCCTCCGCATCGTCGCCGACGGCGTAGACGTGCCGGCCCCAGGCGGTGCGCCCGAGCACGTACGCGACAACGAGGTACAGCGCGAGCATGATGACGACGCCCACGGTGAGCCGCACATCTCCGAGCGGGATGGCGGTCGAGGTCCAGGTGAGGAGCTCGGGCATGTCCGCCTTGCGGATCGTCTGCCCGCCGCTGTACAGCAGCGTCAGCGCGATGAAGACGTTGAACGTGCCGAGCGTGGCGATGAACGGAGGCAGCTTCACCCTCGTCACGAGCAGTCCGTTCAGGGCGCCTGCGGCGAGTGCGGCGATCAGGCCGGCCAGCAGGGCGATCGGAGCAGGCAGCCCGTTGTTCGCGGCGGTCTGTGCCATCACCATCGAGGTGCCGATCATGAGCGCACCGACCGAGAGGTCGATGCCTGCGGTGAGGATGATGAGGGTCTGCGCGATCGCGACGGTGCCGACGACGGCGACCTGGTCGAGCACCAGGGAGAGGTTCGCCGCGGCGAAGAAGCGCGGGTTGATGATACCGAAGACGATGACGGCGATCACCAGCACGACTGCGGGGCTGATGGCGGGATAGCGGTGGAGCAGGCCGCGGATGCGGTCGACCGGTGTCCGCCGGTCGAGGAACTCTGCGGCGAGATCCAGGGTCGAGGTGGCTGCTTGCTGAGTCACGGGGTCACTTCCGATCGTGGGTTGGACGGATGCCGCGACCGGACGAGTCGACGGTCGCGGCATCCGAGAAGGTGTTACTTGCCGCCCCAGCAGATGTCGAGAGCAGCGGCGGTGTCGATCGACTCGACGCCGTCCACGGGCGTGTCGGTGACGAGAGCGACACCCGTGTTGAAGAAGTCGAGCCCCTCGGAGTTCGCGGGCTTCGTGCCGTCCTTCACGAGGTCGACGATCGACTTCACTCCGAGCTCGGCCATCTTCACCGGGTACTGCTGGCTGGTGGCGTCGATGATGCCGTCCTTCACCTGGCCGACGCCTGCGCAGCCGCCGTCGATCGACACGATCAGCACGTCGTCCTTGCTCTTGCCTGCAGCCTCGAGCGCCTGGTATGCGCCGTAGGCCGCCGGCTCGTTGATCGTGTAGACGACGTTGATGTCGGGGTTCTTGGCGAGGAGGTTCTCCATCGCCGTGCGTCCGCCGTCTTCGGCGCCCTGGGACGCCTCGTTGCCCACGATCTCGTACGAGCCGCCCTTGCCACCGGTGTAGCTGCCGGTCGTCTCCTCGTCGCCGTTCACCTGCTCGTCGCCGAGGTCGACCCCCAGCCCGGAGAGGAAGCCCTGGTCGCGGCTGTAGTCGACGCTGACGGCCTTGTCGTCGAAGAGGTCGATCAGGCCGATGACGGCGTCCTTGCCGTCGAGCGCGCCGGCGGTCCACTGGCCGACGTACTCGCCCGCGAGGAAGTTGTCGGTGGCGAACGTGATGTCGACGGCGTCGGCGGGGTCGGGAACCGTGTCGAGGGCGATCACGAAGATGCCCGCCTGACGAGCCTTGTCGATCGCGTCCAGCACAGCGGGGCCGTTGGGCGTGATGAGGATTCCCTTGTCACCCTTGGAGATGGCCGCCTCGATCGCCTGGATCTGGGTGTCTTCGTCGCCGTCCTCCTTGCCCGCGGCGAGGGTCAGCTTCACGCCGTCCTTCTCGGCGGCGGCCTTGGCGCCGTCCTGCATGGCGATGAAGAACGGGTTGGAGTTGGTCTTGACGATCAGCGAGACGCCGATTTCGTCATCGGAGCCGCCTCCGGCCGCCGGGCCGGAACCGGCGCATCCGGTCAGGGAGACGGCGAGTGCTGCGGATGCTCCGATCGCAGCGGCGAGCACACGGCGGCTGCGACGGGTGAAGTGCTTCGTCATTGAATGGTCCTCTCGGGCGGTTCGTCGCCTCGTTGACAACGATGTCAGGGACAGTTGTACCCGCATCGCCCAGTAGAGTCAAGTGCAGTCGCCAGAATCGAGACAATCCCGTGACACCGATGTCAGAGCCCCGCCATTCCACCGGATCCCGCCCGAGGGCCACCATGAAGCAGGTCGCCGCCCTCGCCGGGGTCGGCACGAAGACGGTGTCGCGCGTCATCAACGACGAGCCCAACGTCTCCGAAGCCACGGCCGCGCGCGTGTGGGACGCGATTCGCGCACTCGACTACCAACCGGATCTGCAGGCGGGAAGTCTGCGCCGATCGGACGGCCGCACCCGTACGTTGGGCCTGCTCGTGGGAAGCGTCGACAACCCGTTCGCCGGCGCGATCCACCGCGTGGTCGAGGATCTGGCCGCTGAACGCGGCATGGCCGTCTTCGCGTCGAGTCTCGACGACGATCCTGCCCGCGAGGGCAGCGCGGTCCGCGCCTTCTTGCAGCGCAGGGTCGACGGTCTCATCCTCACCACGGCATCCCGCCGGCCCGACTATCTCGGCCAGCTGCAGGAACGCCGCATCCCCGCCGTGTTCGTGGACCGCGAGCCCCTCATCGACGGCGTCGACACGGTCGCCAGCGACAACCACGCCGGCGCGTCGGCCGGAGTCGCACATCTCATCGCACGCGGGCATCGACGAATCGCGCTTCTCGCCGACCGTCTCGATCTGACGACCGCGAGTCAGCGTCAGCAGGGATACCTCGACGCACTCGCTTCGGCCGGCATCTCACGCTCGGACGCGCTCATGGCGACCGACCTGCATGACGTCGAATCCGCGCGCGCCGCACTGGAGCGGATGCTCCGCGCCCCCGAACCTCCGACCGCGGTGTTCAGCGCGCAGAACCTCATCACGATCGGGGCCCTTCACGCACTGCGCGATGCCGGGCGCTCGCACGTCGTCGCGCTCGTGGGCTTCGACGATCTGCCCCTGGCGGATCTGCTCGACCCCGGCGTGACGGTCGTGGCCCAGGACCCGCAGGAGATCGGCCGCCGCGCCGCCGAACGGCTCTTCGCCCTGCTCGAAGGCGCCGACGGCGCTCCGGTCCGCGAAGTCGTGCCCACGCGCCTGATCGCCCGCGGCTCCGGCGAGATCGCTCCTCCCGCCTGACTCGCCTCCGAACTCGGCCTTGCGTTGTCCACTGGACAGGCCGTAAGTTCTCGCGACAGAGATTGACATCGATGTCAATCCTGAGTGTCACGCACGAAGGAGCGCGAATGATCCCCCCTCTGAATCGTCCTCGCGGCAAGCGCCCGAGAGCCCGCACCACTGTGGCCGTCGCGCTGGGAGCGGTGCTGATGATCGGATGCGTCGGCCTGCCGGCCGTCGCCGCCGACGTGGCGCCCGGCGACGAGCAGTACCGGCCACTGGTCCACTTCACCCCCGAGCAGAACTGGATGAACGACCCGAACGGGCTCGTCTACGCCGACGGCGTCTATCACCTGTTCTTCCAGCACAACCCGCAGGGGACCACCTGGGGCAACATGAGCTGGGGACATGCCACGTCGACCGACCTGCTGCATTGGACGCAGCAGCCTCTCGCGATCCCGCAGACGTTCGATGAGGCCGGCCGCCCGATCGAGGACATCTTCTCGGGTTCGATCGTCGTCGACCACGACAATTCCGCCGGGTTCGGCCCCGCAGGATCCAGCCCCATGGTGGCGATCTACACCTCGGCGTACACCGCGCAGCATCCGCAGCACGCCGGACTGCAGGCTCAGTCGCTCGCCTACAGCCTCGACGACGGTCAGACCTGGACCAAGTACGAGGGCAACCCGGTTCTCGACCGCGGCTCGGCGAACTTCCGCGATCCGAAGGTCTTCGAGTACGACGGTCCGGCCGGCAGGTACTGGGTGATGGTCGCCGTGGAAGCTCTCGAGCACAAGGTCGTGATCTCCAAGAGCACTGATCTGAAGAACTGGGAGCACCTGTCGGACTTCGGGCCGGCGAACGCCACCGGCGGCATCTGGGAATGCCCCGACCTCTTCCCGCTTCCGGTCGACGGAGATCCGGGGAACACGAAATGGGTCATGGTCGTGAACCTCAATCCGGGCGGGCCGAACGGCGGCAGCACCGGACAGTACTTCGTCGGCGATTTCGACGGCACGACGTTCACCTCCGAGACGACGGACTCCGCGCCGACGGCGCCGGAAGGCCGCGTGTTCGCCGGATTCGATGGCGGTGACTACGACGGATGGACCGTGGGCAACGATCGGTCCAGCGAGATCGCCGGTCCCTGGGGTGCAGCGCCGGCCGCCGGCACGATCCCCGGACAGCAGGCGGTCTCGGGCTGGATCGGCGACGGGCTGGTGAACGGATTCCTCGGCGGCGACGCCCCGACGGGGACTCTCGAGTCGCCGGCGTTCACGATCGAGGACGACTACATCGACCTGCTGGTCGGCGGCGGCGATCATCCGCACGTCGAGGGCTCCCAGCTCTCCAATCTGCCTCCCGCCGGATCCACGGCGCTGTACGACTTCGAGCTGCCGGACGGGCAGAACCTCGCCGAGTCGGGGTGGAAGCTGACGAACGACTTCGCGACCGACCCCGATCGCAGCCCGTCCACCCAGGGTGGCGAGGGCTATCTCGGCACCCGGCGCATCAACACCTTCGAGGCAGGGCCCAACGGCGATGCGAACCGCGGCGACATGACCTCGCCGGCGTTCACCATCGACGGCGACCACGTGTCGTTCCTCATCGGCGGCGGGCGGCGCACCGACGGGTCGCTGCAGGCGGAACTGCTCGTGGACGGCGAGGTCGTCCGCACCCAGACCGGCGCGAACTCCGGGAGCCTCAACTGGGCCTCCTGGAACGTCGCGGACCTTCGCGGCGAACAGGCCGAGATCCGGATCCACGACGACACCGACGGCGGATGGGGCCATCTGACCTTCGACAACGTCGTGATCGGAGACGAACCGGCCCAGGTCCGCTCCGACGAGACCTCCGTGAACCTCGTCGTCGACGGCCGGATCGTGCGCACCGCCACCGGCTCGAACAGCGAGGCCCTGACGTGGAGGTCGTGGAACGTGGCCGAGCTGCGCGGTGAGCAGGCGCGGATCGTCGCGATCGACAACAACAGCAGCGGCTGGGGTCATCTGCTCTTCGACCAGGTGACCTTCTCATCCGCCGGCGTGCCGGTCCCCGCAGAGGGATACGACTGGCTCGACTGGGGTCGCGACTACTACGCGGGCGTGTCGTACTCGGGCACTGCTGACCCCGGGACACGTGTCATGCAGGCGTGGATGAACGACTGGGACTATGCGGGGGACATCCCGACATCGACCTGGCGCAGTTCGATGGCGCTCCCCCGCGAGGTGCGCCTCGTGAGCACGCCCGAAGGTCCGCGGCTGGCGCAGCGCGTCGTCTCGCAGCTCGACGGCCAGCTCGATCTCAGCAGGGTGCAGACCCGCACGGGTGTCGACGTGGAGGGCCCGACGCCGCTCGGTTTCTCTGCGGAGGTCGCGAAGATCGAGGTCGTGCTGGAGCCAGGGTCCGCGCAGAAGGCGGGGATCACCGTCTTCGGCGATGAGACGAGCGGAACCCGCATCGGCTACGACGCGGAAGAGCAGCGGGTCTTCATCGATCGCACCGACTCGGGAGCCGTCGGCTTCAACCCGTCGTTCGCATCGGTCGACGACGCTCCGCTGCCCGGTGCGACGCTCGCAGCCGACGGCTCGGTGACCCTCGAGCTCTACATCGATCGGGCATCCGTCGAGCTGTTCACGGCCGATGGCCGCGTGTCGCTGACGGACCAGGTGTTCCCGAATGCCGGGGCCGATGCCATATCGGCGTGGTCCGAGGGCGGCGCAGCGCGGATCCGCAGCATCTCGGTGACGCCGATCACGGCGACGATGTGGCAGAGCACGGACGACGGGGCGACCGCTCCCCCGGCGAAGGGGAAGCTCTCGGATTCGAAGACCTCGCAGGGATTCACGGTCAGCATGACCCAGAAGAAGGGCGAGGAGGCGACGGTGTTCCGGCTGTACGAGAACGGAACCCTGATCTCCACCACGCCTGTCGACGCGCACGCGGGGCAGCGTTCCGTGGACGTGCATCTCACCGGCCGTGCGCCGGGGACCTACGTCTACACGGGCGAGCTGGAGAATTCGCAGGGAATCACGACGACCTCGAGCACGAAGATCAAGGTCAAGTGACCGGGACCTGATCCGCGAGGTGGATGCCGCGGCGAGTCGTCACGGCATCCACCTCGCATTTTTTCGTCATCCAGGGAACTTTTCGTCATCCAGGGAATATGCATGCAAATACATGTGTTCCGGCACTGTGTACCCGGACGAAGGAGTCCGATCCGCTCCTTCCGAAAGGCATCCTCATGAGCACTCCCGTTCTCGACCGCACCGCCCCCACCGAGCACCCCGTCCTCGACGTGCTCGCCGCCCGCTGGAGCCCGCGCGCCTACGACGCCGCGAACAAGATCGACGACGCCAAGCTGAACGCCGCGCTCGAGGCCGCGCGCTGGTCGCCCTCGGCGTACAACCTGCAGCCGTGGCGCTTCATCGTCGCCCACCGCGGCACTGCTCTCTTCGACCAGATCGTCGACTCGCTCGTCGAGTTCAACCAGCTCTGGGCCGCGAACGCCTCCGTGCTGATCGTCTCGATCGCCGAGACCGAGTCGGAGGACGGCAAGCCGATCAGCCACGCCGTCTACGACCTCGGCCAGGCCGTCGCGCACTTCTCGGTCCAGGCGCACCACGAGGGTCTCCTCGTGCACCAGATGAGCGGCTTCGACCCCGAGGTCGTGCGCGAGTTCGCCGATCTCGCTCCGCGATTCAGCCCCACCACCGTCATCGCCGTGGGCGAGCTCGGCGACGCGACCGGCCTTCCCGAGGGCCTGCAGCAGGCCGAGACGGCCCCGCGCGTGCGCCGCCCGATCGCCGAGACGGTCATCCTCAGCGCCTGAGCGCCGACCCATCGCACGCCGGCGCCCCCGCTCGGCTGCAGCGCCCCTGCGGAGTCACGTCACTCGGCAGGGGCCTCGCAGCTGAGCGGGGGCGCCGTTGCGTACGACGCGCCGCCGCCGCCGCGACGTGGCGACCGCCGCGCCCCGCGTCACCGCGGTCGGTGCGCGTTCCGCGCCAGAGCATCGGCGGCGCGCACGAGCGCCAGGTGCGAGAAAGCCTGCGGGGTGTTCCCGAGCTGACGGCCGGCGACCGTGTCGTACTCCTCCGACAGCATCCCGACATCGTTCGTCAGCCCGCACAGACGGTCCATGAGTACGTGGGCCTCTTCGTGGCGACCGGTGACCGCGTACTGCTCGACCAGCCAGAACGAGCACGCGAGGAAAGCACCTTCTGACCCGGCGAGACCGTCGACTCCAGTGCCGGTGCGGTAGCGGCGGACGAGCCCGTCGGGCATGAGGGTCTGCTCGATGCGCTCGACCGTCGCCAGCATCCGCGGATCATCCGGGCGGCAGTATCCGACCTGCGGAAGCAGCAGCAGCGATGCGTCGACCTCGGTCGTGCCGTAGTACTGCACGAAGTGCCCGTCGACCACACCCTGACCGTCGATCTCGGCACGCATGCGCTCGCGCAGTCCTCGCCAGCGCTCGACGGGACCTTCCAGCCCGAAGTCCTCGACTGCACGCACCGCGCGGTCGAACGCGGCCCACATCATGACCCGGGAATGGGTGAAGTGGTGCGCATCGCCCCTGATCTCCCACAACCCCTGGTCGGGCCGCTCGAGCTGCTCAGAGGCGAACCGCACCAGCTGCCGCTCGAGCGGCCAGGAGAACTCCGACTCGTCGAGACCCGCCGAACGCGCGGCCGAGAGCGTCACGAGCACCTCGCCCACGACGTCCGCCTGATACTGGGCGGCCGCGCCGTTGCCCAGACGCACCGGCGACGAGCCCTGATAGCCCGGGAACTCCGGCAGCACGCGCTCCAGCAGGTCGCGCTCCCCCGCGAGGCCGTACATGATCTGCAGATCGGCCGGATCGCCCGCGACCGCGCGCAGCAGCCACTCGCGCCAGCGGTCGGCGACGGTGAGGAAGCCGTGATCCAGCAGCGCCTCCAGCGTGAGGGCCGCGTCGCGCAGCCAGACGTAGCGGTAGTCCCAGTTGCGCTCTCCGCCGATCTCCTCCGGCAGCGCCATGGTCGCAGCCGCCGCGATGCCGCCGGTCTCGTGGTTGGTCAGGGCGCGCAGCAGCAGCAGGGAGCGCACGACGTCGCCGCGCCGCGGGCCGTCGTGCGAGATGCGGTCGGCCCAGCTCTGCCACCAGTCCTTGGTTCGCTCGACCTCGTCGTCGACGTCGAGAACCGGGGGCACGTCGCGATGCGAGGGGAACCACGTCAGTTGCAGATCGTGCTCCTCGCCCGCGACCGCCGTCAACTCGCCCCGGTGCTGGTGGTCGACGGCCGTCAACCGCCCACCGCGGATGGCCACGGCATCCGGGCCGCCCATCGCCACCAGACAGGGCTCGTCGGCGGTGCCCGTCTGCCGCACCCACGGCATTCCCCGCGAGTAGTCGAAGCGGATGCTGACCTGCTGCACGAAGTCGATCTCACCCTGCACGCCGACGATCCTGCGGACGAGATCCGTGCGGCGGATGGCGATGTCGGGATCGAGCCCGATCGGCATGAAGTCGTGCACCTCGGCGACCGCGTCGCCGAGCGTCCAGCGGGTGATGAGCACGAAGGTGTCGCCGTCGTACCGCCGCGAGCACTCGGCATCGGGGTCGGCCGGATGCAGTTCCCAGCGGCCGTGCGCCTCGTCGCCCAGCAGGGCGCCGAACACCGACGGGGAGTCGAGGCGAGGCAGACACAGCCAGTCGATGCTGCCCGCCTTCGACACGAGCGCGGCCGTGCGGCAGTTGCTCAGAAGCGCGTAGTCCTCGATGCGGGCAGCCATGACCGGAGTGTTGCACCTCCCCGCATCCGACTCAAGCGGCCGCTCCGCCGAGCCTGCAGAGTTCTCGGCCCGTGGCCACGCCGGCTCAGTGCGCCGGTCTGTCGACGACGACCTCGTTGCCCTCCTTGTCGACCACCTTGCCGTCGACGACGGAGTCGCCGTCTTGGAGGGCGTCGAGGATCGCGATCGGGATGCTGCGGGTCGGCGCCGACACGAATGCGTTCTTGCGGTTCACGCTGCCCAGATGGTTGAACAGCAGGTTGAGCAGGATCGCGGCGACCGCAGCCGAGCTGATGCCGGAGTGGAAGATCGTGTTGAACCAGTCGGGCATCTGGTCGTAGATCGCGGGGGCCGCGATCGGCAGCATGCCGATGCCGAGGGAGGCCGCGACGATGATGAGGTTCATGTTGCCGCGGTAGTCGACTTTCGCCAGGGTGCGGATGCCGCTGGCCGCGACGCTTCCGAACAGGACGATTCCGGCGCCTCCCAGCACGGGCGCCGGGATCGCGCCCACGACGCGTCCGAGTACCGGCAGCAGGCCGAGCACGACGAGCACGACACCACCGGCGGTGACCACGAACCGGCTCTTCACGCCCGTGATCGCGACCAGACCGACGTTCTGCGCGAACGCCGACTGGGTGAAGGTGCCGAAGACCGGTGAGACGGCGCTCGAGAGCATGTCGGCGCGGAGCCCCGCGGCGATGCGCTTGGAATCGACCTTGGTGCCCACGATCTCGCCGACGGCGAGGATGTCGGCCGTGGTCTCGGTCAGCGTCACGAGGATGACGATGAACATCGAGATGATGCCGGCGATCTCGAAGGTCGGCAGACCGAACGCGAACGGCGTCGGGAACGCGAAGATCTCTCCCTCACCGACGGCGCTGAAGTCGACCCGTCCGATGATCGCCGCGAAGATCGTGCCGAGCACGATGGCGAGCAGGATCGACAGCCGTGAGACGGCGCCGACGGGGACCTTGCTGAGCACCAGCACGATGGCAAGGGTCACGAACGCGAGCAGCAGGTTCTGCGGGGCGCCGAAGTCGTCGGCGCCGTCGTTGCCGCCCATGGCCCAGCGGGCGGCGACAGGCAGCAGCGTGAGTCCGATCGTGGTGATCACGACGCCGGTGACGACCGGCGGGAAGAACCGGATGACCATCGCGAACACCGGAGCGATGAGCAGGCCTATGACGGATGCCACGATCACCGCGCCGAACACCGCCGGCAGTCCTCCGCCGTTCGTGACGATCGCGCCCATGGTAGCCACACCGGCGAACGAGACGCCCTGCACGAGTGGCAGCTGCGAGCCGAAGAACGGGATGCCGACGGTCTGCAGGATCGTCGCGAGACCGCCCATGAACAGGCAGGATGCGATCAGCACGCCGATCTCGGCCGAGCTCAGGCCGGCCATCTGGCCGATGATGAGCGGCGGGGCGATGATGCCGCCGTACATCGTCAGCACGTGCTGGAGGCCGTACCCGAAGGTGGCTCCGATAGACAGCCGTTCGTCTTCCGGCCGCGTGGCGACCGCGTTCTTCTTGCTCATATCGACCTCTTCGTCGTGTTTCCGTGGATGCGGGTGGTTCGAGTCGTTCGGGTGGGCGTTCGGGTTCAGGAGTGACGGGCGAGGAGACCGCGCGCCGCCTCGCTGTGGTGGGCGATGAGCCGCGGAACGTCGAGGCCGTCTATCCTGCCGTCGATCACGCGCCAGCGTCCGGCGACCATCACCCGGTCGGCACGATCCGCGCCGCACAGCAGCAGGGCGGCCACCGGATCGTGGCTGCCGGAGAACCGCAGCTCGTCGAGAGTGAACATCGCGAGGTCGGCCTGCGCGCCGGGAGCGAGCACGCCGATGTCACCGCGACCGAGGGCACGGGCGGAACCCGAGGTCGCCCAGCCGAGCGCGCGTTCCGGCGTGATCGCGGCGGCGCCGTAGCGCAGGCGCTGCAGGTACAGCGCCTGGCGCACCTCCTGGATCATGTTCGAGCCGTCGTTCGAGGCCGAACCGTCGACGCCGAGCCCCACGGGAGCGCCGGCCTCTTCGAGTTCGAGCGCACGGGCGATGCCCGAGGCGAGACGCATGTTCGAGGTCGCGCAGTGCGACACCGCGGTGCCTGCCGCCCCCAGTCGGGCTATCTCGGCGTCGTCGAAGTGGATGCCGTGCGCCAGCCACGTGCGATCCGACAACCAGCCGACGCTCTCGAGGTAGTCGACGGTGCGCAGGCCGAACATCTCGCGGCAGAAGTCCTCCTCATCGAGCGTCTCGGCCAGATGCGTGTGCAGGCGGACGTCGAGTCGGTCGGCGAGGGCCGCGGTGTCGCGCATGACGCCGGTGGTCACGGAGAACGGCGAGCACGGTGCGAGACCGATCTGCACGAAGGCGCCGTCGCCGCGCTCGTGATAGGCGCCGATCAGCCGCTCGCTGTCGGCGAGGATCGTGTCGGCATCCTGCACAGTCCGCTGCGGCGGCAGCCCGCCGTCATCCTCACCCAGCGACATCGACCCGCGAGTCAGCGTCGCTCGCATTCCGAGCTTCCTCACGACGTCGACCTGCACGTCGATGCCTTCTTCGAGCCCATTCGGGAACAGGTAGTGGTGATCGGCGGCCGTCGTGCAGCCCGAGAGCAGCAACTCGGCGAGCGCCACGGTCGTGGCGAGCTCGAGGTCGCGCGGCGTGATGCCCGCCCAGACCCCGTAGAGGCCTTTCAGCCAGGGGAAGAGCTCGGCGCTCACAACGGGCCGCCATGCGCGCGTGAGCGTCTGATAGAAGTGGTGGTGCGTGTTGATGAGCCCGGGGATCACGACGTGGCGGGCGGCGTCGAAGACCGAGTCGACCGGGGCTGTAGGCGCGCCACCGGCGGGCACGAGTTCGCTCACGACGGCGCCCTCGAGGACGATCCCGCCCGCGGCATCCGCATCGGTCCCCGTGAAGATGCCGAGCGGATTCTTGATCCAGGTGCGGGCGGCGGGCTGGGACATGGCGACTCCATCTGTGACGGTGGAGCCGGGGAACGGCCCCACGAGGGGCCAGCTCAGTTTCCCTGTCTGCTGATCCAGGTGCCCCGTCATCGGAACAGTTCAGGTCTACCAGCCGCGCGTCGAGACAGTCAAGGCTTTTCTCATATCTCGGACTCGGCATTCCATAAAGCGGAATAGATCGACGGATGCTGCACGGTTGCCACACCGGTACGCGCATCGCCAGAGGGTGGCCTTCGGCTGCGGATCGGGATAACGTCACGGCCATGGCGACCACTCCCACGACCCTGTTCATCCTCGGCGCCTCTGGCGACCTGACGTCCCGGCTGCTGCTCCCCTCGCTCGCCGCTCTGCTCGCGCGGCAACCGCAGCGTCGTGTGGTCCTGCGCGGCTCGGGCACGGAAGAGCAGGATCACGAGGCCTGGAAGAAGCTCGTGGGCGTCGCCTTCTCGGACTTCCCCGGCACGATCGACCGCGTGACGACCGGCGACTACACCTCCGCCGACGTGACCGACCGGGACGCGGTCGCCGCCCTCGTCGACACCCTCGAACCGGGCACCGTGCTGTACTTCGCGCTTCCGCCGGCGGTGACGCGCGCGGCGATCGCGGCCATGCAGGGCATGACGCTCCCCGAGGGCACGGTGCTCGCGATGGAGAAGCCCTTCGGCGACGACGAGAAGACGGCCCGCGAGCTCAACGAGATGCTCACCGCTCTCGTGCCCGAACGTCAGATCTTCCGTGTCGACCACTTCCTCGGCCGCTCGATGCTGCTCAACCTCATGGGCGTGCGGCTGGCCAACCGCATCTGGGAACCGGTCTGGTCGGCGGAGCACATCGAGTCGGTGCTCATCCGATTCGACGAGAGCATCGCCCTGGAAGGCAGAGCCCGCTACTACGACAAGGCGGGCGCGATGATCGACATGATCCAGAGCCATCTGCTGCAGGTGCTCGCCCTCGTCGCGATGGACCCGCCGGCGAGCATCGACGAGCGCGACCTGCGCGATGCGAAGGCCTCGATACTCCGGGCGACGCACGTGCTCGGCGACGACCCGGCGCAGTCGTCCCGCCGGGCCAGATACACGGCCGGGCGGATCGACGATCGAGACCTGCCCTCGTACGCGGACGAGGACGGCGTGGATGCCGCTCGCGACACCGAGACCCTGGCCGAAGTCGTGTTCGAGGTCGCGAACGACCGCTGGGCCGGCGTGCCCTTCGTGCTGCGTTCGGGCAAGGCTCTGGCGGCGAAGAAGTCGGAGGTCGTCGTGACGTTCCGGCCGGTGCGGCACGTGCCGAAGGGACTCGCGGGCTCGCCCGTCGACGGCGGCCGGCTGACCTTCTCGCTGGGGCCCGACGAGATGCGGCTGAAGCTGCACGTGACCGGCGGCGACGACCCCTTCGCGCTGCGCGACGAGGAGCTGTGCGCCGATCTCGGCGAGGGGCAGCGCCGGTCGTACGAGGAGGTCATCGACGAGCTCCTCGACGGCGAGGTCGCCCTGTCGGTGCGCGCAGACGAGGCCGAGGAGTGCTGGCGCATCATCCAGCCGGTCCGAGACGCCTGGGCGTCGGGCGCCGCGCCCGTCGAGGACTATCCCGCCGGGTCCACGGGGCCCGAGGACTGGGCGACGAGCTGAGGAAGGATCAGCGGCGTCTGCCTACCGGCGGAAGATCGGGCAGGGCGACTTCGCGATCGAGAGCCAGGAGAGACGGATGCTCTCGCACCGCGTCGAGGCCGTGCGTCTGCAGCACTGTGAACACGGCTGCGAGTGCTGCGTCATCACCACTTAACAACAACGGCTCGGCTTCCGCGAACTGGCAGACGAGCGTCGCGGCCGCGGCTTCGGGATACACCGCTGTCATCGCGGTGTAGTCGAATGAGAGCCATCGGCCGCCCGCGTGCACCGCAAGCCTGCGGTTCGACACGTACACTGCCGACGCTTGCCATTCCCGCCACTGCGGGGCCGCCTCAGCAGCGGCCCGTGAACGCGCCGAGGAGTTGGCGATAGCCGTGACGGCGAGCGCGCCGACGACGAACGCCGGATTGCCGAGAGCGATCGTCGACGACTGCGAGTACATCACGTCGCGCCCGTAATAGCGCGCGTACGTCAGCTGCGTCCGCGCGAAGAATACTTCGCCGGCATAGGGGACGACGTCCCACTGTGAGATCGTCGCGGGCACCTGATGGCGGAGCAGTGCGATGCGCGCGGCACGAGCCCGCTCCCACGCGTCGCTCGCGAGGAGGCCCCGATCGAGCATCGATTGCTCCCGCTTGGTGAAGCGTCCCTTGGCGCGTTGCGCTCGACGATGCGTACGCGTCATCTGCACGATCGCACGGATCAGCAGGATGACCGGTACCACGACGGCCGCCGCCAGCGCCGCAAACTGGGCGAGCGCGAACCAGACGACGGCCGTCGGGTCGGTCGCTTTGTCACCGGCCGCCGACGACGCCTGCACCACAAGCATGAGCAGCACGTAAGACACGGGGACGGCTGCCAGCAGGATCATCCAGTGCAGGTGGCGTCGCATGACGCCCATGCTGGCAGAGCCCGCAGACGTAAGTACCGCGTCGGCGACGACGTACGTGAAACCCACAACGCGTGAGGACAACAACAGTCATGTCTTGCCACCACGAAGACCTTCGAGCGAGAGCGAGCGTCGTCGGCCCTATCGCATCGACGAGAACGATTCCTCACCCGGTGCGGGCCGCCGCCAGTCCGAGCGATTCGAGAGTGATGCGCGGGGTTCGCCACCGGCGGTCGGGATCCCACCAGGCAGGACCCCGGATCTGCGGAACGCCCTCGAATATGCGTATCTCCCAGCCGGAGGTGTCGAGAGAGCGGTGATGCCACCAGCACAGGGGCACCCCGTTGTCGGTGTGCGTCGGGCCGCCTCTGGAGTGCTCGGTCACGTGATGGATCTCGCACCATGAAGCCGAGACGTGGCACCCCGGGATCAGGCACTCTCGGTCGCGGGCGACGATCGCCCGCCGCTGGTGCACCGTGAACACGCGGTCGGTGACCGTGATCCCGATGATGCGGCCCTCGTCGAAGAGCACCCGTTGGATCGCCCCGGTGCATGCCGTATGCCGCGCGACCGACAGCGGCACGGCGGCCTCCGCACCGGGAAGACGTGCCCAACCCGTTCCCTGTGCCAGGTCGGCGGCATCGACGTGCACGACCAGCGTGGGTGCTGCGCCGCCAAGGCGCGGCATGTCATCGTGCCGCGCGGCGATGCCGAGCGCCGCGGCGAGCGCGTCATGACGCTTCTGGCCGGACGTGCGGGTGTCGATCCGATGCTGCGCGTCGTCGTTGAAAGGATCGCCTTCTACATCCTCGCCGTCGTCGAAGGCGACCACGGGCGCCGGGGCGCCGCCCACCTTCGGGTTGTTGAACGCGTCGAAGATGAGCTGCAGCTGCGCCACGAGTTCGGGCGTGAAGTCGCCGCGCACAGGGTGCACACCGTTGCGCAGACGCCCGACGCTCAGGCTCCGACATGCCTGCGCCGCACGGTCGGAGGGCTCGGCGCCGTCGGGGTCGAGCACCGCCGTGAGGTACTCGGCGGCGTGCCGCAGGTCTTCCGGCGTGGCGGGCGGCCCTTGTCGCGTCTCGGAGGCATCAGCGGTGTCGCCGCCGCAGGAGCGGTCGTCGCCCGGAGACCCCTCTTCGGAGACCGGGCAGCCCCTGGCGTAGCGGGCGAGGTGCTCGTCGACGAGCAGCCGCTCCCCGACGCCGATGCGAGTGTGCGCCCGCTCGATGGGGGCGGTGGCCGCGAGCAGACCTGCGACCCCGATCACTCCGTCGAGCAGAGCCTCGCGCAGCTGCGGCCACGCGGCGGGCAGCCGCTCGCCCGACACGATGCTGACCTCTCGACGCACCACGTTCGAGACCCGGATGATCTTCGACGCGGTCGCGGCGTCGGTCAGCAGCGCCCGCTGGAGGAACTCGTTCGTGCCGCGGCATCCGAACTGGTGCCCGAAGTCCGCCTCGGCAGTGGCGACCGTCTCGACGACGCCTGCGTCGACCAGTCGAGCGACCTCCCCGAAGCCCCGGAGAACCTCGGCGCGTTCGGCGTCGCTCAGCCCGGCGAGGACGTCGCCGGCCAGCACCGTACGCAGGTCGGAGGCGACCTGGGCGAGAGCGTCGGCGGTGCTGGTCATGCCTCTATTCAACAGGGGGCCACCGACATTCCGACCCTGGAAACAGCCCGGTCAGATGATATTTCTTGAGACTTTACCGCCACCCCTCCTAGCGACGCTCTTCGCGCCTCGAGGTGGCAGTTCGTGCCGCTTCAACCGTCGCGAGGCGGCACGAAGGGCCACGCTCGGGCGACTCTCGCCGGAGACGGGAAGAGGGGCGGATGCCGCAGCATCCGCCCCTCTTCCCGACGCGGCTCACTCGTCGAGCAGTTCGGCCTCGATCACGTCGTCATCGGTCGCACCGGGCACCGGTTCGGCCTTTTCGGCGGTGAGGACGAGCCCCGTGCCATCTGCCGCGATGTCGACTCGCACCGTGTCGCCGTCGTGCACGCCGCCCGACAGCAGCGCGGTCGCCAGCTTGTTCTGCACCTCGCTCTGGATGAGCCGGCGCAGCGGGCGAGCACCGAACACGGGGTCGTAGCCGCGCTCGGCGAGCCACGACCGCGCGTCGGGCGTGACGGCGAGCGAGAGCCTGCGGTCATGCAGCCGCTTCTGCAGCGCGTCGATCGTGAGCTCGACGATCTGCGCGAGGTCGTCTTCGCTGAGCGAGGAGAACATCACGATGTCGTCGAGACGGTTCAGGAACTCGGGGCGGAAGACCTGGCGCACGAGCGCAATGACCTGCTCGCGCTTGTCGTCCACCGACAGCGTCGGATCGATCAGGATCGGCGAGCCGAGGTTCGAGGTGAGGATCAGGATGACGTTCGTGAAGTCGACCGTCCGGCCCTGGCCGTCTGTGAGACGGCCATCGTCGAGCACCTGCAGCAGCACGTCGAACACCTCGGGGTGCGCCTTCTCGACCTCGTCGAGCAGGATCACGCTGTACGGGCGACGACGGACGGCTTCGGTGAGCTGGCCGCCCTGCTCGTAGCCGATGTATCCAGGGGGCGCTCCGACCAGGCGCGAGACCGAGTGCTTCTCGCCGTACTCCGACATGTCGATGCGGACCATCGCGTGCTCGTCGTCGAACAGGAACTCGGCGAGCGCCTTGGCCAGCTCGGTCTTTCCCACCCCGGTCGGACCGAGGAACAGGAACGAACCGGTCGGACGACCGGGATCGCTGATGCCGGCGCGCGAGCGGCGCACCGCATCCGACACCGCCTTCACGGCTTCCTTCTGTCCGATCAGTCGCTTGCCCAGCTCGGACTCGAGGTGCAGCAGCTTCTCGCTCTCGCCCTGCAGGAGGCGGCCGACGGGGATGCCGGTCCATGCCGCGATCACGGCGGCGATGTCCTCGTCGGTGACCTGCTCGTTGACCATGCGGGGCTCGGTCGATGCGGTCGCCTCGGCCTGCTCGGCCTCGGCGATGTCGCGCTCGAGGCGCTTGATGGTCTCGTATTCGAGCTTCGACGCCTTCGTGTAGTCGGCGTTGCGCATCGCGAGGTCGCGCTGCGTGATCGCGTCGTCGAGCTGCTTCTTCAGCTCGCCGACCCGGTTGAGCCCCTGACGCTCGCGAGCCCAGCGGGCCTCGAGCTCGGCCAGCTGCTTCTCCATGCCGACCAGCTGCTCTCGCAGAACGCCGAGGCGCTCCTTGGACGCGGCGTCCTTCTCGCGCTTGAGAGCGAGCTCCTCGAGCTTCATCCGGTCGACCTGGCGCTTGAGCTGGTCGATCTCCACAGGCGAGGAGTCGATCTCCATCTTGAGCCGAGACATCGACTCGTCGATCAGGTCGATCGCCTTGTCCGGCAGCTGCCGCGCGGGGAGGTAGCGGTTCGACAGAGCGGCGGCCGCGACCAGTGCGCTGTCGGAGATCGTCACCCCGTGATGCGCCTCGTAGCGGCCCTTGAGTCCGCGCAGGATCGCGATCGTGTCTTCGACCGACGGCTCGCCGACGTACACCTGCTGGAACCGGCGCTCGAGCGCCGCATCCTTCTCGATGAACTCCCGGTACTCGTTGAGGGTGGTCGCGCCGATCATGCGCAGCTCTCCGCGGGCCAGCATCGGCTTGAGCATGTTGGATGCCGCGACCGAGCCCTCCCCGCCACCGGCGCCCATCAGGACGTGCAGCTCGTCGATGAAGGTGATGATCCGCCCGTCGGACTCGGTGATCTCCTTCAGGACGCTCTTCAGACGCTCCTCGAACTGACCGCGGTACATCGCACCCGCCACGAGGGCGGAGATGTCGAGCGAGACCAGCTCCTTGTCCTTGAGCGACTCGGCGACGTCGCCCGCGACGATGCGCTGCGCGAGGCCCTCGACCACGGCGGTCTTGCCGACGCCCGGCTCGCCGATGAGCACCGGGTTGTTCTTGGTGCGCCGGGTCAGCACCTGGCTGACGCGGCGGATCTCGCTGTCTCGGCCGATCACGGGGTCGAGCTTGCCCTGCCGGGCGCGATCGGTGAGGTTTATGCCGAACTGCTCGAGTGCGGATTGCTGTTCTTCGGTCTGAGGCGTGGCCATTCGGTTCTCCCGATGCTCCCTTTCAAAGTTGAGTGACTATGACTCAACTTTACCGCCTGCTGCTCCGTAGATCAACCGCTGAGCGTTCATGCGTCAGGATTCGGCGCGTCTGCAAGAATCGAGGTGGTCGTTGACGACAGCTGAGGGGGCACTATGGCGCACGACGACGAGTTTCTCGCGGTGATCGCTGCCGAGGTCGCGCAGGATCCGCAGAACATCGCGCTGCGGGAGGACTTCATAACCCTGCTGCTGGAACGAGATGCGGATCAGGCGGCGACCGAGATCGACGCCTTCGAGGCGCACGGCGGCGACCCCGCCCGCGCCCGCGTGCTCCGGGCGCGCGTGATGGCCGCACGGCTGCGCAGCGGAAAGGCGAACACCGCGCCATCAGACACGCCGCGCGCGCCCGTGGAACCGGACTCGGCGCGGGTCCCCGAGCCGGAGGCGCCATCGCGAGCCCCGGTCGCGGCCGACGACGACGCTGCGACCGGGGATCGGATCGAGCAGCCCGGCTTGTGGGATGCGGAGCGCCCGCAGGTGACCCTCGCCGACGTGGCCGGTCTCGCCGAGGTCAAGCAGCACCTCGACTCGACGTTCCTCGCCCCGCTGCGCAACCCTGCACTCGCGGCGGCGTTCGGGCAGAAGCCGGGCGGGTCGCTCCTGATGTACGGTCCGCCCGGCTGCGGGAAGACGTTCATCGCTAAGGCGATCGCCGGCGACCTCGGCGCCTCCTTCATCCACGTCACCCTCGCCGATCTGCTCAGCGCCTGGATCGGCGAGAGCGAGAGGGCGATCCAGAGCGTGTTCCGCGATGCCAGAGCAGCCGCGCCGTGCGTGATCTTCTTCGACGAGTTCGACGCTCTCGGAGGACGCCGGGCATCGGGCGGCGGCGGATCGCAGTCGATGCGGATGATCGTGACCCAGCTGCTCGAAGAGCTCGACGGCGTGACGAGTGAGAACGACGGGGTCTACTTCCTCGCCGCCACGAACCGGCCGTGGGACATCGACCCCGCCCTGCGTCGCCCCGGTCGCATCGACAAGACCGTGCTCGTGCTGCCGCCGGATGCGGTCGCCCGCGCCGCGATCCTGCAGGGCGACCTCGACGGCAAGCCGCAGGACGACGTCGATGTCATCGCCGTCGCCGCTGCGACCGAGGGGTTCTCGGGAGCCGACATCGCCCAGGTCGCGAAGCACGCGCTGCAGCGCTCGCTCACCGAGTCGATGGCGGCGGGAGCGATCGTCCCCGTCACCACCGAGGGCCTGCTCGAGTCCGCGGCGAGCATCACTCCCTCCACCACGAGCTGGTTCGACCAGGTGGCCCCCGTGCTCGAATACGGCGTCGACGACGGCACCTTCGACCAGCTGCGCGCCTACCGGGTCAAGCAGGGCATGCGGTGACACACCACGACGACCGCGACAACCTCGAGCAGGTCGCCATCGTCCGAGACCGCGACCTCGCCCTCGAGCTGCTCGGCGCGCAGCCGACCAACCGCAGGATCGCCACCCTGGCCCACAGCGTCCTCGCACGCGAACCCCGCTTCACCGGCACCTACCTCATCCTCGCCCTTCATCACCAGGCACGAGGCGAGCTCGATGACGCGCGTCGAGAGCTGCGTCAGCTCATCGGCTTTCAGGACGGCTACCGCCTCACTGCGGTCCGCATCCTCCGCGACCTCGAGTACGAGAACCGGAGATTCGATGAGGCCCTCCGGCTCGCCGAGCACGCGATGCAGGGCGGGGAAGAGGTCGAGTGGCTCGACCTGATGATGCTCGGCGCCGCGACCGTGTTCACCGGCAGCCGCACCGACGGGTGGGACCTCATGGACGAGGCGGTGGTGTGGACGGGTCGAGTCGATCCCACCCTCATTCCGAAGGTCCTCGCCAAGCGGGCGCTGCTGTTCCTCTCGACCGGGGCGCCGCCCGAGCGCTTCCTCCCGGCCGCCGAGGCGGCGATCGCTGCGAGCCCGTGGGAGAGGCTGCTCTCGATCGCCCTGGCGTACGCCTATCTGTACGACTACCGCGCGGCGGACGCGCGCGACCTCTTCCAGCGCGTGCTCCGCGAGGACCCGACCGACACCGTCGCGCAGGGCGGCATGATCATGGCGCGCGGTTTCCTCGAACCGATCGAGCGCGGCGACGCGACGATGGACCAGCTCCGCGAGGCGGGCATGGGAGAGATGGCCTGGCGGATCATGCACGAGCAGATCTTCGATCTCGACATCGAGCACGCGCTGGCCGCGCTGAGCCGCGTGCTGCCGCGCGCGCTCGTACGGGCACTGCGCGGACCCCTGCGCAGGAAGAAGCTCGAGGCCACGGAGGGAAACCGCTCCCTCCTCGGCTGGCATGACGGTCAAGACCCCGGCACCGGCTACGCCTGGGGGCTCGGCGAACCGGTTCGGCTGCTCTCGGGCGCCGAGGTCGACGCGATGGCGGCCGCCGCTCAGGACCCAGGCGCCTGGCCGGCGTGGTCCGAGGACGACGCCTTCGTCCCGATCGCGACCGACGACGCGGGCTCGTACTTCTTCGAGGGGTACGCCTCGCGCCTGTACCGCCGGACGGTCGGCGGCCCGGATGTCGAGGTCGCCCCCAGCCTCGCCGACTGGGTCTGGGATCGCGTCGTCGACTTCGGCGGCGAGGAGCCGCGACCAGGAAGGGCTCCGAGAGGATGAACACGACGACGAACGACGAACGATCGGCCATCGAGCACGACCGTGACCTCGCGTGGGAGCTCTGGGATGCGCAGCCGACCCATCCGCGCATCCCTGAGCTCGCGCACAGCGTGCTCGCCCGCGAGCCCTCGTTCACCGGCATGATCGTGCTCATCGCTCTGCACCGCGAGGCGTGCGGCGAGATCGACGAGGCGAGACGCCTGCTTCGAGACCTCATCGGGCGGCGGGACCGCCAGTATCTGAACGCGGTGAAGAAGCTCCGCGACCTCGAGATGTCCGACGGCGACTTCGCCGAGGCTCTCCGGCTCTGCGAGATCGTGCTGCGCGAGCAGCCGGATGCCGATTGGATCGAGCACATGGAGCTCGGCAGCGCCCTGGCGTACACCGGCCGCGCCGAGGAAGGCTGGCGCCGCATCGACGAGGCGGTGGGGATCGCCGCGGCGCAGGGCGCGCAGGAGCATGCCATCGCGCTGGGACAGCGCGCCACACGACTCTTCGCCACGGCGGCTGACCCCGAGCGCCTCCTGCCCGCCGCGGAGGAGGCGTACGCCGCAGATCCGACGGAGTACCTGCTCGCGGTGACGCTCGGCTACGCATACCTGAACAGCTATCGGCCAGACGAGGCGCTCGATCTGTTCCAGCGAGCGCTGCGCGAGGACCCGACCTTCGAACTCGCGCAGAACGGCGTCAAGGTCACGAGAGGCTTCCTCGAGCCGATCCGCACCGGCGCCGCGACGATGGACACGATGCGCGAGATGCAGATGGGGGAATACGTCTGGCGACGCTTCGTGGCGAAGGCCTTCGGCGCCGATCTCGCGGATGCGCTCGTCGCGCTCGACGAGGTGATGCCCGAGGCTCTGGCGGCGACTCTGCGCCCGCCGCTCGACCAGGCTGCCGCCGTCGCATCGGGCGGCCTGGACACGATCTTCGCCTGGCATGACGGCCAGGCGGCCGGAACCGGCGAGCTCTGGGGCCCCGGGGAGCGCTTCCGGCTGATGACCGGCGCCGAGGTGGCCGAGATGAATGACGGGGTCGAGCAGGACCCCGCCGCCTGGGGCGACTGGGACGACAAGCCCGACCATTTCTGGGTGATCTTCACGGACGATGCCGGCGACTACCTCCTCGAGGGGCTCGGAGGGAAGCTGTATCGTCGTTCGCCCGGGGTGCCCGACGTCGAGGTCGCGCCGAGTCCGGCGGAGTGGATCTGGGATCGCGTCGCCGCTTTCGGCGGTCGCGATCCCCGCCCGGGTCGCAGTCGACGCACAGCCGGCTGAGCGCTGCCGAGCACCCCGCTGACGGTCATTCCACGGGTCACTCCGAGTCGGTCATGCCCCGGCGCAGCAGGCGTCCGCGCGGGGTCTCGAAGTCGATGACCTCGCCGTGCAGGTACGTCGTGCGCACGACGCCGGCCAGCGCCTTGCCGTGATAGGGCGTCAGGTGGTTCTTGTGGTGAAGCTTCTCCACGTCGACCACGTAGGCGTCGTCGGCCGCGAACACCGAGAAGTCGGCATCGTAGCCGGGCGCGATGCGCCCCTTTCCGGTGAGGCCGGCGAACTGCGCGGGGCGCTCGCTCATCCACGACACGACCGTCTCGAGAGACAGTCCGCGCTGACGCGCCTCGGTCCAGATCAGCGACAGACCGAGCTGCAGCGAGGCGACACCACCCCAGGCCACGGCGAAGTCGCCGTTCTCGAGGTCCTTGAGGTCGAGCGTCGACGGCGAGTGGTCCGAGACGATGAAGTCGATCGTGCCGTCTTCGAGTCCCTGCCACAACAGCTCGCGGTTGCCGGCCTCGCGGATCGGCGGGCAGCACTTGAACTGGGTGGCCCCGTGCGGGATCTCCTCGGCCGTGAGCGTCAGGTAGTGCGGGCACGTCTCGACCGTGATCTTCAGCCCGTCGTGCTTGGCGGTGCGGAGCATGGCCAGGGCGTCGGATGACGACAGGTGGAGGATGTGCGCGCGGGCGCCCGTCCAGCGAGCACGCTCGATGACCTCGGCGATCGCCAGGTTCTCAGCTCCCCTCGGACGCGAGGCGAGGAACTTGCTGTAGTCGTCGCCTTCGGGCTGCGGAGCGCGGTCGATCGCCCGGGAGTCTTCGGCGTGCACGATCATGACCGAGTCGAAGTTCGAGAGCTCGCGCATGTCCTTCTCGAGCTCGTCCGCGTCGAGCGGCGGGAACTCGTCGACGCCCGAGTGCAGCAGGAAGCACTTGAAGCCGAAGACACCGGCGTCGTGCAGGGGTCTCAGGTCGGCCGTGTTTCCCGGCACCGCCCCGCCCCAGAAGCCGACGTCGACATGCGTCTGCCCCTTGGCGGCCTCGCGCTTGACGTTCAGCGCCTCGACGCTGACGGTGGGCGGGATGCTGTTCAGCGGCATGTCGACGATGGTCGTGACTCCGCCGGCCGCGGCGGCGCGGGTGGCGGAGGCGAAGCCCTCCCACTCGGTGCGACCGGGCTCGTTGACGTGCACGTGCGTGTCGACGAGGCCGGGGATCAAGGTCTCATCGGCGGCGAGTTCGATGACCTCTCCGCCGTTCAGGTTGTTGCCGAGCGGCTGCATCGCGACGATGACGCCACCGCGGACGCCGACCTCGCGAGGCCGGATGCCGGCAGAGGTGAGCACGCGCTCCCCGCGGATCACGAGGTCGTAGTGCTCCCCCGTCGGGTCGAGCGAGGCCTGTCCGGCATCCTGCTGTTCGAACTCCTGCGACATGTCGCCGTTCCCTTCCGCCGGCGCAGCCGGCTGTGTGTCCTGAATAGATTCTGCGCGTGTTCAGCGCGTGCGGGTTCCGAAGCCGGTGATCCGCTTCGGGCGAGGCGGTGCGTAGGTGCGCACCTTCGAGGTGGTCAGCCCCAGCCGCACGAGTCCCTCGGCGACCGCGACCGCGGCCTGCACCCCGTCGACGACGGGAACGCCGCACAGCTCGACGACGCGCTGCTTCAGCTCGGCCATGCCTCCGCAGCCGAGGACGATGACCTCGGCGCGATCGATCTCGACCGCGCGCTGAGCCTCGGCCGCGATCGCCTGGATCGCCCGTTCGGGATCGGACTCGAGCTCCAGCACACCGAGACCTGAGGAGCGCACGGATGCGCACCGATCGTGGAGGCCGGCGAGGATCAGCCGGTCCTCGATCAGGGGCACTGCGCGATCGAGGGTCGTGACGACGGAGTAGGAGCGTCCGAGGTACATCGCGGTGGATGCCGCGGCATCCGTGATGTCCACGACGGGCACCGTGAGCAGCTCCTGCAGGCCCTCGCGCCCGTGCTCCCCGTACCCGGCCTGGATGACCGCGTCGTATTGGCCCTCGTACTTGACCACCTTGTCCATCACGGCGATCGCCGCGAGATAGCTCTCGAAGTTGCCCTCGCAGGACTCGGCGCCGAAGTCGGGGGTGAGCCCGATGATCTCGGTGCCGGGCGCGGCCACAGCTCGAGCGGCCTCGGCGATGCCATCGGTCATCGTCTGGGTGGTGTTCACGTTCGCGACGAGGATGCGCATGATCGATGCCTTCCGGGTCAGTGGGTCGGAGTGACGGCGATGTCGCCGGCGGGGACGTCGTGGAACGGGCCGCGACGGTCGGCGATCACGCCGTAGACGACGGCCGCCAGACCCGCCGCGAAGAACCACGAGAACTCGCGAACGGACTCGAAGACCGGCATGAAGGTGAGCAGAAGCGAGATGCCGCCGGCCACGATCAGCGCGATGACCGCCCGCGGGTTGAAGCCGCGAGAGTACGCGTACTCGGCGACGGGCGAAGTCGAGTACAGCTCGGGCACGTTGATGCGCTGCTTCTTGATCAGCCAGTAGTCGACCATGATGATGCCGAAGAGCGGACCGAGCAGGGCGCCGAGACCGCCGAGGAAGACGTTGATCACGACCGGGGAGTTGTACAGGTTCCATGGTGTGATGACGAGTCCGATCACGGCTGACAGGAGCGCCGCCTTGCGGAAGTTCAGGTGCCTGGGCAGCAGGTTCGTGAACGCATAGGTCGGGGCGACGAAGTTCGCCATGAGGTTCACCGCCACCGTGAGGGCGATGAGCGCGAGCGAGGCCAGCACGAGCAGGAGCGTGTTCGGGATCGCGGCGACGACGTCGGCCGGAGAGGTGATGACCGTGCCGTCGATCTCGAAGGTGCCGCCGGCGAGGATCACGACGATCAGTCCGAAGAAGAGCATGTTGATCGGGATGCCCCAGAAATTGCCCTTGACGATCGCCTTGCGCGACTTCGCGCCGCGGGTGAAGTCGCAGAAGTTGAGCACGAAGGTGCCGTAGATCGAGACCCAGAGAGAGGCGGCGCCGAGCATCTTGAGCCACAGCTCGCCGCCCTCGGCGGTCCCGTGCGGCGCCCAGTTGATCTGGAAGCCGCTCTGCACGAGCACCCACACCGCGAGGATGACGAAGGTGCCGAGGATGATCGGTCCGGCGAAGGCCTCGTACTTGCGGATCATCTCCATGCCGTAGCTGACGATGATGACCTGCACGATCCAGAGCGCGACGAAGGTGATCCAGCCGAGGGCCGAGAGGCCGAGGAACGCCCCCTCCTGAAGCGATGCGGCGCCCGGAGCGACCGCGAGGATCACGACCTGGAGCACTTGCGAGGCGAGGAAGGTCTGCACTCCGAACCACGCGATGGCCACGATGCCGCGCAGCAGGCCCGGGATCTGAGCGCCGTGCACGCCGAACGCGATGCGGCTCATGACCGGGAACGGGACGCCCGTCTTCTCTCCCATGAATCCCGAGAAGGTGAGCAGCAGGAACAGGAACAGCGCGCCGAATGCCAGCGCCCCCAGGATCGCCCCGCCGCTGAGACCGAGCGCGAAGAGGCCGATCGCGAACGCGTAGTTGCCGAGGCTGTGCACGTCGTTGGCCCAGAGGCTGAAGATGCTGTAGGCGCTCCAGTGCCGGCCCTCACGGGTGGTCGGAGCCAGGTCGCTGTTGTACAGTCGCGGGCTGATGCCGGCCTGCACGGCGACCGTGATCGAGGGGGCCTCATCGAGGCCTTCGGATGCGCGGCTGGGTATGTGGACGAACTCTTCGGTGGACATGAGCGCCCTTCTTGACTGCGTTGTCAGATGAGTTGTGGAGAGGGAGGATGTTGATTCCGTATCATGGAATCAAACTTTCAGCTAAGGAAATCTCACCACACACGAAGCGCGTTGTCAATGATTTGGCATACCAAAACATTGGACGGCATACCAAATCAGGCGAATTCTGTCGCGATCCGCGCGCCGACCTCGACGAGCAGCGATCTGGCGTTCGCCATGCTCGTGGCCGCATCGGGTTCGAGCTCGCTGAGCGGATAGACGCGACGGAATCCGGCGCCCGCCGCCTGCCCCTCGGACAGCGTCGACCGCCCGCAGACGGCCACGACAGGCACACCGGCAGCCCGCGCAGCGGCGGCCACGCCGAGAGGCGTCTTGCCCCCGAGGCTCTGATCGTCGAGGCTGCCCTCGCCGGTGATGACGAGGTCGACACCCGCCAGACGATCGGCGAGGCCGGTGAGCCTCTGCACCACGTCGATGCCCGGTTCTCTTCGCGCACCGAGCACCGCGAGGGCCGCATAGCCCACGCCTCCCGCAGCACCCGCTCCGGCCGCGCCGGCCGCCGGTCGCACTCCCGGCTGCTGCTCGAGCAGTTCCGAGAACCGGCGCAGGCCCGTCTCGAGGACGGCGACATCGTCGGCGCTCGCCCCCTTCTGCGGCGCGAACACCGAAGCCGCCCCCCGGTCTCCCAGCAGAGGATTGTCGACGTCGCTCGCCAGCACGATCGTCGCGCCGGCGAGGCGCGGATCGAGACCCGATGCATCGACCTCGACGAGCTCGGCCAGCGCCGCACCGCCCGGCCGCACAGGGCGGTCGTGCGCACGCAGCGAGACGCCGAGCGCCTGCAGCATCCCCGCTCCCCCGTCGGTGTTCGCGCTGCCCCCGACTCCGAGCACGATCGTCGTGCACCCACGGTCGAGCGCCGCGGCGATGAGTTCGCCGGTGCCGTGGCTGGTCGCCGTGAGCGCGGCCTTCTCGCCCCGGGGCAGCACGTCCAGCCCGCTCGCCGCCGCCATCTCGATGATCGCCTCGTCACCGCGCACGGCGAACCGCGCATCAAGTGGCGCGCCGGTCGGGCCCGTGACTCGCACGCTGACCGCCTCGAACCCGCTCGCGATCGCGGCCTCGACGGTGCCCTCGCCGCCATCGGCGACGGGCACCGTCTCGATCTCGGCATCCGGCGTCACCGAACGGATGCCGTCACCGAGTGCGGCCGCGACCTCGGCTCCTGTCGCGGAGCCCTTGAACTTGTCGGAGGCGATCAGGACGCGCATGTCGTGCTCAGTCCAGCAGTGCGTACACGGCCTCGGGCGCGTCGGCCGCCGTCGTCGCGAGGTCCTCGAACTCGTTCATGGTGTCGAGATCGGCGCCCATCGCGATGTTGGTCACCCGCTCGAGGATCACCTCGACGACCACCGGCACCTGGAACTCCTCACGCAGACGCTCAGCTTCGGCGAAGCCCGCGGCGAGGTCCTCCGGACGCTCCACGCGGATCGCCTTGCAACCGAGGCCTTCGGCGACCTTGACGTGGTCGACGCCGTAGCCCTGCGCGACGCTGTTCTCGTCGTAGGGGGTGTTGATGTTGTCGAAGGCGAGGGAGACCTCGTAGTCCATCTCGAACGGACGCTGCGACTGGCGGATCAGGCCGAGATAGCTGTTGTTCACCACGACGTGGATGTAGGGCAGCTTGTGCTGCGCCCCCACCGCGAGCTCCTCGATCATGAACTGGAAGTCGTAGTCGCCGCTCAGGGCGACGACGGTCTGCTCCGGCTTGCCCCGCACGACGCCGAGAGCGGCGGGCAGGGTCCAGCCGAGGGGTCCGGCCTGGCCCGCATTGATCCACTGACGGGGTCCGTACACGTGCAGCAGCTGGGCGCCGGCGATCTGCGACAGGCCGATCGTCGTCACGTAGGTGGTGTCATGGCCGAAGGCCGACAGCATCTCCTGATAGACGCGGTGCGGCTTCATGGGCACGTCGTCGAAGTTCGTCTTGCGCTGCAGACGCGCCTTGCGGTCGCGGCACTCCTGCGCCCAGCCGTTGTAGTCGGGCAGCTCGGCGACGCGGTCGCGCGCGGCCCCGAGCAGCGCGTCGATGAACGCGCCGGCGTCGGAGACCACACCGTAATCGGGCGCGAACACACGGCCGATCTGCGTGGGCTCGATGTCGACGTGCACGAAGGTGCGGCCCTTGCGGTACGTGTCGAGACCGCCGGTGTGGCGGTTCGCCCACCGGTTGCCGATGCCGAGCACGAAGTCGCTCTCGAGGAAGCTCGCGTTGCCGTAGCGCTGCGAGGTCTGGATGCCGACGAGGCCTCCGGCCAGCGGGTGGTCGTCGCCGATCGCCCCCCAGCCCATCAGGGTCGGGAACACCGGCGCGCCCAGGGTCTCGGCGAGCTCGACGAGCTTCGCCGAGGCACCGGAGTTCACGATGCCGCCGCCGGCGATGATCGCGGGATGCTTCGAGCCGATGAGCATGTCGAGCACCTTCTCGGCCTGTGCACGCGTCGCCGTCGGCTTCGCGACAGGCAGGGGCTCGTACGTGTCGATGTCGAACTCGATCTCGGTCATCTGCACGTCGAAGGGCAGATCGAGCAGCGCCGGACCGGGGCGCCCCGAGCGCATGATCTGGAACGCCGTCTGGAAGGCGCCAGGGATCTGGCCCGCCTCGAGCACGGTCTTGGCGAACTTCGTGACCGGCTTCGCGATCGAGGCGATGTCGACGGCCTGGAAGTCCTCCTTGTCGAGCTTGGCCACCGGCGCCTGGCCGGTGATGCACAGCATCGGGATGCTGTCGGCGATCGCCGCGTAGAGGCCGGTGATCATGTCGGTGCCCGCGGGGCCCGAGGTGCCGATGCAGATGCCGATGCGGCCGTCGCCGGTGCGGCTGTAGCCGTCGGCCATGTGGCTGGCGCCCTCGACGTGACGGGCCAGGGTGTGCCGGATGCCGCCGCCCTGGCGCATCGCGGAGTACAGGGGGTTGATGGCAGCGCCTGGCAGGCCGAACGCCTCGGTGGCGCCCTCCTTCACCAGGATCTGGACGATGGCGTCCACTGCACGCATGCGAGTCATGAGAAGTCCTTAGGAATCAAGTCGGATCGGGATGCGCTGAGCTCAGCGACCGGAGAGTTCGGCGGTGAGCTTGAAGAGGCCCGAGTGGTCGAGGCCGCCGTCGCCACGGGCGACGAGGGCGTTCACGAGCTGCGCGACGGCTGCACCGAGGGGGACGGTGACCCCCACGGAACGTGCGGCCGAGGTGACGATGCCCAGATCCTTGTTGTGGAGGGCGAGGCGGAATCCGGGGGCGAAGTCGCGGTTCAGCATCTTCTGCCCCTTCTGGTCGAGGACCTTGGAGCCGGCGAGGCCGCCCCCGAGGACCGTGAGTGCGGCATCCATGTCGACGCCGAACGCCTCCAGGAAGACGACGGCCTCGGCGAGCGCCTGGATGTTCACCGCGACGATGAGCTGGTTGGCCGCCTTGACGGTCTGACCGGCACCGGCGGGGCCGACGTGGATGATGGTCTTGCCGATCGCCTGCAACACGGGCTCAGCGGCCGCGAAGTGCTCTGGAGATCCGCCGACCATGATCGAGAGGACGCCGTCGATCGCGCCCTGCTCGCCGCCCGAGACGGGGGCATCGACCGCACCGAATCCTGCGGCGACGGCCTCTTCGGCGAGCGTCTTGGCGACATCGGGACGGATCGAGGAGTTGTCGATCCAGAGCGCGCCGGACTTCGCGTTCGCGAACACTCCGTCCTCGCCGCGCACGACGCCCTCGACGTCGGGGGAATCCGGAACCATCGTGATGACGACATCCGCGTCCTTGACGGCATCCGCGATGCTGGTGGCGCCCGTGCCGCCGGCCTCGACGAGCTTGTCGATCGGCTCCTGACTGCGGTTGAAACCGGTCACGTCGTAGCCGGCCTTGACGAGGTTCTCGGCCATGGGCAGGCCCATGATGCCGAGGCCGATGATGGCGATGCTGGTCATGTCTTCGCTCCTTCGCGGATCTTCTGTCGGTGGTTCAGGCGTTCGTGCTCGTGGTCGAGCTCAGCCAGGCGAAGGGGTCGGCCTGGGTCGCCTTGTATTCGAGCCCGATGGGGCCGGTGTAGCCGCCGGCCCGTGCGTCGGCGATCCACTGCTCCAGAGGCAGGTCGCCCGTGCCCGGCTCGCCGCGCCCCGGGGCGTCGGCGATCTGGACGTGACCGAACTCGGCGGCGTGGCCGGCGATGACCGCGGGGACGTCGTCGCCGTTCACGGCAAGGTGGTAGAAATCGGCGAGAAGCTTGACGTTGTCGACGCCGTGCTCGTCCTTGACGCGCTGGATGATCGCGAGCGCGTCGGCCGCGGTCTTCAGCGGGTAGGCATCCATGCCGGAGACGGGTTCGAGCAGGACGACGCCGCCGATCTTCGCGACGGCCGCGCCGGCGAACGCGAGGTTCTGCACGGCCAGGTCGTCCTGCGCCTGCGGATCCGTGCCTTCGATGCGATTGCCGTAGAGCGCGTTGAACGCCTTGGTGCCGAGGCGCTCGCCGATGCGGACGACGACATCGACGTTGGCGCGGAACTCGTCATCGCGGCCGACCCACGAGACGAGGCCGCGGTCGCCGCCGGGCATGTCGCCGGCGAAGAAGTTGAGACCGGTGAGCCGGACGCCCGCTTCCTCGATGGCCGTGGCGAACTCGTCGACCTCGTCCTGCGCGGGGACCGCGGAGGAGAACGGCCACCAGAACTCGACGGCATCGAAGCCGGCTGCCTTGACCGCCGCGGGCCGCTCGGTGATCGGCAGCTCGGTCAGCAGGATCGAAGCGTTGACGGTGTAGCTCATGACATCATCCTTGATTATCGGATTGTGGAAGAAAAGTTCCTTGTGATGAAAAGAGTACGCCCGCGTCGCGGGCGCTGTCAACCGGCACGACGGCGCGGTGGTGATCCTCAGTTCTTTCATATCGTGGATATGAACTTCTCTATTGCGGAATAGTCCGCTCCGGCGTTACTGTTCTCGAACGCCCTCATTCGGAGAGGCGTCCAGACTCAACTCGATGACGAGCAAGAGAGGTCTCCTCCATGTCTTCCACTGAATCGCCCGATCCTGTCCGATCGCCCACCGGGCACAAGGATCTGATCCCCCGCACCGGACTGATCGTCCCGAAAGCGAAGAAGGTCGGCCGCGTCCGCTGGGCCATCGGCTTCCTGCTGTTCTTCGCGGTGCTGATCAATTACATCGACCGCAGCTCGATGTCCATCGCGGAGCACGACATGAGGATGGAGTTCGGGCTCACAGAGGGTCAGATCGGCATCATCCTCGGCAGCTTCGGCTGGTCGTATGCGCTCATGCAGATCCCCATGGGAATGCTCCTGGACAAGATCGGCATCAAGTGGGTCATGCGGGCCGCGACAGTCCTGTGGGCCGTCTCGTGCTTCCTCACCGCCATGATCAGCGGCATGGGCCTGCTTCTCATCGCCCGGCTGATCCTCGGCCTCGCCGAGGCGCCGATCTTCCCCGGCGCCATGAAGACCACGAGCTACTGGTTCCCGCGCAGCGAGCGCGGAATGGCCACCGTGATCTTCGACAGCGGCCAGCGCCTCTCCAACGTGATCGGCTTCCCCCTCGTCGGCGCCGCCGTCGCCCTGTTCGGATGGCGCGGCGCGTTCATCACCATCGGCGTGCTCAGCCTGATCTACTTCATCGTCTTCTTCGTCTTCTACCGAGACCCGAAGGAGATGAACCGCAAGGGCCGGCTGAGCGACGCCGAACTGAGCCACATCCTCGACGGCGGCGCGCAGCACGAAGACGCTCCGACGCCGAACCCGCTCGCCAACCTCGGATACATCCTGCGCCAGCGCAAGGTCTGGGGCATGTCGCTCGGACTCGGCTGCGCCGGCTACGTGCAGTGGATGCTGCTCACCTGGCTGCCGGGGTTCCTGCAGTCCCAGATGCACATGGACGTCGCGAAGTCGGGTCTGTTCACCGCCGTCCCCTGGTTGTTCGCCGTCGTCGTGCAGTACCTGCTGCCCGGCTATCTGTTGGATCGACTGGTTCGCAACGGGAAGTCCAGCACCGCGGTTCGACGAGTGTTCATCATCGGCGGCATGGTGCTCGCCACCACGATCGTCGGAACGGCGTTCACCACCGACCTCGTCTGGTCGCTCATCTGGATCACGCTGGGGATCACGGGCATCACCATCACCTTCAGCGTGACGAACTCGCTGCCCGCCCTGATCGCCCCGGAGGGCTCTGTGGGTGCGACGGGTGCTGTCATGAACACGGTGAACAACCTCATCGGCACGACCGCCCCGATCGTCACCGGGTTCATCGTGCAGTTCACCGGCAGCTTCGCCTGGGCATTCATCGTCGCCGGCGTCATGCTGGTCATCGGCATCATCTTCTACACGGTGGTGCTCGGCCGGATCGAGCAGATCCCGACCGTCGAGGAGCGTGCCGCCGCCGAGGTCGCGACGAGCGCCTGACCCGTCGGATCCGTCGAAGGGGGTGTTGCCGGTACCGGCACACCCCCTTCGCGCGTCCCTCTGCGCTGACGGTTCGGTCACGTCTGTGGCGGGCCGCCCGGCTCCGCACCCTGCCGATGCGTGACCGAACCCCAGGGCTGTCACGCTCGCGGTGAGCCGAATCCCATCACACCCTGCCGAGGCGTGACCGAGGTGCGCCCACCGCTGACCATGCGCCGACGGATGCGGGCGGGCCGAAATGCGCCGGACAAGCGAATCGCACCTCCCCAGGACGGAGAGGTGCGATTCGTTCGTCAGGACGGCGCTCAGGTGAGCTTGATCTGGCGGTTCATGTCCTTGTAGAGCAGGTAGCGGAAGTCCTCGGGGCCGCCGGCGTAGCAAGCCTGGGGGCAGAAGGCGCGCAGCAGCATGTAGTCGCCGGCCTCGCACTCGACCCAGTCGTCGTTGAGGCGGTAGACGGCCTTGCCCTGCAGCACGAACAGTCCGTGCTCCATGACGTGCGTCTCGGCGAACGGGATCGATCCGCCCGGCTTGAAGGTGACGATGTTCACCTGCATGTCGTGCGCCATGTCGCTCGCGTCGGAGAAGCGCGTGGTCGACCACACGTCGTCGGTGTCGGGCATCGAGACCGGCTCGATGTCCTTGTCGCTCGTGACGAAGGATGCTGGAGCGTCCACGCCCTCGAGCCACTCGTACGCCTTGCGGATCCAGTGGAAGCTCGTGATCTCCTCGCCATCGTTCGCGAGCGACCATGACGCGCCAGGCGCGATGAAGGCGTAGCCGCCCTCCTCCAGCACGTGCGTCTCGCCCTCGAGCGTGAGCGTGAGGCGCCCGGTCGTGACGAACACGACGCCCTCGACACCCGCCTCGGCCTCGGGCTTCGCCGCTCCACCGCCGGGCGCGATCTCGACGATCAGCTGCGAGAACGTGGTCGCCGAGCTCGGGGTCGGCCGCGCGATGATCCACGCGCGGGTGTTCGTGAAGCCGGGAAGGCTGCTGGTGACGATGTCGCGCAGCACGCCCTTCGGGATGAACGTGTAGGCGAGCTTGACGACCGCGCGATCGGTGAGCAGATCGGTCTGCGGCGGCAGGCCGCCGGCCGGGGTGTAGTAGGACATCATGCCTCCTTGGCGATGAGTTTCGGGTGGGCGAGACGCACGAGCTCTGTCGGCTCGGATCCCGTGGCTGAACGCACCTCGTCGATCGTGACGGCTCCGCACTCCAGTCCGCGCACGACGAAGCGGGCGAGGGCTCTGGCTGTGGCGGGCTCGTCCATGATGGTCGCGTCACTGCCGTGCAGGTAATTGTCGAGGCGCTTCGCCGCGGCGGCGAAGCCTTCGCGGTAGAAGGCGTAGGTCGCGAGGAACCGGGTGGGCAGCTGCGGTGCTGCGAGGTCCCAGCCCTGGTAGTAGCCGCGCTCGAGCGAGCGCCGCACGAGTCGGGCGTGCAGCTGCCACGCGGCCAGCGCGTTCTCCCCCACCGGGATCACGTTGGTCGACCCGTCCGAGAGCCGCACGCCGGTCTCGGCGACGGCGACCTGCATGACCTGCTTGGCGTAGTCGGCGGCCGGATGCTCCATCGACTGGTACGCCGCGGCGATCTGGAGCGAGGCACTGTAGTCGTAGGTGCCGTAGTGCAGCGCCGACACCCGCCCGTTCGCCCGGTGCAGAAGCGCTGCGACCGGCACCGAGCCGTCGGCGGCGACGATCAGCTGCGGGGTCTCCATCTGCACCTCGAAGCGCAGGCGCCCGGCATCCAATCCGAGGCGCTCCTCGAAGACCTCGCACAGCGAGACCATCGCTTCGACCTGCGCGGCCGTGGTCACCTTCGGCAGGGTCAGCACGAGCCCGTCGGGGAGAGGCCCGAGCGAGGCGAGCGTCGACAGGAACAGATCGAGGGTGCGGATGCCGCGGCGCCGGGTCGGCGCCTCGAAGCACTTGAAGCGGATGCCGATGAAGGGCGGGGCGACGCCTGCCGATACGGCTGCGGCGACGCGCTGCGCGGCGAGCACGGCATCCGCGTCCTCCTCGTCATCCGGCCGGGCGCCGTAGCCGTCCTCGAAATCGAGGCGGAGGTCTTCGATCGGCTCGGCGAGGAGCTTGGCGTCGACCAGGGGCGCGAGTTCGCCCGCGAGGTGCCCGAGCCCGATCGCTTCGGCCAGTGCCGCCGTGCCGCCGAACGCGGCCACGGCCTCGGCCGCCTGCGCGCCGAAGCGCGACGGGAGTTCGGGGTCGTACCGATCGGCGGGCACGTACAGCGTGTGCACGGGCTGTCGGGTGCCGTCGTCGCCGGGGTACTCGGTGGCGAGAAGGGCGTCGGTGCCGGCGAGCCGGGAGTCGATGCCGGCGAGGTCGTCCTCGGTGAGAGCTGTCATGGCTGCGGTCACTCTTTCGTCGCGCCGGCTTCGACGACGCGGACGATGGCTTCCGCGACCGCGCCGGCCACCAGCGGGTCGAAGACGCTGGGGATGATGAAGCTCGCGTTGAGCTCGTCCTCCCCCACTCGCGCGGCGATCGCGTCGGCGGCTGCGACCAGCATAGGCGGCGTGATGTCCGACACGCCCGCGTCGAGAAGACCGCGGAAGAAGCCGGGGAACGCGAGCACGTTGTTGATCTGGTTGGGGAAGTCGCTGCGCCCGGTGGCGACGACGGCCGCGTGCCTGGATGCGACGATCGGGTCGATCTCGGGCGTCGGGTTCGCCATCGCGAACACGATCGCGTCGTCGGCCATCGCCGCGATGTCGGCCTCGTCGAGCACGTTCGGAGCGCTGACGCCGATGAAGACGTCGGCGCCGACCACGGCCTCTTTGAGCGAGCCCTGGAATCCGCGCGGGTTGGTGGTCGCGGCGATCTCGACGCGGTGCGCGTCGGCGTACTCGCCACCAGCGTGGATCGCGCCGTCTCGACCGGCGGCGACGATGTCGTGCGCGCCCTCGGCGAGCAGCAGCTGGATGATGGCGTTGCCGGCGGCGCCCACGCCTGAGACGACGATGCGCACATCGCCGATCGACTTGCCGACGACCTTGAGCGCGTTGCGCAGCGCGGCGAGGGTGACGATCGCGGTGCCGTGCTGGTCGTCGTGGAACACCGGGATGTCGAGCTCTTCACGCAGCCGGGCCTCGATCTCGAAGCAGCGCGGAGCCGCGATGTCCTCGAGGTTCACGCCGCCGTACACGGGGGCGATCGCCTTGACGATCTTGATGATCTCCTCGGTGTCCTTGGTGTCGAGGCAGACCGGCCAGGCGTCGACGTTCGCGAACTGCTTGAACAGCGCGGCTTTGCCTTCCATCACGGGGAGCGCGGCCTCGGGGCCGATGTCGCCGAGGCCGAGGACGGCGGTGCCGTCGGTGACGACCGCGATCGTGTTGCGCTTGACTGTGAGCTGTCGAGCCTTGCTCTTGTCCTCGGCGATCGCCATGCAGACGCGGGCGACGCCCGGCGTGTACGCGCGGGACAGGTCGTCGCGGTTGCGCAGCGGGACACGGGGGTTGACCTCGAGTTTGCCGCCCAGGTGCATGAGGAACGTGCGGTCGCTCACGAGACGCACCGTGACGCCCTCGAGCGCTTCGACCGCGTCGCGCACCTGATCGGCGTGCTCCTCACCCGTGGTGTTGCAGGTCAGGTCGACGACGATCGTCGTGGGGTGCGATTCGACGACGTCGAGTGCCGTGATCGCGGCGCCCGCTCCGGCAGCAGCGGCGGCGAGCTCGCTCGTGACGCTGAACTTCGACGGGGCGTCGATGCGCAGGGTGATCGAGTTGCCGGGTCCCGGATTGGCCATGTTTCCTCCTCGTCGAGGTGAGCCGGCCGAGATCGGCGGCACACACGATGCACTTCTCTGAAATCTCCACGATTTTCGTATCGTGGACTCTATTATCTACTTTATGGAAAGTTGATGCAAGCCTGGATACGATGAGGGGCGAGATTTTCGATACGCGGCTTTCGCATGGTGAAATGATGGCGAGCAGGAGGTTCTTAATGGCTGAGAGCAAGACCCCGAAGAGCGCCGGATCCGGTGTGCAGTCGGTCGAGCGCGTGTTCGAGCTCCTGGAGCTGGTGACGGATGCCGGCGGCGACGTCACGCTGAGCGAACTCGCGGCATCCACCGATCTGCCCCTTCCGACGATCCACCGCCTGCTGCGCACACTCGTGACGCTCGGCTACGCCCGGCAGCTGCCGAACAGGCGCTATGCGCTGGGCCCGCGGCTGATCCGCATCGGCGAAGGCGCACAACGCCAGTTCGGAGCGCTGGCGCGGCCGCAGTTGAAGGGCCTCGTCGACGCGCTCGGCGAGAGCGCCAACATGGCCGTGCTCGACGGCGACATGGTCGTCTACGTCGCGCAGGTGCCGTCGCTGCACTCCATGCGCATGTTCACCGAGGTCGGCCGCCGCGCCCACCTGCACGACACGGGCGTCGGAAAGGCGATCCTCGCGCAGCTGCCCGACGAGACCGTGCGCGGCATCGTCTCGCGCGCCGGCATGCCCACTCCGACCGAACACAGCATCGGCACGGTCGACGCCCTGCTCGCGGAGCTCGACGTGATCCGCGAACGCGGCTACGCGATCGACGATCAGGAGCAGGAGATCGGCGTGCGCTGCTTCTCGATGGCCGTGCCTGACGCTCCGACCCCGACCGCGGTGTCGGTCTCGGGTCCGATCTCCCGCGTCGACGAGGCCTTCGGCGCACGCGCCGTGCCGTTGCTGCGCCGCGCCGCCGAGGCGATCGTCGGAGACCTCGCCAGCTGAGGTCCGGCCCGGCGCCCCTGCCGTTCGGGAGGAGCTCGCACGTTCGGGAGGAGGAATCATCCGGATTCCTCCTCCCGAACGTCTTCTCCCCTCCCGACCATTTCTCAGGCGGTCACGCTTCAGCGCACCTGCACGCCCTCGAACCCGCCTGAAGCGCGACCGACACGCGGGTTCAGTCACGCTTCGGCCGGCTGGCGCATTCGCCAACCCGCCTGAAGTGTGACCGAACCCGCGCTCCTGAGCGTGAATCCCTACTCCGCGTCGGAGCCGCTCGTGCCGGCGTTCACGTCGAGCAGGCGGTACTTCTCGAAGGCCTGAGCGGGGAGCGCGGCATCCACCTCTCCGCGCTTCGCGAGCAGCTGCAGAGTGCGCACCACGACCGACGGGCCGTCGATCTTGAAGAACCGTCGGGCGGCGGCGCGGGTGTCCGAGAAGCCGAAGCCGTCGGCGCCCAGGGTCGCCCAGTCGTTGGGAACGAACTGGCGCACCTGATCGGGCAGGTCCTTGGCGTAGTCGCTGACGGCGACGATCGGGCCCTCCGATCCCGCGAGCTGCGACACGAGGAAGGGCGTACGAGAGCCGCGGCCGAGGAACTCGTCCTCCTCGGCGGCGACGGCGTCGCGGCGCAGCTCGGTCCACGAGGTGACCGAGAACACCTCGGCGGCGATGCCCCAGTCGTCGCGCAGCAGCTGCTGCGCCTCGAGCGCCCAGGTCACGCCGATCCCCGAGGCGAGCAGGTGGGTGCGCGGGTTATCGACGGGCGAGATGCGGTGGATGCCGCCGAGGACGCCGGGCACATCCACGTCGGAAGGTTCGGCAGGCTGCACGATCGGCTCGTTGTAGACCATGAGGTTGTAGATCACGTTCCGGTCCTGGGACGAGGGGCCGTACATGCGCTCGATGCCTGCACGCATGATGTGCCCGATCTCGTAGCCGAACGCGGGATCGTAGGTGACGACCGCCGGGTTCGTCGCCGCGAGGATCGGCGAGTGCCCGTCGGCGTGCTGCAGCCCCTCGCCGGTCAGTGTGGTGCGCCCGGCAGTGGCGGAGATCAGGAATCCGCGCGCCATCTGGTCGGCTGCAGCCCACAGGGAGTCGCCCGTGCGCTGGAAGCCGAACATCGAGTAGAACACGTACACGGGGATCAGCGGTACACCGTGCGTGGCGTAGGCGGTGCCCGCGGCGGTGAACGCCGCGATGGAGCCCGCCTCGTTGATGCCGACGTGCAGGATCTGCCCCGACGTGGACTCCTTGTACGAAAGGACGATCTCGCGGTCGACCGCCAGGTAGTTCTGGCCGTTCGGGTTGTAGATCTTCGCGGTCGGGAAGAACGCGTCCATGCCGAAGGTGCGCGCCTCGTCGGGGATGATCGGGACGATCCTCTTGCCGAACTCCGGGTCGCGCATGAGGTCCTTCAACACGCGCACGAACGCCATGGTCGTGGCGGCCTGCTGCTTGCCGGAGCCGCGGGCCGCAACCTCGTACGCCTTCTCGTCGGGCAGGGCGATCTCGCCCGAGGCGTGCGGGCGCCGCTCGGGCAGGTAGCCGCCGAGCGCGCGACGGCGCTCCTGCAGATACGCGATCTCTTCGGCATCCGCCCCCGGGTGAAAGTACGGCGGCCGGTACGGGTCGGCCTCGAGCTGAGCGTCTGTGATCGGCACCCGCAGATGGTCGCGGAAGTCCTTGAGGTCCTGCAGCGTGAGCTTCTTCATCTGGTGGGTCGCGTTGCGCGCCTCGAAGCGCTGACCGAGTCCGTAGCCCTTGACCGTCTTGACGAGGATGACCGTGGGCCTGCCGTTGCGCTCCATGGACTTCGCGTAGGCGGCGTACACCTTGCGGTAGTCGTGGCCGCCTCGCTTGAGGCCCCAGATCTGGTCGTCGGTGAGGCCGTCGACCAGGGCCCGGGTGCGCGGATCGCGACCGAAGAAGTTCTCGCGGATGAATCCGCCCGACTCGGCCTTGTAGGTCTGGTAGTCGCCGTCGACGGTGGTGTTCATGATGTCGACGAGGGCGCCGTCGGCATCCGCGTCGAGCAGCGAGTCCCACTCGCGGCCCCAGATCACCTTGATGACGTTCCATCCGGCACCGCGGAAGAAGCCTTCGAGCTCCTGGATGATCTTTCCGTTGCCGCGCACGGGGCCGTCGAGGCGCTGCAGATTGCAGTTGACGACGAACGTGAGGTTGTCGAGGCCGTCGTTCGCGGCGAGCTGCAGCAGACCGCGCGACTCCGGCTCGTCCATCTCGCCGTCGCCGAGGAACGCCCACACGTGCTGGTCGGAGGTGTCCTTCAGACCGCGGCCTTCCAGGTAGCGGTTCGACTGCGCCTGATAGATCGCGTTCATCGGTCCGATGCCCATCGACACGGTCGGAAACTCCCAGAACTCGGGCATGAGCCGCGGATGCGGGTATGACGAGAGCGCGTGCCCCTGGCGGGACTTCTCCTGGCGGAAGCCGTCGAGATCCTCTTCGCCCAGACGCCCCTCCATGAAGGCGCGAGCGTACATCCCGGGCGAGGCGTGCCCCTGAAAGTAGATCTGATCGCCACCGCCGGGGTGGTCCTTGCCCCGGAAGAAGTGGTTGAAGCCGACCTCGTACAGGGTCGCGGCGCCGGCGTAGGTGGAGATGTGCCCGCCGACGCCGATGCCGGGTCGCTGCGCGCGGTGCACCATGACGGCGGCGTTCCACCGCATCCAGGCGCGGTAGCGTCGCTCGAGCTCCTCGTCACCGGGGTACTCGGGCTCGTCGGCGGACGCGATCGAGTTGACGTAGTCCGTCGTGGCGATCGGCTCGGAGCGGATGCCGGCATGGCCTGCCAGCGTGCGGACGATGTGCTCGCCACGGTCGGAGCCGCGTTCGGCGATGAGCGCATCGAGCGATTCGAGCCACTCAGCGGTCTCCTCGGGGTCGAGGTCGGCTGCGGTGGCGGAGGCGCGAGTGTCGGTCACTGTTCGGCCTTTCTTGTTAGATAGGGGGAGAGGTCAAGATCTGAGAGGACTCGAGGATGAGCGCACGCATCGCCGTCGTGACGGGAGCGGGCTCGGGCATCGGCAGGGCGGTGGCGCGCGCGCTGCTGGATGCCGGCTTCCGGGTCGCGCTGGCCGGACGCCGCGAGGACGCCCTGCGAGAGACGGCGGCCGAGCATCCGGACGCCCTCGTGGTTCCCGCCGACGTCACCGTCGAGGCCGAGGTCGAGGCGCTGTTCGCCGCGGTCGTCGCCGAATGGGGCCGCGTCGACGTACTGTTCAACAACGCCGGGGCCTTCGGCCCCGCAGCATCCGCCGCCGAGATCTCGCTCGCCGACTGGCAGAGCACTCTCGACGTGAACTTGACCGGTGCGCTGCTGTGCGCAGGCGCCGCGATGCGCGCCATGATGGCGCAGAGCCCGCAGGGCGGACGGATCATCAACAACGGATCGATCTCGGCCCAGGTGCCCCGACCGCTGTCGGTCGTGTACACCGTCTCGAAGCACGCGATCACGGGACTCACGAAGTCGATCGATCTCGACGGACGGGCCTATGGCATCTCCGCCGGACAGATCGACATCGGCAACGCCCGGACGTCGATCATGACGGAGATCGGCGTCGGCGACGGGGCTCTGCAGGCCGACGGCTCTCGCAAGGTCGAGCCGACGTTCGATGTGGCGGATGCCGCGCGAGCCGTGCTGTTCATGGCGCAGCTCCCTGCGGAGTCGAATGTCACCAGCCTGACGGTCGCGGCATCGGGCATGCCGTTCGGCGGACGCGGCTGAGAGATCAGACGCGGCTGAGAGACCGGACGCGGCTGAGAGATGATGAGCGGTCCCGATCATGTGCGGACCTCCTCGTCCTGTCGCCGGGTCGGCATCGGGTGTGGCGGGCGTGGTCGGGGTGAGCCCGGTGCGTCATCGGGACGAGCTCACCCCCGATGCTCCGGCATCTGATCCGGCGCACCCGCGTGAACATACATTTCGCATTATGGAATAATAGTTTCAGCATGCGTAACAAGCATGGCGCGCGTCCGAGTGCTTGTCAAGGTGCCGCGGGGTCCGTGCGACTCTGACGGGAACGCACAGACCTCGCGGCAGGAGCCGGCCCTCAATGGGCTGATGAGCCCTCCGGCTCCTCGTCGACGACGGGGATGGCCTTCCCCTTGGCGTCGACGAGCTTTCCGCCTTCGTAGCGGTCTCCTTCGCGGAGAACCCGGATGACGTCGGTCTTGACCGCGCGCACCGGGCTCGCGGCGAAGACCGACGGATTCGACGGGTTGCCCTGGGAGAAGTGGTTGAACACGAGGTTCAGCAGGATCGCCATGATGGCGGCCGAGCTGATGCCCGAGCCGAAGATGACCTGGAACCACGTCGGGAAGTTCATGTAGATGTCATGGTTGACCTCGGGCAGCACGCCGAAGGACAGCGAGGCGGCCACGATGATCAGGTTCATGTTTCCGTCGTACTTGACCTTGGAGAGGGTGCGGATGCCGGAGGCGGTGACCGTGCCGAACAGCACCAGCCCCGCGCCGCCGAGGACGGCGGTGGGCACCGCGGCGACGATGCGGCCGAGAACCGGGAGCAGACCCAGGACGATGAGGATGACACCGCCGGCCGCGACCGCGTAACGGCTCTTGATCTTCGTGACGGCGACGAGGCCGACGTTCTGTGCGAAGGCGCTCTGGGTGAACGAGTTGAAGATCGGCGAGACCGCGCTCGAGACCATGTCGGCCCGGAGCCCCGCCGCGATGCGCTTGCGATCGACCTGGGAGCCGGTTATCTCGGCGACGGCGATGATGTCGGCGGTCGTCTCGGTGAGGATCACGAGCACGACGATCGTCATCGAGACGATCGCGGCGAGGTCGAACGACGGCACGCCGAACGCGAAGGGGCTCGGGAACGCGAAGATCGGGCCGTCGAAGACCCGGGAGAAGTCGGCCTTGCCGATCAGCGCCGCGAAGACCGTGCCGACCACCATCGCGATGAGGATCGACAGGCGCGAGATGGTCGAGTTGCCGAGCTTCGAGAGCAGCATGATGACGAGGAGCGTGAAGCCGGCGATGCCGACGAACACCGGATCGGCGTAGTTGTCGGCCTGCGGGTTCGCCCCCGTGATCCAGCGCGCGGCGACCGGCACGAGCGAGAGGCCGATCATGGTGATCACGGTTCCGGTGACGACGGGCGGGAAGAAGCGCACGATCTGCGCGAAGAACGGCGCGATCACGAGACCGATCAGCGACGCCACGATGACGGCCCCGAACACGGCCGGCAGGCCGCTCCCCCGGTTGACGATCGCGAGCATCGTCGCGACGCCGGCGAAGGAGACGCCCTGCACGAGCGGCAGCTGAGAGCCGAAGAACGGGATGCCGAGGGTCTGCAGCAGCGTCGCGAGGCCGCCCATGAACAGGCACGCGGCGACGAGCACACCGACCTCGGTCGGATTCAGGCCGGCGGCGGCGCCGATGATGAGCGGCGGCGCGATGATGCCGCCGTACATGGTCAGGACGTGCTGGAGTCCGAACATGAAGGCCGTGCCGATTCCGAGACGTTCGTCTTCGGGGCGCCTGGATTCTGCTCCGGTCTTGGTGGAGTTGCTGGTCTTGGTCGAGTTGCGTACAGCGAACATCTGGTGGACCTCCTTGTCCGTGACCCGCTCTTCGGGGTGGGCTCGATGGGCATGACGAATAGCGGTCGCCTCACGTCGAGACGACCTCGATGGTTCAGGGGTGAGTCCGGTGCGTCGGGAACGGACTCACCCCCGGCGCCGGATCGGCGACCCGGCGCGGTGTGTCGGACGGAGAGCGCGGCGGCTCCTCGTCCGGCTGATCAGCAGAAGCCGGCAGAGCCGCTCCACGACCAGTGGTCGGTGTCCGCGCCTTCGCGGAGGAACGACGCCTCGATCAGGCCGTAGGGGCGGTCGGCGGCGAAGAACACCTCGTTCGGGTTCTCCAGTCCGAACGGCGACAGGTCGACGACGAAGTGGTGGCTGTTCGGGGTGGAGAAGCGGATCTCGTCGATCTCTGGGTGCGCCTCGAGCACGGCCTCGGCCATCTCCTTCAGCGTGTGCTGCAGTGCGTAGGAGTAGTTGCGCGAGAAGCCCGCGAGCAGTCGGCTGCGGACGTCGGCGAAGACCTCGTTGAAGTCGAGGTCGTTGCGGTTGTAGCGCCATTTGGCCGTGACGGAGGTGGCGAGGATGCGGTCCTCGGTCTCGGGCAGCGTCGTGTACTTCTCCTTCGGGTAGCCGACGAAGCCGCTCTGGGTCGACTTGAGGACCTTAAGATCCTGCAGCCCGGCGATGACGGTGGTGTCGTCGCCGTCGATCTGCACCAGCGCGGTGCGGGTCTCGGTGCCACCTGCCACGAAGGCGTGATCGTGGGGGCCGTCGTCGCCCTCGATGCGCTGCCAGGTGTATTGCTCGGCTTCCCAGCGTCCGCCGGTGACCCAGTCGAACTCGCCCGTGAAGTGGGCGCCGAGACGGAGCAGGAACTCCTCGGGGCTTCCGATGCCGTCCTTCGCGAAGGCGTAGACGGTGTTCTTCTGCGTGTCGGTCGCGACGACGTGCTCGTTGTTGCCGTCGAAGTGCGCGCTCGCGAAGTTACCGCGCAGTTGCGAGGTGACGTTCAGGTCTTCGATCTCGTGACGAGCGGTGTCGCGCGTGATGCGCACGACACGCACCTCGGCCTTGCCGTACTGGTTCTTGCCCAGAATGATGTCGGTCATTTCGATACTCAGCTTCCTCGGTAAGTGGAATAGGCGAACGGGCTCAGCAGAAGAGGCACGTGATAGTGCGCCTGCTCAGCGTCGACCTGGAAGGTCAACACCACCTCCGGGAAGAAGGCGGCCGTGTCGATGCCGGCGAAGTAGGCCGCCGTGTCGAACCGGAGGCGGTACGCACCGCTCTCCAGCCGCTCGGGGCCCAGTTCTTTCACCCGCCCGTCAGCATCGGTGAGGCCCGAACCGATCCCGACCCATCCGTCGCCGACTCGGGCCTCGAGTTCGACGGCGACGCCGGGCGCGGGGCGCCCGATCGATGTGTCCAGGATGTGGGTGGTCACGTGAGAGACGCTCATGCGCGTGCTCCTTCAGTCTCGATGGCTCCGGCGAGGCGGAGTGCGGCGATCTCGCGCAGCTGCTGGTCGATCACGGTCAGCTCCTGTTCGGGGGTGTTGCCCAGTCGCTGCTGCAGCAGAGCGAGGATGTCGTCGGCCGACCGCCCAGCGGCGCGGACCAGATACACACGGTCGAACTTCGCCTCGTAGGCGCGGTTGCCGGCGGCGAGAGCGTCGGCCGCGCTCGCGTCGACGCCGGCCTGCTCACTGCGCGCGTGCGCCGCTTCGGGACTGTCGCCCTGGGCGCGCTCCCCGATGCGGGGGTGGTGCGCCAGCGCGGCGTCGAGCTCCGCCTCGGTGAGCGGCGCAGCCACGTGCATCGCGGCATCCGTCAGCGCATCGATCGAGGCGTAGGGGCGCCCTGCGATGAGCGCGTCATACCAGCGGGGAACATCCAGCGCAGGTTTCGCGACGCTCAGAGCGGCGACGCGGGTGCTGGAGTTGAAGTCCTCGAGCAACATCTTCGATCCTCATCACATGTTGGCATCCGACGTGTAAGGACTATACGGAGCCTCTGTTTCGAGAGGATTAAATTTCCGTATGTCGGAACTGTTATTTCAACATGTGTAAACAGTATGAGCAGGGATGTTCGTGGTGTCAACCCTTGCCCCCACTTTCTAAACTATGCCTGCCGCCAACGCGTCCCGTCCGCACCAGCCACATCGCCTTCGTTCGATCAATCGAATCGACGATTGCTGTTGACCCCCGCTGTCTCCAGGAGTAGATATATCTCGGGGGAACCGTAATTCGCGAAACCGTGGATGACGGGGGATTTTCATGTCAAAGATGACCTAGGAGGAAAAATGCGCTTTCGTCGCGCCTTTGCCACTTCAGTCGTGGCCCTGACACTCATGATCGCTTCAGCTCCACCGGCGCATGCGTCCCCGCCCCAGCCACCCTCGCCCGAAACCACGTCAACGTTCATGCCGATGATGGTCCTGGAGTACGACGCCGAAGTGGCGGCCGCCAACGGCTACAAGATCGTTACCGAGCCTGACGGGACGCAGTATTCGGTCCCGGTAACGCCCGCAGCAGTCGCTCAGCAACAACATTTTGACCAACTCAAAGCGTCAACCTTGAGCGCCAAGGCTGGTGGCGATGCGTGGGGGGATTGCGGTGGATCGGGAATCTCTGCCGTGAAAGGGTCTCTTGACATCCTCCGCTGGCACACATGGTTCACCGTTTTTGGCGCCGCCACCAGCTACTCGTGGCATGTGAGCGCCATCGGTGCCGTCAGTTCGAACTTTTGGGACATGGGTGGTGCAGGACCCGCCTCAGGCTCAAAGTCGTTCGACGGAGCGGGGAAGGTTGTGGGGCCGGGATATGCGACCGTTCCGATCTGGTCAGTCGTGACGCTAGCGAGTGGCGCTGTGTGCTATTCGCTGGGACCGACAGCCTGGTTCGGTTGAGCAAAACGGGCGGTGGCGGCTCTTTCGTCACCGCCCGAGGTCACCGGGCTGTTCATCAACACGAGCGGAAAGAACCGGCTTTGGCCCACCCGGATGCGATGCCACGTCTTCCCGGGCCTGGCCGTCCGCGACGAACGAAATCCTGATCTGATCCCCCCGGTGCGCTACCGTTCCCTCATCCGGATCTTGAGACGTCACGACGAATATCCCTGGCCACGTGGCTGCAGTGATCGGTTCGCCGTCTGGCTCCGATCCCGCAAGATCGAGTCCAAGCTTGAGCAGTTGGTCCCGAGCGATATGCACGTACTGACCCACGATTCCCGGCACAACGACTAGCGCCGAATCCATGATGAACCTTCCGACGGCGCGGACATTCGATGAGAATCATCATGCATCCGCCAGGCCCGCCAGTCGAGCCACTTCGCTCTAAGCGGACACATCGCACGTGCACGGCGTTCGCCAAGCCCTGACCGAGCAAAGTCCGACCTTCAAAGCCGTCAGACGCCGAGTTCGGCGCGCAGGCGTGCGACGTGGCCGTCCGCGTCGACGCCGTACTCGGCACGCTGCACGACGCCGTCTCCGTCGAGCACGAAGGTCGAGCGGATGACGCCGTCGAAGGTGCGGTCGCCGACGGTCTTCTCGCCCCATACGCCCCAGGCCTTCGCCACGGCGGCGTCGGAATCGGCGAGCAGCGGGAAGGTCAGCCCCTCGGCATCCGCGAAGGCGCGGATCTCGTCGACGCTGTCGGGCGAGACGCCGATCACGGCGTAGCCGGCCGCGTTGAGCGACGACAGGCTGTCGCGGAAGTCGCAGGCCTCTGTCGTGCACCCGGGCGTCGCCGCCTTCGGATAGAAGTAGACGACGACGTTGCGGCCAGCGAAGTCGGCGAGCGAGACGGCGTTGCCGTCCGCGTCGGCGAGCGTGAAGGCAGGAGCGGTGTCGCCTGCGGTGAGTTGCGTCATGGGAATCTCCTCGTGGTCGGATACTGCGTTTCGTCTCGCTCCGCTCGCTCAACGAACGGGTGCCGGATGCTGCTCGGTCAGCGCACGACGACGTGCACGTCGAAGGCCTCGGCGAGCTGCATGATCTTGCGCGCGCGCCCGAGGCGAGGAAGGTCGCTTCCGTCACGGACGATCTGCCCGCGCGCATCGAAGTCCTGCAGGAACTCGTAGGCCCATTCGACATCGGTGCGGGTGGGGCTGATGACCTCGTTGACCACGGGGGTCTGATCGGGAGACAGGCAGAGTTTGCCCGTCATCCCCATCGAGACCGTGATCGCGGACTGCTCGCGGAGGATCGGATGGCTCGACCCGACGGTCGGGCCGTCGATCGGACCGGGGAGCCCAGCGGCCCGGCTCGAGACGACCAGGCGGGCGCGCGGATAGGCCATCGCCTCCCGGTCGGCCGACATGCCGGTGTCTCGACGGAAGTCGCCGCTGCCGAACGCCAGGCGGAACACGCCCTTGGCCCGGGCGATCTCCGTCGCGTTCTCGATGCCGATCGCGGATTCGACGAGTGCCACGACGGGCACCTTCGCGCCGAGGCGGTTGTAGGTGTCCATGGCCTGACCGCCGAGCTCGGTCTTCGCGAGCATCACTCCGCGCAGACCCTGAGCCGCGCGCAGCGCCTCGATGTCGGCGGCCCAGTGCTCGCTCGTGGCGTCGTTGATGCGCACCCAGGCGCTGCCGCCCGAGCTGAGCCAGTCCACGACGTCCTGCCGCGCCGCGTCCTTGCGGCTCGCGTCGACAGCATCCTCGATGTCGAGCACGACCGCATCGGCGTGCGATGCGGCGGCGGCGTCGAACGTCTCCGGCCGGGTGGCCGCGACGAGCAGCCACGAGCGGGCGAGCTCAGGCGCGATCTCGCGCGTGGTCACGGGCGCCAACGGTGCCAGCGGAGCGTTCATTCATTCTTTCCGTTCTGTGAAATTTCATTTCTACTAAACGAAAAGACTACTCCTCGCCTCGGCTGCCCGTCCAGAGCGGACGGACCACATCGAGGATGCCTGCTGCGACCTCGCGCTTGGAACCGGATGCCGTCGCGGCCACGGCGCCGTCTGGGGCGAGCACGATCACGGCGTTCTCGACCGCCTCGAATCCCCGCTCCCAGCCGACCTCGTTCACCACCAGCAGATCGACGCCCTTTCGCTGCTGCTTGCGGCGGGCGCGTGCCAGCAGCTCCTCCTGATCGCCCTCGGTCCCCGGGGTCTCGGCAGCGAATCCGACGATCAGCTGCCCGTCACGGCGCGCTCGCACAAGACCCGCCACGATGTCCTCGTTCTCCGCGAGCTCGATCGCCGGAATCCCGCCCGCCTCCTTGGTCAGCTTGCGCGGCGACACCTCGACCGGCCGGTAGTCGGCGACCGCCGCCGCCATCACGATCGCATCGGCGGAGGCTGCGGCCTCCGCCATCGCCTGCCCGAGCTCGGCCGCGGTTCCCACGTGCCGGATGCGGACGGACGGATGCTGCGCTGGGGCGAGCACGTCGCCGGCGACGTTCGCGGCGACGAGGGTCACCTCGGCGCCCCGGGCCGCCGCCTCTGCGGCGAGCGCGACCCCCTGCCTGCCGCTGGATCGATTGCCGAGATACCGCACCGGGTCGATCGGCTCGCGCGTGCCGCCCGCCGAGATCGCGATCCGCAGCCCCTCGAGGTCGCGCGGGGCGAGAAGGGCGAGCGCGGCATCCGCGATGCCCTCCGGCTCGATCATCCGCCCCGGCCCGCTGTCGCCTCCGGCCAGCTCGCCGACGGCAGGCCCGACGATGTGCACTCCGCGGCTCTGCAGCGTGGCGATGTTCGCCTGGGTGGACGGATGCCGCCACATCTCCGCGTGCATCGCCGGGGCGATGAGCACGGGCGCTTCGGTCGCCAGGAGGGTCGAGCCGAGCAGGTTGTCCGCGATCCCCGCCGTCATCTTCGCGATGGTGTTGGCGGTCGCGGGCGCCACGACGACGAGATCGGCGTCCTGGCCGAGAGCGACGTGGCGCACCTTGGCCACGTCGTCGTGCACGCTGGTGGTCACCGGGTTGCGGCTGATCGCCTCCCAGGTGGGCAGGCCCACGAAGCGCAGCGCGTCTTCCGTGGGGATGACCGTCACCTCGTGCCCCGCCTTGATCAGCAGCCGGACGAGCTGCACGGACTTGTACGCGGCGATTCCACCGGTGACTCCGACGACGATGTTCACGGTTCGATTCTGCCTCGTCCGGCGCTCGCCCGGGTCGCCGTTAGCATCGACTGCATGGGGGATCTCGAGGATTGGGAGGCGGGCGTGGTCCGCGACCCGCACACACCGCCGCAGGCACTGGCCGACATCGCCGAGCGACGTTACGACCTGCACCCTGCGATCGCCGCGCATCCTCGCGTGTATCCGGGACTGCTCCAGTGGATGGCGGCGGTCACTCCCGCCCCGACGGCGACCCCCCAACCCACACCGTACGGCTCCGCGCCGGATCAGCCTGCGCAGAACCCGATCACGCAGGATCTCGCTCGATCAGTCTCCCCGCAGAGCCAACCCTCTCAGCCGTCGTCGGCGCAGTACTACCCCATCTCGGCCGGCCGTCCCGCTCCCCCGCCTCGCCGCCGCGGCGTCGGATGCTGGCTCGCCGGGTGCGGGTGCCTCACCCTCGCCGGGATCTTCCTCGTGGTGCTGTTCATACTCGGCGGGCTCGGGTCTCTGACGTCGCCCGATGAGGGAACGCCTTCCGGGCAGTCGGGGTCGGACGAGATCGCCGAGAACATCGCGACCTACCAAGCCGAACTCGAGACGATCCGCACACTGTCGGCCGACTTCGAGGGGAACCCCGTCGCGCCGCTCATCCTCGATCAGCCTCGGCTCGACGAGATCGCGGCGGAGGCGGCCGATCCGGACATGAACGTCTTCGAGTCCCGCGCGCTCGTGCAGGACATCGGCTGGGTCCGTGCCAACCTCGAGCCGATCGTCGCGGCGGCCCAGCAGCGTCGCGCCAACGCCTCGGGAACCGCGTCGGAGGCGCTCGTCGATCAGGCTGGCAACGGCTACATCGACATCGCGTGGGACGCTGCCGAGCACTGCGGCGAGGTCGGAGAACCGAACAAGGTGACGGTGGCATGTCCGACCGGCGGCTCCTCGCCCGTGCTCCACATCATGGAGGAGTCGTACTACCCGAGCCAGGCCGCCTTCGAGCACGTCGTCCTCCACGAGCTCGCGCACCTGTATCAGTCGGCGGATCAGGCCCGATTCGCCGACAGCGCCGGCGACGTGGACCGACTCCTCGCGCAGGGACTGTTCAACGGAAGCGAGGAGTCGTTCGCCGACTGCTACGCGCTCACCTATCAGAACCTCTGGACGCTGGACTTCGGCAACATCACCTACGGCTACGGCTACATCTGCAACGACTCGGAGCGTCAGGCGCTTCGCGACTGGGCAGCAGCACTGAACGTGCCGATGCCCGGCTGACGCGCCGAAGTCCCTGGTGTCTTGACCACCCAGGACACGAGTCATAGGCTTTCAGAACCCGACAACGACTTTCAGAACTCAGAAGTTCACTTTCGGATGTCGGAAGTTCTACTCACCTCGAGGAGGGAGCCGCCCATGAGCGAATCCGCCGTGACCGTGAACGGGGAGCGCCGCTCCCTCGCCGACACCGCGACGCACACCACCGCCCTGGACTGGCTGCGCGGCCGCGGGCTCTCCGGCAGCAAAGAGGGCTGCGCCGAAGGCGAGTGCGGTGCTTGCGCGATGCTGCTCGCGACGCCCGCCCCCGACGGGGGAACCGCCTGGACGCCCGTGAACGCCTGCCTCGTGCCGGTCTACGCGCTCGACGGACAGGAGATCGTGACGGCCGAGGGGCTCGGCGACCCCGAGCACCTGCACCCCGTGCAGGAGAAGCTCGCCGAGGCCGGCGGATCGCAGTGCGGCTACTGCACTCCCGGCTTCGCGTGCAGCATGGCCGGAGAGTACTACCGCGCCGATCGCGCCGGAGATGAGGACGAAGCCCTCGGCGAGGAGCCCTGCCCCGTGCACGACGCCGAGCACGGTCCGAACGGCTTCGACCTGCACGCACTGAGCGGCAACCTGTGCCGATGCACCGGCTACCGCCCGATCCGCGACGCGGCCTACGCCCTCGGTTCGCCCGAACAGGGCGACCCGCTGCAGCAGCGCCTCTCACAGCCGGCGCCCTCGCCCGTCGCCACCGACGTCGAGGTGGCGGGCCGACGCTTCGGGCGACCGGCATCCCTCGCCGACGCCCTGCGGATCCTCCGCGACGAACCCGACGCCCTCCTCGTCGCCGGATCGACCGACTGGGGCGTCGAGGTGAACCTGCGCGGCCGGCGCGCCCCGTTCGTCATCGCGATCGAGCAGCTGGACGAGCTGCGCGGTCTCACCGTCGGCGACGATTCGATCGAGATCGGCGCGGCGCTCGCGCTCTCCGAGGTCGAGAAGCGCCTCGACGGCGCGGTGCCGCTGCTCGCCGAGATGCTCCCTCAGTTCGCCTCGCGACTGATCCGCAACCGCGGCACATTCGGAGGCAACCTCGGCACCGGCTCCCCCATCGGCGACACTCCCCCTGCACTGCTCGCGCTGGGCGCCCGCCTGGTGCTCACGAGCGCCGGCGAGGACGACCGCATCGTCGAGCGCGAGGTCGAGCTGTCGGAGTACTTCACCGGATACCGGCAGACGATCCGGCAGCCCGGGGAACTCATCAAGGCCGTGCGCATCCCGCGCCCGCTCGCCCGCGTCACGGCCTTCCACAAGATCGCCAAACGCCGCTTCGACGACATCTCCAGCGTCGCCGTCGCGTTCGCGCTCGACATCGAGGGCGGCGTCCTGACCGCCGCGAAGATCGGCCTGGGCGGCGTCGCCGCGACGCCGCTGCGAGCCCTCGCGACCGAGACCGCCCTGGTCGGCCGCCCATGGGACGTCGAGACCGTCCGCACGGCATCCGAGGTCCTGGGTGCGGAGGGCACGCCGATGTCCGATCACCGCGCGAGCTCCGAGTACCGCGCCCTCATGCTCAACACCGCGCTGCTCAAGCTGCACAGCCGAACCGTGATCGAGTCGAAGGAGGTGCCGGCATGAGCACGCTCGCCGACCGCCCCGAGAACCCCGTCGTCGGCCGCCGCGCCGCGCACGAGAGCGCTGCGCTGCACGTCACGGGGGCCGCGATGTACACCGACGACGTCGCAGAGCACACCGCGGGCGTGCTCACCGCGTGGCCCGTGCAGTCGACGAACGCCCACGCCAAAGTGACGATCGACGTCTCCGGCGCCTACGAGGTGCCGGGCGTCGTGCGCGTGCTCACCGCAGACGACGTGCCAGGTCTCAACGACGCCGGCATCCGCAACGACGAGCCCCTGTTCCCGAGCGAGGCCATGTTCTACGGTCACGCGCTCGTGTGGGTGCTCGGCGAGACACCCGAGGCCGCGCGCCTGGGAGCCGAGCGGGTGCAGGTCGAGTACGAACCGCTGCCCTCGATCATCACGGTGCAGGACGCCCTCGACGCGCAGTCCTTCCAGGGGACGCCGCGCACGGTGCAGCGCGGCGACGCGTCCGCCGGGCTCGCAGGATCCGCCCACGTGTTCGAGGGGGTGACCGAGTTCGGCGGCCAGGAGCACTTCTACCTCGAGACGCACGCGTCCTTCGCGATCCGCGACTCCGAGGGGCAGTACTTCATCCAGTGCTCCACTCAGCATCCGTCCGAGACGCAGGAGCTCGTGTCGCACGTGCTCGGCATCCATTCGAACGAGGTCACCGTGCAGTGCCTGCGCATGGGCGGCGGCTTCGGCGGCAAAGAGATGCAGCCGCACGGCTTCGCAGCCATCGCCGCTCTCGGCGCCAAGCTCACCGGTCGCCCCGTGCGACTGCGGCTGAACCGCACTCAGGACATCACGATGACCGGCAAACGGCATCCGTTCCACATCGCCTGGAAGGTCGGCTTCGACGCCGACGGAATGCTGCAGGCGCTGGATGCCGTGCTCACCTGCGACGGCGGCTGGTCGATCGACCTGTCCGAGCCCGTGCTCGGCCGCGCCCTGTGCCACATCGACAACGCCTACTGGATCCCGAACGTGCACGCCTACGGGCAGATCGCGAAGACGAACAAGACCTCGAACACCGCCTACCGCGGTTTCGGCGGTCCGCAGGGTGTGTTCCTGATCGAGGACATCCTCGGCCGTATCGCCCCGCAGCTGGGCATCGATCCGCTCGAGCTGCGTCGACGCAACTTCTACCGGCAGGGGCAGACCACGCCCTACGGCCAGGTCGTGAAGGATGCCGGGCGCATGTCGACGATCTGGGATCAGCTCTCCTCCGAGGCTTCCGTCGATGAGCGTCGAGCCGAGATCGCCAGGTTCAACGCGACGAGCCCGCATGCCAAGCGTGCGCTGTCGATGACGCCGATCAAGTTCGGCATCTCGTTCAACTTCGCCGCCTTCAACCAGGCGGGCGCCCTCGTGCACGTGTACAAGGACGGCTCGATCCTGATCAACCACGGCGGCACCGAGATGGGGCAGGGGCTGCACACCAAGATGCTGCAGGTCGCCGCGACCGCGCTCGGCGTCGAACTGGATGCGGTGCGCCTGGCCCCGACCCGCACCGACAAGGTGCCGAACACCTCGGCGACGGCCGCGTCCTCGGGTGCAGACCTCAACGGCGGCGCCGTGAAGAACGCGTGCGAGCAGATCCGCGACCGCATGGCCGCGGTGGCAGGGCGCCTGCTCGGCGTCGACGAGCGCGATGTGCGCTTCGGCGGCGGGTTCGTGACCGCGCTGGGCGCTCCGCTGAAGCAGGTGACGTTCGCCGAGGTCGCCAAGGCCGCCTACCTGCAGCGGGTGCAGCTGTTCGCCGCGGGCTACTACCGCACCGAGGGTCTGCACTGGAACCCCGAGATCATGCAGGGCTCGCCGTTCAAGTACTTCGCGTACGGGGCGGCCGCGACCGAGGTCGAGGTCGACGAGTTCACCGGGGCGTACCGGGTGCGCCGGGTCGACATCGTGCACGACGTGGGCGACTCGCTCTCGCCCATGCTCGACATCGGCCAGATCGAGGGCGCCTACGTGCAGGGCGTCGGCTGGCTGACCCTCGAAGAGCTGCGCTGGGACGAGAGCGACGGCCCGCATCGCGGTCGCCTGCTGACCCAATCGGCATCGACGTACAAGCTGCCGAGCTTCTCGGAGATGCCGTCGGAGTTCTCGGTCAGACTGTTCGAGAACGCACGCGAAGAGGGAGCCGTCTACGGCTCGAAGGCGGTCGGCGAGCCGCCGTTCATGCTCGCCTTCAGCGCCCGCGAGGCGATTCGGGATGCGGTGGCGGCGTTCGGACCGGCGGGCCATTCGGTCGAACTCGCGTCTCCCGCGACGCCCGAGGCCGTGTTCTGGGCACTGCGTGCGGCGCAGGCGGCGAGCGAATCCGCTTCCGCGCTGAACGACGAGACTTCGACCGCCTCCGAGCCCGCACTGGCACCGGCCGGCTGAACGGGATGGACTGGCTCGACGCCCTGCAGGGGCTGCGCGCACAGCGCAGCCCCGCGGTCGTCGTGACCCTGGCGGTGGTGCGCGGCCACGCTCCTCGCAACGGCGGAGCCAAGATGGTCGTCTCGGCGGATGCCGTGTTCGGCACGGTCGGCGGAGGAAACCTCGAGGAGACAGCGATCGACCGCGCGAGGGAGATGCTCGCTGCAGGCTCCGCCGAACCCGAGCTGCTCACCCTGACCCTGAGCGACAAGGCCGTGACGGAGTACGGCGTGCAGTGCTGCGGAGGAGAGGTCACCATGATGCTCGAGCCGATCAGAGTCATCCCGACCGTCGCGGTGTTCGGCGTCGGCCACGTCGGGCTCGAACTCGCGCGCATCCTCGCCCGGCACGAGGTCGATCTGCACCTGATCGACTCGCGCCCCGCGATGCTCGACGCCGGGCGTCTGGGCGAGCCGGGCCGCAGCGGAGTGTTCGCCGACGCGGTCGCGCGCGTGCACATCACGCACGCGCCGGTACCGGAGTCGGCGCTCGCCGCACTGTCCGAAGGCGCCCACGTGCTGGTCATGACCCACGACCACGTCGAGGACCTGGCGGTGGTCGACATGGCCCTGCGCACGCCAGGGCTCGGCTCGATCGGGTTGATCGGGTCGGCGTCGAAATGGGTGCGCTTCCGCAAGAAGCTCGCCGAACTCGGGCAGACGGATGCCGATCTCGAGCGGGTCATGACCCCCATCGGCATCCCCGAGGTGGCCGGAAAGCAGCCCGCGGCGATCGCCGTGAGCGTGGCGGCGCGCATGCTGCAGCTGATCGACGAGCAGGCGCGGCGGGCGTAGTTCCGGCATCCGATACCCGTACGAATGTCGGCCGAGAAGACGAATGTCGGCCGGGATCGGAGTTCAGGACCGACATCTGTGTTCCGGGCCGGCATCTGTGTCGGGCGGATCGATTCGCATCCACCATACGGAAACCAGAATCCGAAGTATGGACATGCCCGCCGAACTCATCTAGAGTCTCCTCAGGCCTAGGCGGGTTCACACAACCATCTACCGGGCACCCCCGCAGCGAAGACGCTGCGGATCGTGACCCGGAGGTGCTTCATGCTCGACCGTCTGACCGACTACGCCGAATGCCTGGCCGATCCCGATCGCTGGGCGATCGCGACGATCGTCGAGGTCTCCGGCTCCGTGCCTCGCCCTGCGGGAACGTCGATGGCGGTGCGCGATGACGGCCGCACGATCGGTTCGGTGTCGGGCGGCTGCGTCGAGGGTGCGGTGGTGGATGCTGCGCTCGAGTGCCTGCGGACCGGCGAGGTCGAGCTGCACTCCTTCGGCTACGCCGATGACGACGGCATCTCGATCGGGCTCATGTGCGGCGGCGACGTGCGCGTGCTCGTGCAGCCGCTTCGCACCATTCCCAGCGGCATCCTCTCCGAACTCGCCCTCCCCGGTCGTGCCCCGAGGCTCGTGCGGGAGCTGCCGCTCGACGACGCGGCTCGCAACGGAGGAGTCCTCACGTTCGGGCGGAGACTCACGACGGAACCCTCCGCCCGAACACGTGTTCTCCTCCCGACCGAGGCGGCCTCGGACCTCGACGATCGGGTGCGCGCGGCGCTCGAGCTCGGCGGCACGCACGTCGTCGAGATCGCCGACCGATCGCAGCCGGGGTGCCCCGTCATCCGCCGCCTGCTCGTGGAGTCGACGACGACTCCCGCACGCCTCGTGATCTACGGGGCGAACGACTTCTCGGCCGCTCTCGCGCAGGCGGCCGCGCTGCTCGGCCGGCACGTCACGGTGTGCGACGCCCGTCCCGTGTTCGCGACCCACGCCCGTCACCCCGGCGCCCAGGAGGTGGTGCTCATGCACCCCGCCGAGCATCTCGCGCAGGAGATGGACGCCGGACGCATCGACGCCCGCACCGCGATCGTCGTGCTCACGCACGACCCACGCTTCGATCTGCCCGTGCTCGATCGCGCCCTGCGGGCCGACCTCGCCTACGTCGGCGCGATGGGATCGCGCATGACGCACGAGAAGCGGATGCAGGAGCTGCGCGCGGGTGGGCTCGGCGAGGAGCATCTCGCTCGCCTGCAATCGCCGATCGGCCTCGACGTCGGAGCCCGAACGCCCGCCGAGGTGGCGGTGTCGATCCTCGCCGAGCTCATCCTCGTCGAGACCGCGTCCCGCGCCGGCGTCTCGGCCGCTTCGCCGCGCACGCTGCGCGAGGTCTCCGGCGACGTGCACGACACCCGTCGCACCTGCGCAGCCGAACCGCGCAGCCCCGAGGCGGCGATGGCATGGATGTGACGAGCGTCGACGAGGTGCTGATGTGCGCCGACCCCACCGTGTGGCGCCCCGGCGACTCGTGGCTGGCCGGCGGCACGGTCATCTACTCGTACGGCACCGACATCACCCGCGGCGCCCCGACCCGCCTGCTCGACATCACGGGAGCCGGGTGGCAGCCGATCACCTGGCACGACAACGGAGACCTCGAGATCGCCGCCACCTGCCGCATCGCCGATCTGCGCGACCTGGCCGACGACCCTCTGCCCGGCGGGGCGCCGCGCAAAGCGCTGCCGGGGCTCGACGTCATCCCACCGGTCTGCGACTCGTTCGTCGCCTCGTGGAAGATCTGGCACGTCTCGACGGTCGGGGGCAACGTGGCCACAGCGCTGCCCGCCGGCCCGATGATCTCGCTCCTCACCGCGTGGGACGCCACGGCCCTGATCCTGCGTCCCGACGGACGCCGACGCCGCTCGTCGGTCGCCGACCTCGTCACCGGCCCGGCCAGGACCCGGCTCGGCTACGGCGAGCTGATCCGCAGTTTCCTGGTTCCTGCCGAGGCGCTGCGCCAGCCGCACGCGTTCCGTCGCATATCGCTCACCGAGCGCGGTCGATCCGCCGCGCTGCTCATCGGCCGCCGCACGACCGAGCGGAGCGCACGAGTCTCGATCACGGCATCCGTCCCCCGCCCGATCGTGCTCGACCTCGTCGTGACACCACGACGAGCGGATGCCGCCGCCTGGCGCACCGCGATCGATACGGCCGCCGTGAGTGCTGGCGGCTGGTACGACGACATCCACGGCGAGCCGGCCTGGCGCCGCCTGATGACGCATCGGCTCGGCGACGAGATCGTCGCCGAGCTGCTCCCCGGCGCCACCGGGGTCGACGAGGCGAGAGGCCGCGTCACCGGCGATCTGCGCATCGAGAGGAGCGTGGCATGAGCATCATCGAGAGCGGTCTCGGAACGGATGCCGCGAGCACGACGGGGCCCGGCCCGCGCCCGGCGACGCTCGACGGCCGCGAGGTCGAGGTCGCCGCCGAACCCGGCCAGTGCCTGCGCACCTGGCTGCGCGATCAGGGATCCTACGGTGTGAAGAAGGGATGCGACGGAGGAGACTGCGGCGCCTGCACCGTGATCGTCGACGGCGAAGCCGTGCACAGCTGTGTTTACCCCGCGCATCGCGCGGCCGGACGCGAGATCGTCACGGTGCAGGGCCTCGGAACACCGGAGCATCCGCACCCCGTGCAGGAGCGGTTCCGCAAGGCCGCCGGATTCCAGTGCGGTTTCTGCACGGCGGGCATGGTGTGCACGGTCGCAGCGATGCCGGAGAGAGCCGAGCACGATCTCGACCGCACTCTGAAGGGCAACATCTGCCGCTGCACCGGATACCGCAGCATCGACGATGCGGTGCACGGGGTGGAGAACATCGACGACCGCGCCGGTGGCGTGGGGCATGCCACCGGCGCTCCGGCCGCGCTCGGCGTGGTGACCGGAACGGCGCGGTACACGATGGACATCGACCCCGACGAACTCCCCGGAGCGCTGCTCTACGGAGCGGTGGTGCGGAGTCCGCACGCCCATGCGCGCGTCATCCGCATCGACGCCACCCGCGCTCTCGCGGCGCCCGGCGTCGTGCGGGTGCTCACCGCCGACGACGCCCCGCGGACGCTGTTCTCGACCGCCCAGCACGAGCTCGTCGAAGACGACCCCGAAGACACCCGCGTGTTCGACGACGTCGTGCGCTTCGTCGGCCAGCGGGTGTCGCTCGTCGTCGCCGAGTCGCAGCGAGCCGCCGATCGAGCCGCCCGTCTCGTCGAGGTCGAGTACGAGGTGCTGCCGTTCAACCTCGATCCCGAACTCGCCGACCACCCGGCCACCCCCGTGCTGCACGGCGACAGCAACGTCGTGATGCAGCTGCACTCCGAGGTCGGCGATCTCGAGGCCGAGCTGGCAGCATCGGCCATCGTCGAGGAGCGAACCTTCCGCACCCATCGGGTCTCGCACACCGCGCTCGAGACGCACGGCTCGATCGCCTGGCAGGACGCCGACGGACGTTACGTCGTGCGCAGCAGCACGCAGGTGCCGTTTCTCGTGCGGCGGTCGCTCGCTCGCGTGTTCGGGCTGCCGAAGGAGGATGTGCGCGTGTACGCCGCCCGGGTCGGAGGGGGCTTCGGCGGCAAGCAGGAGATGCTCACGGAAGACCTCGCTCTGCTCGCGACGAAAGCCACCGGCCGGCCCGTGCGCATCGAGTTCTCGCGCAAGGAGGTGCTCACCGCGACGACCGTGCGGCATCCGTTCCGCATGCGAGTGCGCATGGGCGCGACTTCGGACGGCGTGATCACCGGCATCGCGGTCGACGTGCGATCCGACACCGGGGCCTACGGCAACCACGGTCCCGGTGTGATGTTCCACGGCGTGGGCGAGTCGATCGCGGTGTACCGGGCGGCGGCGAAGAAGATCGACGCGTCGGTCGTGTACACGAACTCGATCCCGTCAGGGGCGTTCCGCGGCTACGGACTCAGCCAGATGATCTTCGCGATCGAGTCGACGGTCGACGAGCTCGCCCGCGGGCTCGGTCTCGACCCCCTCGAGATGCGCACGAAGAACCTGATCGGCCCCGACGACGCGATGATCGCCGCGCACAAGGAGCTCGACCTCATCATCGGCAGCTACGGGCTCGACGAATGCGTCTCGATCGTGCGCGAGCAGCTGGCGCGCACACGGGAACTGGATGCCGAAGCCCTTCATGGCGCCATAGTGCGCGACCGGCTGGCGCGCACACGAGAAGCGGATGCCGCCGGCCTCGCCTCCGGCTGGACGATCGGCGAAGGCGCGGCCGTCGCCATGATCGCGACGGTCCCTCCGCGCGGACACCACTCTCACGTCACGATCCGGCTCGAGCCCGACGGGGCGTTCGGCCTCGACGTCGGCACGGCCGAGTTCGGCAACGGCACCTCGACCGTGCATCAGCAGATCGCGGCCACCGTGCTGCAGACGACCACGCAGCGCGTGCGGCTGCGTCAGGCCGACTCCGACCTCGTCGAGCACGACACCGGGGCTTTCGGTTCGACCGGCACGGTCGTCGCCGGCCGGGCGACGCATGCGGCCTCGACCTCGCTCGCCCTGACGATCCGCGAACGCGCCGCCGCCGTGTTCGGCGCCCCCGTCGAGGCGTGCCTTCTCGCGGGCGATCGTGTGATGTACGGCGGCGAATCTCTGACGCTGCGTGAACTCGCCGCTTCCGGCTCGATCGAGGCGAGCGGATATTGGGGCGGCAGTCCGCGGTCGGTGGCGTTCAATGTGCAGGGATTCCGGGTCGCGATCGACGAGGGCACCGGGGAGCTGCGGATCCTGCGTTCGATCCACGCGGCGGATGCCGGTGTCGTCGTGAACCCCGAGCAGTGCCGCGGGCAGATCGAGGGCGGCATCGCCCAGGCGATCGGCGCGGCGCTGCACGAGATCGTGCGTCTCGACGAATCGGGGCGGGTGATCAGCGACATCCTCCGGCAGTACCACGTGCCGACCTTCGCCGATGTGCCGCGATCGGAGATCTTCTTCGCGCAGACGAGCGACGTGCTGGGTCCGTTGGGCGCGAAGTCGATGAGCGAATCTCCGTTCAACCCCGTCGCCCCCGCACTGGCGTCCGCCATCCGTGATGCGACCGGTATCCGCCTGACGGCGACTCCCTTCACACGCGACCGGATCCACGCCGCGATCATCGAACGTGACGCCGGCGCGTCGACGGAGCAGGCCACGCCGGAGGCGGACCGTTGACGATGCACCACCGTCACGCGATCGTGCTGGCGGCGGGCAGCGGCACCCGTCTGGGGCTCGGTCCCAAAGCGCTCCTGCCGTGGAACGGCGAGGTGCTCGCCACCCGGGCCACACGAGCGGCCGCGCTGGCCGGCTGCAGCGTCTCGATCGCGATCGGCCCGGAGGCGTCGGAGGTGCGTCGTTGGCTGCGTCGCCGCTCGTCCTCCGCGGTCGCGGTGCACGTGCCCGACGCGCAGCGCGGCATGGGCGTCTCGCTGCGCGCGGCGGTCCGCCATCTCACCGCTGCCCCTGACCGACCGGATGCCGTCATCGTGCTGCTCGTGGACCAGCCGGGAGTCGACGACTCCGTCATCCGTCGCCTGTTCGACGCGCACCGGCCCGGCCGTGTGACGCGTGCCGCCTGGACCGGCGCGCCCGGCAATCCCGTGGTCTTCGACACCGACCACCTCATCGCGGCGGCGTCGGTCGCGACGGGCGATTCCGGCGCGAGGGTGTGGCTCTCGGCGCATCCGCGCCTCATCGACGATGTCGAGTGCGGAGACCTCGGCTCCGGCGCCGACGTCGACGAGCCGTCCGACCTCACCGCCTGGCCCGAACTCGGCTGAGCGCGCGCTTGCGTGCGGCGTGCACTCCGGTCTGCTCCGGCGTCGTCCGTGCCGGCATGCTCCATCGCCGGCGCCCCTCCTCAGCTGCGAGGCCCCTGTTCATCTGCGTAGATGAACAGGGGCCTCGCAATCCGGCAGAAGCCTCCCCGCGCCGGGCGGATCAGCCCGCGAGCATCGTCTCGATCGGACCGCGCACGAAGTAGAGCGCGAAGCCGGCAGCGACGACCCACATGAGCCAGTGCACCTTGCGGGCCCGCCCGGAGAGCGAGTTCACGAGGGCCCACGAGATGAAGCCGACACCGATGCCGTTGGCGATCGAGTACGTGAGCGGCATCGTGACGATCGTGAGGAAGACCGGCAGCGCGACGGCGAAGTTCGTGAACTTGATCTCCTTGATCTGCCCCATCATCATCGCGCCGACGACCACGAGGGCGGCGGATCCGACCTCGATCGGCACGACGAGCGTGAGCGGGGTGAAGAACATCGAGAGCAGGAACAGCACTCCCACCACGACCGCAGCCAGCCCCGTGCGTGCCCCTTCGCCGATGCCCGAAGCGCTGTCGACGTAGACCGTGTTCGACGAGGTCGAGGTCGCACCTCCAGCCACGGCGCCGAGACCCTCGACGACGAAGGCCGAGCGCAGCCGCGGGAATGTGCCGTCCTTGTAGGCGAGGCCCGCGTTCTTCGCGAGACCGGTCATGGTGCCCATGGCGTCGAAGAAGTTCGAGAACACGAGTGTGAACACGAGCATCGTGGCCGACAGGGCTCCGATGCGTCCGAACGATCCGATGAGGTCGAACTGCCCGATCAGCCCGAAGTCGGGGATCGTGACGAGCGCGGTCGGGATCTCCGGGATCGTCATGTGCCAGCCGCCCGGATTCTCGAAGCTCGGGCCGAGCTTGAAGACCGCCTGCGCGATGATCGCGAGGATCGTCGAGGCGACGATGCCGATCAGGATGCCACCCGGCACCTTGCGGGCGACGAGCACGCCGATCAGCACGAGGCCGATCAGGAAGATGAGCGTCGGGATCGAGGTGATCGATCCGCCGTCGCCGAGCTGCACGGGCGGGCCGCCGGGAGTGCGGTTGACGAAGCCCGAGTCGACGAAGCCGATGAACGCGATGAACAGCCCGATACCGACCGTGATCGCCGCCTTCAGCTGGGCGGGCACGGCGTTGAAGATCGCGGTGCGGATGCCGGTGGCCCCGAACAGGACGATCAGGATGCCGTTGATGACGACGAGCCCCATGGCCTCGGGCCAGGTCACCTGGCCCACGACGGAGACGGCGAGGAACGAGTTGATGCCGAGCCCCGCGGCGAGCGCGAACGGCAGTCTCGCGACGAGTCCGAACAGGATCGTCATGACGCCGGCGGTGAGCCCGGTGGCGGCGCCGATCTGCGCGCCGTCGAGGGCGTTCCCCGAGACGTCGGCCACGCCGCCGAGGATCAGCGGGTTGAGGATCACGATGTAGGCCATCGTCACGAAGGTGACGATGCCGCCGCGGATCTCACGGCCGATCGTCGAACCGCGACGGCTGATCTCGAAGAAGCGGTCGAGGGCGTTCTTGGGCTCGGCGTCGACCGTGGCGGTCGCTCCGGTGGCCAGAGGCGGGAATTCCGGCGCGGGGACCGCGCCGGTCTCAGGGTCGTTGAAGACATGTGAAGACATCATCGGCTCCAGGGTTGGTCGTGCAGAAGGTGGGCGGATGCGGGGCGGGAGCTCCGCCATCGGGTCGCTGAGGCGCGAGCCCCGTGCGAGTCAGTAGTCGACGCGCGAGGTGTTGGCGTTCCACTCCGTGAAGGGGGCGACGCGCTCGTCGGGCGTCAGCGACTCCTGGCCGACCGGCATGATGGCCCGGTCTTCGGGGCCGCCTTCGAAGTATCGGTAGAAGACCGCGTCGTCGAAGCCGGCGTCGGCCGCGTCGTGGCGGGAGGCGGCGAAGTAGACCCGGTCGATGCGTGCCCACAGTGAGGTGGCGAGGCACATCGGGCAGGGCTCGCAGCTCGTGTAGAGCGTGGCCCCCGTGAGGTCGAACGTGCCGAGCCCTTGGCACGCGTTGCGGATGGCCGTGACCTCGGCGTGCGCCGAGGGGTCGAGGTTCGCCGTGACCCGGTTGACCCCCTCGAAGACCTGTCCGTCGGCCGACACGACGATCGCGCCGAACGGGCCGCCCGCGTCGCGGACGTTCTCGGTGGCGAGCGCGACGGCCCGGGAGAGGTACTCGGCCGGAGTGGGCTGTGAGTCTGTGGCGGACATGCTGATGCTGCTCATGAAGGCTTCCTTGCTGTCGTCGCAGTGATACGGCTTCCGGCAGGGCCCCGTGGGGATCGGCCTCGAGATATACGTCGAACCGCTAGGTTGTGCTTTCTTGCGCCTGGCGACCGTCATCAGTCGTCCAGCCAGCACGACTGTACTCCCGAGAATCGCGGGCGTCCAGAGTGTTCTGAAATTCACATTCCACAATGCGAGATCGGAGATTGCGAATCCGCGCATGCGGAACTATGGTCGTCATCATGACGCATTTTCGGATCAGCGAAGCCGCCCATCTGCTGGGTGTGAGCGACGACACCGTGCGCCGCTGGGTCGGCGACGGCATCCTCGTGGCGTCGCTCGACTCCTCAGGTCGCCAGGTGGTCGACGGTGCCGCCCTCGCCGACCAGGCCACGAGGCTCGCCGGAGGCGCGGCCGACGACGACCCGGTGCGCCGCAGCGCGCGGAACCGCTTCACCGGCCTCGTCACCAAGGTCGAGATCGACGGGCTGATGGCCCAGGTCGAGCTGCAGAGCGGTCCGCATCGGGTCGTGTCGTTGATGTCGGCCGAGGCGGCGCGCGAGCTGCGCCTCGAGGTGGGCAGCAAGGCGACCGCGGTCGTCAAGGCGACGATGGTCGTCGTCGAGACCGAGAAGCAGGCGTCGTGATGGGTGCCATCCGCCCCCTGGCCGCCGTGGCCCTCACGATCGGCCTGTTCGCGGCGACCGGCTGCACGGCATCCGCTCCTGCCGAGCCCACGGCCACCGCATCCGACGAATTGAGCGGCGAGCTGACGATCTTCGCCGCCGCCTCTCTCTCGCAGGCGTTCGACGAGCTCGCCGCCGATTTCGAGCGGCTGCATCCCGATCTCGACGTCCGGCCGATCTCGTACGACGGGTCCTCCGTGCTCGCCACCCAGCTGATCGAGGGCGCTCAGGCCGACGTGTTCGCCTCGGCCGACGAGAAGAACCTGGCGAAGGTGGCGGATGCGGGGCTCGCGGACGCCGGTGAGCCGTTCGCCACGAACGTGCTGCAGATCGCCGTCGCGCCTGGGAACCCCAAGGGCATCGAGACGCTCGAGGATCTCGCGCGCCCCGGCCTCACCGTGGTCGTGTGCGCCGCCGAGGTGCCGTGCGGCAGCGCCGCTCGCACCCTGCTCGACACGGCGGGAGTCGCGCTCACCCCCGCGAGCGAGGAGCAGAACGTCACGGCCGTGCTGTCGAAGGTGCGCTCGGGCGAAGCCGATGCGGGGCTCGTGTACGCGACCGACGTCAGGGCCGCAGGCGACGCGGTGACGGGCGTCGACATCGAGGGAGCGGATGCGGCCACCAACGTCTACCCGATCGTCGAACTCGCCGGAGCGCAGAATCCTGATGCGGCGCAGGCGTTCGTCGCGTTCGTGCAGTCGGACGCGGGGCGAAAGGTCCTCGAGCGTCTCGGATTCGGGGCGCCGTGACCCGGCGCGGCGAGAGTCGCGCGGCGGCGCGACGGATGCCGGTCTGGCTCTGGATCCCCGCCGGGCTCGGCGCTCTGGTGCTGACTCTGCCGTTCGCCGCGCTCCTGATCCGGCTGGACTGGGCCGCTGTGCCCGCAGCCGTCTCCTCGCCCGAGGCGTTGCAGGCGCTGGGCCTCTCGCTGTCCACCGCCGCCCTCGCGACGGTGGTGTGCGTGCTGCTCGGCGTTCCGCTCGCCCTCGTGATCGCACGGAGCACTGGGCCACTCGCGGCGGTGCTGCGCACCCTCACCACGCTGCCCCTCGTGCTGCCGCCACTCGTCGGCGGCATCGCCCTGCTGTCGCTCCTGGGCCGGAACGGACTGCTCGGCGGGGCTCTCGGAGTGCTCGGCATCCGCATCCCGTTCACGACCGCGGCTGTCGTGATCGCTCAGGTGTTCGTGGCGTTGCCCTTCCTGGTGATCTCGGTCGAGGGCGCGCTGCGCGCGGTCGGCACGGGCCATGAGTCGGTCGCGGCGAGTCTGGGCGCGCGCCCCCTCACGGTGTTCCGCCGCGTCACGCTGCCCCTCGCCGCCCCCGGACTCGTCGCCGGCGCGGTGCTGTGCTTCGCGCGGGCGATGGGCGAGTTCGGCGCGACGGCGCTGTTCGCAGGGAACGCGCCCGGTGTCACGCGGACCATGCCGCTCGCGATCTACACCGCATTCAACGGTGCAGGCGTGCGGGAGGACACCGCGATTGCGCTGTCGCTGCTGCTGATCGTCGTGGCGGTGGCCGTGCTGCTGCTGATGCGCGGCTGGCGAGCGGATGCCGTGCGATGAGCCTCGATACTCGATCCCGACCGCGCGATGTGCGCGCTGATGCCGCCCGACGCCCCTGCACCCGACCACATCACGCACCTGGTGCGGCCCGCGGCCGCCCGCGGGCCTCGGGCACCGTGCGATGAGCCTCGACATCGACATCACCGCCCGCGCCGGGGCGTTCCGGGTCGAGGCGGCGTTCACCGTGGCCCCTGGTGAGGTCCTGGCCGTGCTCGGCCCCAATGGCGCGGGCAAGTCGACGCTGCTCGCGGCCATCGCCGGGCATCGGCCGCACGCCTCGGGCGCGATCTCGCTGAACGGCGCTCCCATCGCCGCTGCCATGCCGCCCGAGCGGCGGCGGATCGGCCTGCTCGGCCAGCGCGCGATGCTGTTCCCGCACCTCTCGGCTCTCGAGAACGTGGCCTTCGGCCCTCGCGCGCAAGGACTTCCCCCCGCCGAGGCGCGGCGGCGCGCCCTCGCTCACCTCGACGAGGTCGGGCTGAGCGACGTCTCGCGCCATCGACCGGCCGAGCTCTCAGGCGGTCAGCAGCAGCGCGTGGCTCTCGCGAGGGCTCTCGCGGCCCAACCGCTCGCGCTTCTCCTCGACGAGCCGTTCGCCTCGCTCGACGCCGAGACCGGCACGCAGGCACGGCGCCTCGTGGCGCAGCTGCGTGAGCACCTCGCGATCCCGATCGTGCTGGTCACACACGATCCGCTCGACGCCGTGATGCTCGCTGCTCGCACCGTCGTCGTCGACGAGGGGCGCATCGTGCAGCAGGGCGTGACGGCCGACGTTCTCGGTCATCCGCGGTCTCGGTTCGCGGCGGCGATCACCGGGGTGAATCTCGTCACGGGCACGGGCGACGCTGCCGGCGCCCTGATGGCGGATGGCGGACTCCGACTCCGACTCCGCGGACACGGCGACGTCCTCGTCGACGGTGAGGCGGGATCGGCGGTGTTCTCCCCGGCATCCGTGCGCGTCCTGCCCGACGGCGACCCCGTGTCCGAGAACTCCTGGCGCGGCACGGTGTCGATCATGGAAGCCGTGGCGGGCGGCATCCGCGTGTTCACCGCGGAGCATCCGCAGCTCGCCGTCGACTGTCCGTCGGGTGCTGCTGCGGCACTCGGCATCCGTCCCGGTGCGACTGTCGCCTTCCGCGTAGATCCCGCCGACGTCTCGGTGCGACGCGAAGGCTGACATCCCGGTCGGCGGTGCTACCGTTGCCACTCGAAAGGGTGGACGATGACGATCTCGACGTCTCGCGGAACCGGCGCGCAGGCTGCCGGCGCGCTTCGTCTGCCCTCCGTCGGTCTCATCGACGCGCGTGAGCGCCCGCTGCGCGACCTCCGCATCTCGGTGACTGACCGCTGCAACTTCCGCTGCGTGTACTGCATGCCGCGCTCGGTGTTCGGCCGGGACTACGCGTTCCTCGATCGCGACGAGCTGCTGAGCTTCGAGGAGATCGAGCGGATCTCGCGCATCGCCGTCGCGCACGGTGTGCGCAAGCTGCGGCTGACCGGCGGCGAGCCGCTGTTGCGTCGCGGGATCGAGGAGCTCATCTCGCGACTGGCGGCGCTGCGGACGCCCGAGGGCCGCAAGGTCGAGATCGCCCTGACGACCAACGGCTCTGCCCTCACGCTCAAGGCGCAGGCCCTGAAGGATGCGGGACTCGATCGGCTCACGGTGTCGGTCGACACGCTCGACGACGAGCTGTTCCAGCGTATGAACGACGTGCGTTTCCCCGTGTCGCGCGTGCTGGAGGGCATCGAGGCTGCGCACGAGGTCGGCATCGGTCCCATCAAGATCAACATGGTCGTCAAACGAGGGCTCAACGACCACGAGATCGAGCCCATGGCGGCCCGTTTCAAGGACACCCCGTACACGCTGCGGTTCATCGAGTACATGGACGTGGGCACCTCGAACGGCTGGGAGCTGGACGAAGTGGTGCCCGCCGCCGAGATCGTCGAACGCGTCGGCGCCCTGTTCCCGCTCGAGCCCGTGGGCGCTCGCGCGACCGGAGAGACGGCCAAGCGCTGGCAGTACGTCGACGGCTCGGGTGAGATCGGGGTCATCTCCTCGGTCACGAACACGTTCTGCGGCACCTGCAATCGCGCGCGCATCTCGACCGAGGGCAAGCTCTTCACGTGCCTCTTCGCAACCGAGGGGCACGACCTGCGCGCCCTGCTGCGCGGAGGCGTGTCGGATGCCGAGCTGTCGCAGGCGATGGCCGGCATCTGGGGAGCGCGCGACGACCGGTACTCCGAGATCCGCTCCGAGCTCACGCCCGAGCTGCGCGCGGCGCGGCCCCGCATCGAGATGAGCTACATCGGCGGCTGAGGCTGGAATCGACCGCCCTACAGCCCGACCCACTCCGAGACGCCGTCGTCGTAGTGCTGGCGTTTCCAGATGGGCACACCGCGCTTGATCTCCTCGACGAGGAGCTCGCAGGCCTCGAAGGCCTCGGCGCGGTGGCCGGCGGATGCTGCGGCGAACAGCGCCACGTCGCCGATGCGCAGATCGCCGACGCGATGGGCCGCCGCGACCCGCCGCCCCGTCTCGGCCGCGATGCGCTCGACGATCTCGCTGAGGAACCGCTCGGCGTCGGGGTGTGCCCGGTAGTCCAGCGACTCGACCGCGCGACCGCCGTCGTGATCGCGCACGACTCCGCAGAACATCACCACCGCGCCGTCGGCGTCGCCGCCCACGGCGGCCCGGACGGCTGCCTCGTCGATCGGCTCGTCGGTGATCAGCGCGAACGTCATGCGGGCACTCCTTCTCCGTGCGGGGCAGCGGTGTCGGCATCCGCTCCGTCGTCGCGACCTGACTCGACGTCGCCGCCGACCGCGACGAAGGAGCGAATGCCGCCCACGACGTAGACCGCGTCGAGGCCCTGTCCGCGCAGTGCCGTGGCGGCTCGGCGCGAGCGGGGGTCCTGCTCGCAGTACACGACGACGGGGAGCGTCGTGTCGACGTTCTCGCCCGCGTCGATCCGTCCGACCGGCAGAAGCTCCGAGCCGTGGATGCGCCGCCCGGCAGCCTCCTCCGCCTCGCGGACGTCGAGCAGCAGCATCCGCTCCCCCGCCCTTCGCCGCCTCAGCAGCTCGGCCGCCGAGATCGACAGGCCGGGATCTGCGGCCGTGCCGCACAGGCGCTCGTAGTCATCGAGGCCGGTGAGCTCCGCGCGCGTCTCGTCGACGGCGTAGGCGATCTCTCGGGTGCGGGCGGTGAGCGCATCGTAGAAGAGGACGCGTCCGAGCAGAGGCTCGCCGATTCCGGCGACCACCTTGATGACCTCGGTCGCCATGAGCGAGCCGATCGCCGTGCACAGGCTCGGCAGCACGCCACCGAGCTCGCAGGAGAGCGCCTCGTCAGCGGGGGGCGGAGCGGGGAAGAGGTCGCGGAAGGTCGGTCCGCGTCCCTTCCAGGCGATGCCGACCTGGCCGTGGAACCGGAGGATCGATCCCCACACGAGAGGCTTGCCGGCGAGCTCTGCGGCGTCGTTCGCGAGGTAGCGCGTGGCGAAGTTGTCGCTGCCGTCGACGAGCAGATCGTAGTCGGCGAGCAGCCGCGGCAGATTCTCGGCGCTGACGCGCTCGCGATGGGGGACGACGGCGATCGCGGGGTCGATCGCCGTCACCGTCTCAGCGAGCGAATCGACCTTGGCCCGACCGACATCGGCCGTTCCGTGGCTGAGCTGGCGGTGCAGGTTCGAGAGCTCGACGACGTCGTCGTCGGCGATGCCGATCGTGCCGACACCCGAGCCCGCGAGCACGGGGACGAGAGCGCTGCCGAGGCCGCCGGCTCCGATCACGAGCACGCGCGCCGCCGCCAGTCGCCGCTGCGCAGACTCGCCGAAACCCGGCAGCATGAGCTGCCTGCTGTATCGGGCGATGCGATCGGAATCCAGCGTCGGCCCCGGTTCGACGAGCCCCGTGCGGACGCGCTCTGGGTCGGCGGGCGGAGTCATGCGGAAAGTCTACGGCGCAGCATCCGTCCGGTCTCCGCTGTCCGCTGCTCCCTTCGGTTCTCTGCCGTGGCCAGAATCGCACCGCACACGCCGCTCCCGGATGCGGATCCGACCACACACCGAGCATCCGGTCTCCGTCGCCCGTCATAGGATGAGCGGCATGGCGATCGTGATGCTGAGGTACTTCGCCGCGGCCGCCGACGCCGCAGGACGCGAGGCGGAAGAGCTCGAACTCGGGGCGGAGCACACGCTCGAGGCCCTGCGAGATGCGCTGACGAGCCGATACGGAGAGCCCATGGCGCGGGTCCTCAAGAGCGGGTCGTTCCTCGTCGACGGCGTCGTGCGCCGCGACCTGACTCTCCCCGCCGGCGAGCACATCGACATCCTGCCCCCGTTCGCGGGCGGATGACCGCGATGTCCACCACCGTCGAAGAACACGCCGCGACCGTCGCCGCGCTGCTCGCACCCGCCCTCGCCGCGGTCGCCGACCCGTCCCGCGCCGAGATGGTGCCGCTCACGCCCGCCGGCCCCGCCCACGGGCGTGTGCTGGCCGCCGACGTCCGCAGCCCCCTCCCGGTGCCGCCCTTCGCGAACTCCCAGATGGACGGCTACGCGGTACGCTCCGCAGACATCGCCGCAGCGACGGGATCGCGCCCCGTGCAGCTGCCGATCGGCAGAGTCCGCGCAGCCGGAGACGCGGCCGACGCCCACGAGCCCGGTACCGCGACCCCGGTCATGACGGGCGCCGCGATCCCCGCCGGCGCGGATGCCGTCGTGCAGATCGAGGCCGCCGACCCGCCGCGCTTTCTCGGTATCGGAGCGGCGGGGGGCGACCCGAGCGCGGGTGTCGCGTTCTCGACGCCGGTGGCACCGGGAACCTTCATCCGCGAAGCCGGCAGCGACGTCACCGCAGGTCAGCTGCTGCTCACCGCCGGCACCCGCCTCGGACCCGCCCAGCTGGCCACGCTCGCGGCGGTGGGCCTCACCACCGCACGCGTGCGTCCGCGGCTGCGGGTGCTGCTGGTCTCCACCGGTCACGAGCTGCGCGCCCCCGGCGAGACGCTCGGATCGGGGCAGATCCACGATGCGAACACGGCATCGCTCGCCGCATCTCTCATCGACACCGGCGCCGAGGTCGCCTGCGCCGCAGCTCCGGACGACGCCGAGGCTCTGCTCGCCGTCATCGCAGCGCACCCTGAGGCGGACCTGCTGATCACGACCGGAGGGGTGAGCGCGGGCGCATTCGAGGTGGTCCGCGACGCGCTCGCGCCCAGAGGGGTGTCGTTCGGGCACGTCGCGATGCAGCCCGGTGGGCCTCAGGGAGCGGGGATGCTGCGCCGGGACGAAGTCGCTCCGCTGCCCGTCGTCGCCTTCCCCGGCAATCCGGTCTCAGCCCTGCTGTCGTTCGAGATGTTCCTGCGTCCACCGCTGCGCCGGGCCGCCGGCCTGCGCGATCGGCGTGAAGTGCGCTGGCTGCCGCTCGCCCACGCGATCGAGTCGCCGCAGGGCAAGCATCAGATCCGCCGCGGGATGCTGCGCGACGACGGAAGCGTCTCGGTGGGCGCACCGGGGTCGCATCTGCTGCATGACTACGCTCGGTCGACGGTGCTCGTGCACGTGCCCGCCGGTATCGCCGCGCTTCCCGCCGGTGCAGAAGTCGAAGTCTGGAGGATCGATGAGTGAGCTCTCGCATCTGCGTGCCGACGGGTCGGCGCACATGGTCGACGTCACCGAGAAGCAGGTGACCCGCCGCGAGGCATCAGCGCAGGCCGTGCTGGTGACGACGCCCGAGGTCGTGGCGATGATCGCCGACGGCTCACTGCCCAAGGGCGAGGCGCTGGGCACCGCACGGCTGGCGGGCATCATGGGCGCCAAGCAGACGTCGACGCTGATCCCGCTGTGCCATCCGCTGCCGTTGACCAAGCTCGCCGTCGACCTCGAGCCGCAGGGCGACCGCGTGCGCATCGTCGCGACGGCCGTCACGAACGGCGTCACCGGGGTCGAGATGGAGGCCTTGACCGGCGCGACTGTGGCGGCCTTGACGCTGTACGACATGATCAAGGCCGTCGACAAGCACGCAGTGATCACCGACGTGCTCGTGCTCGCGAAATCGGGCGGCAAGAGCGGCGACTGGTCACGGCCGTGACCCGCACAGCGTGCGTGCTCGTGGTCTCGACCAGGGCCGCGCACGGCGTGTACGAGGACCGCACCGGTCCGGTCATCGTCGAGTGGCTGCGCGATCGCGGGTTCGCAGTGCAGATCGATGTGGTGGCTGATGCCGGTGTCGGCGATGCTCTGTCGGCACTGCTCGCGCAGCATCCGTCCGTCCTGCTCACGACAGGCGGCACCGGTGTCTCGGCCGACGACCGCACGCCGGAGGCGACCAGGGCTCTGCTCGACATCGAGCTGCCAGGGATCGTCGAAGAGGTCCGCCGCCGAGGTGCGACGGTGACGCCGACCGCCGTCCTCAGCCGGGCGGTCGCGGGAGTGGCCGGCGGATGCGTCGTGATGAATCTCCCCGGATCCACAGGCGGTGTGCGCGACGGGCTCGCCGTGCTCGACGGTGTGCTCGAGCATCTGCTCGACCAGCTCGGTGGCGGGGACCACTGATGTGCACGGTCGTGATCGATGCGGCCGACGCGGCATCCGTCCGCCTGCTGGCCGTGCGCGATGAAGACCCGCAGCGCGAATGGGACGAGCTCGGCGCGTGGTGGCCGGATCGGCATCCCGGGGTGATCGGCATCCGCGACCGCCGAGCCGGTGGCGCCTGGCTGGCCGCGAACCCCGCCGAAGGTCGCCTCGCTGTTCTGCTGAACCGCGCCGATGTGCTCGATCTGCCCGCGGACCTGGCGCTGTCGCGCGGCTCGCTCGCCCTCGAATCGGTCATGGGCCGCTCCCCCGCAGCCCCCGAGCGGATGCACGGATTCAACCTGCTCGAGGTGCGCCCCGAGGGCTCGCGCGTGCTCAGCTGGGACGGCGCCTCGCTGCGCGAGACGCCGATCGAACCAGGCACGCACATGATCGCGCACGACGATCTCGACGACGCAGGCACGCCGCGCATCGCGTCGTGGCTGCCGGAGTTCCGCGCGCTCGGGCCGACCTCCGCGAGCACGGACTGGAGAGCGGACTGGGTGCGGATGCTGGCAGCATCCGCCGCTCTCCCGCCCGAGGACGACAGGGCCATCATCCGCGACAACAGGCCGCATGGCTACCCGACCCAATCGCTGCTGTACTGCACCGCCGACGTCTCTGCGACGGGCATCGACGTCGACTACCACGCCTTGCCGACGCCCGCCCATTGGTCGGCACCCGATGCGTGACCCATTGCTCTGATCGCGCTCCTCGGGTACGTTCCTTCGTAAAGAATCTTTCCTAAAGATTCGTCGTCCATCCACCGGAGGAACCATGCGTCAACGCCGACCCCTGCTGGCCCTGCTGGCCGCCGCCGCCCTGATACCGCTCGCCGGCCTCGTCGCCACCTCGGCTCAAGCGGCGTCTCCCGTCACTCTGCGAGATCCCATCAAGCGCGAGATCGCGCAGGAGATCATCACCTCGGCCGAGAACTCCTCGCTGAACTGGTACGACCAGTACAGCTACATCGAGCCATACCCCGACGGCCGGGGTCTGACGGGTGGGATCGTGGGCTTCACCTCGGGCACCCACGACATGCTCGTGCTCGTGCAGAACTACACGAAGAAGCACCCGGCCAACCGCCTCGCGAAGTGGATCGACGAACTCGAGCAGGTCGACGGCACCGACGAGACGGCGCCACTCGGCGAGGCGTACATGGCCGATTGGAGGGCCGAGGGCGCGGTACCCGCGTTCCAGCAGGCGCAGCGCGACGAGGTCACCGTGCAGTACTTCGATCCCGCGGTCGATCTCGCGATCGCCGATGGGCTCGGTGCGCTCGGGCAGTTCGCCTACTACGACGCGGCCGTGGTGCACGGCTTCTCCGGCTTGCAGGATGTGCGCTCCGAAGCGAAGAAGTCCGCGACGACCCCGGCGTCAGGTGGGAGCCAGACGACCTATCTCAACGCCTTCCTCGACGCTCGCGTCATCGAGATGCAGAAGGAGGAGGCGCACGAAGACGTCAGCCGCATCGAGAACGCACAGCGGGTCTGGCTCGACGCCGGCAACCTCGACCTCGACACTCCGTTGAACTGGTCGGTGTACGGCGATCCGTACTCCATCCCCACCGCCCCGACACCGCACTGGCCGGTCAGCGGCACCACACCCACGCCCACACCGACAACGACCCCGGGCACGGCGACGTTGATCTCGAAGAACAAGCCGGTCACGGCGTCGACGGTCGAGGGCACGGGCTTCGAAGCCGCGAAGGCGGTCGACGGGAACGCGACCACCCGGTGGGCGAGCGTGGAGGGCGTGGACCCGCAGTGGGTGCGCATCGACCTCGGCACCGGCTCCACCGTGAACAAAGTCGTCCTGAAATGGGAAGCCGCATACGCCTCCAAATACCGCATCGAGACCTCGAACGACGGCACCACCTGGACCACCCTCGCCACCGAAGCCGCAGGCAACGGCGGCACCGACGAGTTCACCAACCTCACCGGCACCGGCCGCTACCTCCGCATCTACGGCACCGCCCGCGGCACCGCCTACGGCTACTCCCTCTACGAAGCCGAGGTCTACACGGTGACCGGCGGAGGCACCACTCCCACCTCCACGCCGACGCCCACGCCTACACCGACGCCCACGGCGCCGACCGGGCCGACCTGGCCGGGGTCATCGCAGATCACCGTCGCCGATGGCGCGGACACCTTCGGCACGGACCTCAGCGGGCTGTCGTTCTCGGCCGACGGATCTGCCCTGTGGGCCGTGAACAACGGCTCGGGCACGCTGCACCGCCTCGTCCGCAGCGGATCGAACTGGGCAGAGGCGTCCGGATGGTCCGGCGGGCGGACGCTGCGCTACACGAACGGCTCCGGCGCTCCGGATGCCGAGGGCGTCGTCGCGGTCGGATCCGACCTGTTCGTCGCCTCGGAGCGCAACGGCTCGAGCAAGAGCACGAGCCGCCCATCGATCCTGCAGTACCGCCCGGGCGCGTCTTCAGGCTCATTGACGGCGCTGAAGGAGTGGAACCTCACATCCGACCTGCCGTCGGTCGGCGCCAACGACGGCCTCGAGTCGATCGCGTGGATCCCGGATGCCGACCTCGTCGCCAGCGGGTTCGTCGACCAGCACACCGGCTCGGCGTACTCTCCCGCGTCATACGCGAACCACGGCGACGGCCTGTTCTTCGTCGGGCTCGAGGCTGACGGAAAGGTGTACGCCTATGCACTGAACCTCAGCGGCGGGTTCACTCGGGTGGCGAGCTTCGCCTCGGGCTTCGACACCGTGATGGAGCTCGAGTACCAGCCGAGCACCCGCACGTTGTGGAGCGTGTGCGACGACAGCTGCGACGGCGCGGTGAACGCTCTGAAGGTCACCTCCGGCGCCTTCGCCGTGGCGGCGGAGTACGACCGCCCGGCGGCGATGCCGAACATCAACAACGAAGGCTTCGCGCTCGCGCCGGCGTGCGTCGGCGGTGCGCGGTACGCGATCTGGGCGGACGATTCCGACACCTCGGACCACGCTCTGCGTGCGGGGTCGATGAGCTGCAGCTGAGCGTCAGCCATAGTGCGCCCCGGTCGTCCGCGACCGGGGCGCACGTGCAGGATGCCCTTGACCGGCCCCTCGCTCTCCCGATACCCTTTCCGTAAACCAGAAGAATACTTCCGGATAACGGAAGCGACAGCTCGATGGAGAGGTGACCGACATGGCACGCAACGACCAGACGCCGATGAATCACGACGACCACGAGCAGCCGATCGTCAACATCGATCCGGACTTCTACGTCCCCGCAGGGGCCGAGCGCACGAACAGCTACCTTCGAGCCCTCCGCATCCTGTTCCCGAAAGCCGCCTGAGTCAGGCGGCTCGAGTCACGCCGCCGACTCCGCATCGCTCAGGCACGAGAACCGCGTGCGGTAGGCGGTCGGGGTCATCCCCAGCACGCGAGAGAAGTTCTGACGCAGCACGGCCGCCGACCCGAAGCCGCACTCGTCGGCGATGTGATCGAGCGGCAGGTCGGTGCGCTCCAGCATCCGCTGCGCGTGCAGAATGCGCTGGCGGGCGAACCACGCCGCGGGCGTCACGCCGTAGTCGGCCTTGAACCGGCGTGCGAAGGTGCGCGACGACATCAGTGCACGAGCCGCCATCTCGTCGACGCCGATGTCTTCGCGCAGGTTCTGCACGGCCCACTCGGCCACGGCGGAGAGCGAATCGGATGCCACGTGCGGGATCGGCCGGTCGATGAACTGCGCCTGCCCGCCATCTCGTTGCGGCGGTACGACCATGCGCCGCGCGACGCGGTTCGTGAGCTCGGCGCCGATCTCCTGTCGCAGCAGGTGCAGGCACGCGTCGATGCCCGCGGCGGTGCCGGCGCTCGTGATGATGCGACCGTCCTGCACGAACAGCACGTCGGCGTCGACCTCGATCTCGGGATACATCGCGGCCAGATGCTGCGAGTACATCCAGTGCGTGGTGGCACGACGCCCGTCGAGCACGCCCGCGGCACCCAGGATGAACGAGCCGCTGCACACGCTGATCACCCATGCCTCCCGTGCGACGGCATCTCGGGCCAGATCGAGCAGAGCGGGGTCGATCATGCCCCAGTACTCGCGCGGCACCGGGCAGAAGATCACGAGATCGGCCTCGTAGGCGAAGGAGAGGTCGTTCTCGACGTTGACCGAGAAGCCCATCTTCGAGTTCACGACGCCGGCGCGCGGAGCGACGACGCGGAAGTCGAAGTTCGGGACGCCGTCGTCGGAACGATCGAGCCCGAAGGCCTCACAGGCGACACCGAACTCGAACGGGGCGAACCCCGCCTGGATCACGCAGGCCACTGTCTTCATCGTCAATCACTCCCTCTGGGTTGCTGAGCCTGTCGAAATCATGGCGGTTTTCCTACGTCCAGTGTCACTTCTGCCACTCGTGGCGGTTCTGCATTGAACGTAGCGTTTCTGCCATGGTACTCCTCATCGCACTCATCGCGCTCCTCATCTGGGCTCTCATCGCCACTGTCGTGGAGGTGCGCCGCGACGGTTACCGTGCCGTGCCCACCGACTGGGCCCGCGTCGGCGGCCGGGAAACCGCGGCCCAGCCCGAGGTCATCCAGCGATCCCTCTGAATGACTGCCCAAGAGTGGATGCGGGGGCTACGCTCGACTGCATGAGCGAGCCCCAGCATCCACCCGTTCCGCCGTACGGTCAGCCGAGCCCGACCCCGCAGGCGGCCCCCCAGCCCCCGACCGCTCAGCCCTATTCGCCGCAGCAGCCCTACCAGCAGCCGGCCCAGCCCTACCAGCAGCAGCCGTACGCACAACCGCAGTCGCCCGCTCTCGACGGCGCCCCGCAGGGCCACCCGGGCGCGGCACCGCAGCATTTCGGACAGCAGCAGCCGGGAGGCGACTACCCCGTTCCCGGCTACCCCGGCACCGGCTACCCGGCGCGCCCCGCCGCCTCGGGCAAGGCGCTGGGACGCACCGCGCTCATCATCGCTCTGATCGCGTTCGCCGTCGGCGTGCTCGGCTCGTTCCTGTACCCGCTGCTGTACGGGGCCTTCTCGTACTCGTCCGGGTTCAGCTACGGAATCATCTCCGGCGTCACGGGCTTCCTGGTGCTGGTCGGCTCGACCGTCGCGCTGATCCTCGGCCTGATGGCCATCCGTCGTCCGGGGTCGCCCGTCCTGGCCGGCATCGCGATCGGCATTGCCGCGAGCGAGATCGCGGGCACCGTGATCTCGTGGATCTCGTCCCTGTTCTACGCCTTCGTCTGAGACCGGAGCCATCATGAGCGAACCGCAGCAGCCCTCCGCCCAGCCGTATCCTCCCGCGTCGCCCTACGGCTCTCCTCAGGGAACCCCGCAGTACGGCATGCCCTCTCAGGGAGCCCCGCAGTACGGTGCTCCGCCGCAGGGCGGCCCTCAGTACGGCGCCCCCGCCGCCCCCGGCAATCCGCTCGGACGCACCGCGTTCCTCGTCGCAGTCGTGACAGGCGCCATCGGCATCCTGTTCTCGGTGATCACGCCGTTCCTGTATTCGAGCGGCAACTACGACGTCGCCGATTCCCTGGGCACCGTGATCGGCATCCTGGTGCTGATCGGCGGCATCGCCGCCGGCGTGCTCAGCATCCTGGCCCTGCGCCGTCCTGCTCCGCACCTGCTCGCGGCCATCGCCCTCGGCATCGCCGGCTCTGTCGTCGTCGGCCGGGTCATCACCTGGATGGCCTCGCTGCTGTACTACCTGTTCTGATCGTCGCCGAGGGCCGGCGCGCCCGGCCTCGATGTAGGGTCGGCTCATGACTCCCCTCGACAGCCTTCTGGCGTTCGTGGTCACGTCGATCGTGATCATCGTGATTCCCGGGCCGAGCGTGCTCTTCGTCATCGGTCGTTCGCTGTCACTCGGCCGTCGCGCCGGAGCGCTGAGCGTCGTGGGCAACGCCCTCGGCACCGTCCCCGCCGTCGTGGCCGTCGCATTCGGCGTCGGCGCCATCGTGGCGTCCTCCGTCGTCGCGTTCACGATCATCAAGATCGTCGGCGCCGCCTACCTCGTGTGGCTCGGCGTCCAGGCGATCCGCCACCGTCACGACCATCGCGCGGACGTCGCCCGCGAGCCGGCTTCCGCCTGGCGGCTCCTGCGTCAGGGCTTCATCGTGGGCGCCACGAACCCGAAGACCATCGCGTTCTTCGTCGCCGTGCTGCCCCAGTTCGTCTCTGCATCCGGCGGCCCGGTCTGGGCGCAGCTGCTGCTGCTCGGGCTGGTCTTCCAGACGATCGCGTTGGTCTGCGACAGCGTGTGGGTGCTCGCCGCAGGCACGGCCCGCACCTGGTTCGCACGCTCGCCCCGGCGGATGTCGACGCTGTCGGGCACTGGTGGAGTGATGATGATCGGACTCGGAGGCACGCTGGCGCTCACCGGCGCGAAGAGCTGACGACGCAGGCCGGACGGATCAGTGCGATCCCGCGAGCACGCGCTCGTAGAGATCGATCATGGCGGCTGTCCGCGAGGACTGCCGGAAGGCCTCGGCCGTGGCCTCGAGAGGAACCGGGGCGGTTCCGGACGAGATGTCGGATGCCGCCTGCCGCAGAGTCTGCGCGAGTGCGGCGATCCGCTGCGCCTCCGGCGCATCGGAATCCGGCACCGCCCACAGGCCGCCGCCGAGCTCCGCAGCGATGTCGGGATCGCTGATCACCGACGGCGTGCCCAGAGTCGCCGCCTCGAACGGCGTCATCCCCTGCGTCTCGAAGCCGATCGACGTCTGCACGAGAGCGTCGGCCGCTGCGATCCTGGAGAGCGTCTCGGCGTAGGTCAGCTTGCCGGCGAAGCGCACGTTCGGCAGTCCGGCGACGATCTTCTCGGCGGCAGGACGCTGCGCTCCGCCGCCGATGATCTCGAGCTCGGCGTCGACTCCGGAGGCGACGAACGCCTCGAGGAACGGCAGCAGTCGCTTCTCGGGGCTCATCCGCCCGAGCCAGACGAAGCGCGGCCGTCCCGGCATCCGCTCCTCGGGCGCGGCGGCGAGCGTCGCAGCCCGCACGTCATCGTCGATGCCGTTCCAGACCACATCGACGCGCCCGAACACCCCGTGCTGCTCGAGCCGTCGCGCGAAGTGCGTCGAGGGCGCGGTGACAGCGGATGCACCGGCCGCGAGCCCGCGCAGGAACGCCCACCCGTCAGACCCGGCGCCCGTGCCCGGCAGCGCGCGACGACGCCACAGGTTGAGAACCGCCAGGACGGGCCCGGCGAGCGGCGTGACGGCACGGATGCCCACGTCGACGCGGTTGTGCATGGTGTGCACGACGGGGATCCCGTGACGGCGGGCGAATCGGTGACCGATGAACCCGCCCCAGAAATCAGCCTGCACATGCACGAGATCGACAGGAGGCCTGCGCGTCATGGCCCGATCGAGGAAGCGGTCGGTGCCGCGGCCCGGCCAGCTCATCGAGTACTCGCGGTCGGCGGTGATCGGCATCGAAGGGAGGTCGACGTTCGCCGGATCGTACGCGCCCGAGCGAGGTCCGTGCATCTTCGGCGCCACGACGGTGACGGTGTGCCCGGCGCGCTCCAGGAACTCGCGCTGCAGCCGCATCGACACCTGCGCCCCGCCGAGGGAGTCGAGGTGCTGATCGCCGAAGAAGACGATGTGCATCGTCACTCGGGCAGAGGCTCGTCGCGGTACAGCGCCTCGAAGGTGTCGAGAGTGCGGGTGATGTCGTGGATGATGACGCCGTCGAGAGAGGCGCGCTGCATCCGCTCGTACTCCTCCGGCGTCGCGGTCAGCACGTCGGTGAGGCGCGCGGCCAGTTCGTCGACGTTGCCCGGCTCGAAGAGGTAGCCGTTCTCGCCGTCGTGCACGAGATGAGGCAGCGCGACGGCGTCGGCGGCCACGATCGGCAGTGCTGAGGCCATGGCCTCCATGGTCGCGATCGACTGCAGCTCGGCGATCGAGGCGATCGCGAACACCGACGCCCGGGAGAGCAGCGCCCGCAGTTCCTCGTCGGTCGTGCGACCGTGGAACGTGACGCGGTCGGCCAGGCCCAGCTTGACCGTGAGGTTCTCGAGGTTCTTGCGCTGATCGCCGCCGCCGACGATGTCGAAGGTGGTCTCGAGCGCGGGGTCGAGCTTCGTGATCGCGTGCAGGATGACCTCGACCTGCTTCTCTGCGGTGAGGCGGCCGACGAAGACGATGCGGTTCTTCTCGCGCGGACCGATGACGGGGGTGTACTGCGAGCGGTCGATGCCGCAGCTGATCGGGATCACTCCGCTGACTCCGACGGTCTTCTCGAGGAAATCGGCGGCGCGGCGCGTGGGCGTGGTGACGGCGCGCATCATGTCGAAGGTGCGCTTCGCGTCGGACCAGGCGAACTTCTCGACCTTGCGATCGACGAAGTCGGGGAAGATCGAGTGATCGAGGATGTTCTCGGCCATGACGTGGTTGGTGGCGATCACCGGGATGCCGCGCTCACGTGCGATGTGGGCGAGGCCACGGCCGATCACGATGTGCGACTGGATGTGCACGACGTCGGGCTGCACCCGGTCGAGCACGATGCGCGCGTAGTGCTTGGACCGCCACGGCCAGACGAAGCGGATCCAGTCGTGGGCCAGCCAGCGTACCGACGGCAGACGGTGCAGAGTCATCGGCTCGCCCTCGACGACCTCGGTGCGCGGCTGCGCCCGGCGATAGGCCTGGTTGGGAGCGGCGACGTGGATGTCGTGTCCGCGCTGAACCAGACCGGCGGCGAGGCGCTCGGCGAACCGGGCGGCGCCGTTGATGTCGGGGGCGAACGTGTCGCAGCCGATCAGGATGCGCAGCGGACGATGGTCGGTCGAGTCGGATGCGGGAGAAGACATGCTGCCTTTGGAGGTTTCGACGGCCACGGAGCGCCCGGTCGGGCGGTGGCCACTCTACCCGAGGGCTCTGGCCGAGCCGCCCAGGCGTACCGGCATCCGCCCAGGCTCAGCTCTCGGGAGCGCGTTGTGCAGTCGCGCTCGCCATTCTGATGTGCTGCTCGATCGCCGCATACAGCTCGTCTCCGATGAGGCGACCGACGAAGAGCAGCGTCGTCTTCGCGGGCATCGACCGCACCGTCACGACGTTCTGCGTGCGCCTCAGATCGAAGAGCCGGCTCCACAGGAACCTCGTCGCACCGCCCGGGCCCGTCAGCTCGAGAGCGTCCGGAGTGATCGTCAGGGTCTGCGCGGTGCCGATCGTGAGGCTGCGCTTCACTGTGCGGCTCACCGCCGTCACGACTACCGTCGACGAGATGACGGCGATCGCCATGACGGCGGCGGAGAAGCCGATGACGTCGCCTGGCAGGATGCCGGCCGCCCCCAGCATGAGACCGATCACGCCGATCAGAGCGAGCACTCCGAGGACGACGAACAGCTTCCACGACGCGCGGAGCAGGGCTGCGCGCGCGACGCGCTGATCGACCGCGCTGAAGACGATCGAGGAGCTGAGCACGCCCGTCGCGGAGGCCTCCCCCAAGATGTCGGCGCGATCTTCGGCGACGGCAGGTCGTCCGACCAGCTCGATGGCTCTCGCGAATGCCGCATCGTCGATGAGCCGCCCGGGTATCCCCAGCCGTGCGTTGGATGGTGCGACGGTGACGTAAAGGCCGCCGCCGACACGCTTCAGATTCGACAGCTGTCCCCACCGGATGCGGTCGGCCCCTCCCGCACCGTCGATGTCGAAGGTGCCCTCGGTGATCGCCAGGCTCATCTCGGACCCGAGCGGCAGCTGCTTTCGGGTCACCACGGCCTGTATCCAGATCAGGACCGCCGCCCCCACGAGCGCGCTGACCCCGGCGGCGACGACGGACAGCGCGGCCACCCCGCCGAGCAGGATGAAGACGGTGCGCGACTGGGCGAGATGCCCGCGGAGGACGACTCGCTGATCGTCACGATCGATCGTGATCGTCCGCCGCTCGAACGCGTCCATTCGCTGCCCTCCTGCAGTAAGCATGTCGCACGTCACCCTAGCCCGGTGCTCGACGGAGGTTCGCACACCGGCATCCGCCCAGGCTCAGCCTCTAGCGTGGTCCTATGAGACTGACAGCATCCGCCGATCCCGCTCTCTGGATCCCCGTGACGGACTCGCTCGGCTTCAGGGGGCGCCGGCACCGCAAGGCCGCGATCCGGATGCTGCTCGGCCAGGCCAATCAGGCGCTCGGCCGCACGGAGCGCCCCGGCTCGAAACTCGGCGCGTGGGCCATGAGCCAAGCGGCCCCTCTGCTCATGAAGCGCGCCGACGGTCGTGTGCTGGTGTGGACGTGGAAGGCGGAGCCCGAGCTCGTCGTCGCGATGGTCACGGCGCAGGTGCTCACCCCCGACGTGCGGGTCGCGCGCGCGTCGATGCCGATGGACTACGACGACACCGAGTCGTTCCAGAGCCGCTGGCTCGGCAGGGGCGAGAAGCTCGTCGCGCCTGCACTGTCGGGGACGCCGTTCACGACCTACACGTGGGACACGGGGACGCACCTTGTGACCCTCACCGCCGTGTGCGGAGATCGCGAGCGCTTCGGCACCCTCGGCAGTGCACTCGACGACCTCGCGCGCAGCATCCGCATCGCCGACGATCTGACCGGTGGCGAGTCCCCTGAGGTGCTGCGGCTGCCGCCGGCCTGATCCGGCCTGCGCCTCGCGCGAATGAAGCCGCGGCTCAGCGATTCGCCGGTTCGGGGGCAGCTCTGCTCGGCTGCGAGTGACGCGGGGTGCGCCATCGCCGAGCCGCATCCCACCAGGCCGGCCCGCGGATCTGCGGGATTCCATCGGACATGCGGATCTCCCAGCCGGAGTACTCCAACGATCGATGGTGGTACCAGCACAGGGGCACGCCGTTGTCGGTGTGCGTCGGGCCGCCGCGGGCGTGCTCGGTCACGTGATGGATCTCGCACCAGCTCGCTGCGACGTGGCAGCCGGGAATCAGGCACTCGCGATCGCGAGCCACGATCGCACGCCGCTGATGCACGGCGAATACCCGATCGGTGACGCTGATGCCGACGATCCTGCCCTCGTCGAACAGCACCCGCTGGATAGCTCCGGTGCACGCCGTGTGCAGCGCGACAGATGCTGAGACGGGACCGTCGATACCGGGTATGCGCGCCCAGCCGGCCGCTCCGGCCGCCACTTCTTTCGCGTCGACGTGCACCACGAGCGTGGGGGCGGCGCCGCCGAGCGACGGCATGTCTTCATGCCGAGCCGCGATCCCCAGCGCGGCGGCGAGAGCATCGTGCCGCTTCTGCGCAGGGCTGCGCGGATCGATCACGTTCCGCGGGTCGGAGTTGAAGGGATCTTCGTCATCGGGCGTCGAGTCTGTGAACGCGACCCCCGGCGTTGCTGGACCGCTGCCCTTCGGGTTGAGCTGCGCGTCGATGATCTGCTGCAGCTGCGCCTTCGCCTCGGGGAGCAGATTGCCGCGTACCGGGAATACACCCTCGCGCTCACGGCCGATCGTGAGAAAGCGCGAATTCATCGCGTTGCGATCGTTCGGCTCGGCCCCGTCGGGATCGAGGATCATCGCGATCTCCGAGCCGAACAGCCGCAGATCCTCAGGCGTCGCCGGAGGGGCGACATCTCCGGCAGCCGCACCGTCGACCGAGCTCGCGCCGCGCGCGAAATCGGCGAGCATGACGTCGGCGTGCAGCCGGTCGGTCGTGCCGATCCGCGTGCCGGCGCGCTCGATCGAAGCCGTCGCGGCGAGCAGCCCGCTGACTCCGACTGCTCCGTCGAGCAGCGCCGCCCGCAGAGCCGGCCACCGGGCAGGCAGGGGCGCTCCCGTGATCAGTTCGGTCTCGCTGGTCACCAGCCGCGCAGCCTTCACCAGGAGCGCTGCCCCGCGAGCATCCGTCCGCAGCACTCGCTGCAGGACTTCGTTCATGTTCCGGCAGCCGAGCCTCTGTGCGAAATCCACCGGATCGGCCGTGGCGACCGTCTCGACGACGACCGCCTCCAGACGCCGCAGCGCCTCTCCGGCGACCCTCAGAACGTCCATGCGCTCGGCATCCGACAGCGCCGCCAGAGAATCTGCACCCAGCACGCGATCGACGTCGGCGACGACCTGATCGAGCGTGGCGACAGGGCTGTTCATACCTCTATTCAACAGGGGGCCACCGACATTCAGAGGCGGGTTTCAGGCTGATCAGAGTAGGTATCTGCGGAAAGCACAAATTTGTGCATCATGGTAATAGTGAAGTACGGTAACTATTATGCAACCGTTGCTCCTTGACCGTCTTCTCCAGATCGCCGATCTGTTCCAGAAAGACATGGCCCGTGCTTTCGACGGCACCGGACTCACCCCCGCGCGCGTGCATCTGCTCTGGGCGCTGCAGCACGCCGGCCCCTCTACGCAACAGGCGCTCGCTCGCCTCTGCGGCGTCTCGCCGCGCAACATCACGGGTCTGGTCGACGCCCTCGAGGCATCAGGTCACGTGCGACGCTCCCCTCATCCCTCCGATCGGCGGGCCGTGCTCGTCGAACTCACCGGCACTGCGACCGAGACCATGACGCAGATGCAGCAGGAGCACGCCGACCTCGATGCCACGCTCATCGCCGCGGTCGCGCCAGAGGATCGCGCGGCGGTCGAGCGCGGAATCACGGCGATCGCCCTGCATCTCGAGACGCTGGTGGCGGATGCCGCGGCGAGCGAGCCCGCAAAGGGAGCACCATGACATCCACCGCCGCCCTTCCGACCCGAGGCGCCCGCATCTTCGACGCCGCGCGCAGAGCGCTGCACGCGGAGCTCCGCGTCTACTCGAGCATCGGTCGCGCGATCACTCGTCGCCCCGCGATTCCACCTGGCGGCACCGGCCTCGGCTACCACCGGCCAGTACTGACCGTGCTGTTCATCTTCATCGGCCTGTCGGCCGTCGAGATACCGATCATCGATCTCATCGTGCACCGCTGGCCGCCCGTGCGGATCACCATGCTCGTCATCGGCATCTGGGGAGTCACCTGGATGCTCGGCATGCTCTGCGCGATGCTCATGCGCCCCCACACGGTCGGCCCCGACGGCATCCGCGTGCGCAGCGGCTTGGAGATCGACGTCGCCGTCTCCTGGAACGACATCGCGTCGATCGCCGTGTCGCGCCGGGTCGACGAACCGAAGCAGCCGCGAGTGTCGGACGGTGAGTACTCCGAGCGGATGCAGAACGAGACGAACATCCTCATCGAGCTCGAGCGCCCCACCCGCATCCGCCTACCCGGCCTGGCCCCGAAGGGCGGCGAGCATGTCGTCGACAGCATCCGGCTGTGGACGGACGAGCCGCGCTCGTTCATCGCCGCCGCCCGCCCGTTCCTGACGGCGGCGGCGTGACCGTCATTCCAGCCCGCGGGCGGCGAGCCATTCCTTCGCGACCCGGGCAGGCGCCCTCAGCAGCCAGGCGTCGGCGATGATCTCTACCAAGCGCTCGCTTTCGATCGCGTCGAGCCGCACGAGCAGCCCCGGGTAGCCGTCGAAGTGCGGAATGCTGAACAGCCACTCGGGCTCCGCGGCGAGCAAGGCTTCCTTCTCCTCGACCGAGCCGACCCGCACACCGAGCACCGGGCCCTCCGGCCATGCACGTCCGAGGGACTCGAGTTGACGCAGGTCAGCACCCGTCGGGCCGCGCATCCAGGCGATCTGACCGCTCTTCAGCCGCCAGGCCGGCTCCCCCGTGTGTCCGCCTGTGCGCTCCTCGACCCCCGGCAGCGCCAGCGCGATCTCCCGGACGTCATCGATCGTGGCCATGCCGCCATCGTCCCGCGCAGCGACCGTCGACGCAACGGCCGGTCAATAGACTCGGGGTGGGGGGAAACATGGATTCCGGTCTGCTGTACATCATCGGCCTGTTCGTCGTCGGCATGGGCTTCTCGCTCTGGGCGCTGCTGCGCCCGGATTCGTGGATGCGCGTCGATCGCGTCACGTGGGGGTGGATGCTCAAGGGCGGACGTGACGCAGAGCTGAGCGACGGCGGGCGCACGTGGATCCGCATCCGCGGCGTGATCGGCATCCTCGTCACGGTGATCGCCTGCGGCGTCCTGCTGTCGCTGCGCGCCGACGCGATCGGCCGCGCCGATGCCTCGGACCAGCAGAGGACGAGGGAAGAACAGCGGCAGCAAGTGGCCGAGGCGTGGGGAGCCGCCGGAGACGGCATCCGCGTGCTCGTTCCGACCGGTGGCGCGGCCTCCGATTCGATCGCCCCCGAAGAGGTGGCTTCGACCATCACAGGCTTCCAGGTGGTGCAGGACGACGGTGCGAGTCCCGAGTATCTGCGCGAGCTCCCCGTGTTCCGCAACGGCGACGAGCTCGTGATGCGCAAAGACGAGCTGGCGACGGTCTTCGCAGGCGTCGACCTGCTCATCGGCACCACTTCGGTATGCGACGTGAGCGAGGTGATCGTCACGTCCGAACCGGACCGCGTGGTGCTCGACGTCGTCTACGCGACGACCGCGTCGTATGGCGGCTCGTTCACCTGCACGCAGAAGTCCATCGGAAACGTCGGTCTGACCCCCGTGGACCTGCCGGAGCCGCTGGGCGACAGAACCGTCGCGCTGGCTGACGGCACCACCCTCACGGAGATCGGTTCGCGCTGACCTCCTGCGCTCCGCCGACTGCGCTCCGCCGACTGCGCTCCGCGCGAAAAGTCGGAGTCCCCTGGAGACGCGCCGCCCGGAGCACCCCGGGCACCGTGTGTCGCGACGAGACTCCGACTTTTCGAGCGCGGCGCTGCGCGTTCTCAGCGCACGATGCGGACGGTCCGCACCTCGAAAGGACGCAGCGACAGCGCGGCGCCGAGCCGCGGAGCGTCGAGTTCGTCTTCGATCAGCGTGACTTCGCGCACCTCGCGATGCTCGAAAGCGACCGCGAGTTCGCCTGACACCCGGCGCCCGAGCGACTCGTAGAGCCGCACGATCACATCACCCGAGCCGTCGGCCGCGAGCTTGACGCCCGACACGACGATGCCGTCGCCGGACACGGAGACGAGGGGCTTCACCTCGCGCTCACCATGCACCGTCGTCGACGGGGAATTGAGCGCGATGCCCTCGGCGGTCGCGATGGCGGCGTCCGCTCCGATCACGAAGCCGACCTGGATCTCGTGGCGACCGTGGTCGGTGTCGGGATCAGGGAACCGCGGTGCGCGCAGCATCGAGAGCCGCAAGGTCGTGGTCACGTCGTCGTCGGACACCTCGCGCGAGGTGTCGTAGCCGTAGATCGAGTCGTTCACGAGGGCCACGCCGAAGTCCTGCTCGCGCACCAGCACGAAGCGGTGCATCGAGGTCTCGAACTTCGCCGCCTCCCAGCTCGTGTTCGTGTGCGTCACGCGCGCCTGGTATCCGAACTGCGTCTCGGCCTCGGTGTGCGCAGCCTGCACATCGAGCGGGAACGCGAGCTTCAGCAGCTTCTCGGTCTCGTGCCAGTCGATGTCGTTGCGCAACGCGACGGTACGAGAATCCGGTCGCAGGGAGATGGTCTGCTCGATCGACGACTCGGAGAACCGGCGGGTCACCGTCACGACGGCGGCGCGATCGACGAGGGATGCCGTGATCGACGACACCTCGGTGAGATCGACGACACTGTTGCGGTAGTAGCGGTCGATGTCCCACGCGTCCCACATGTTGGGGAAGTCCTGGTGCACCTGGAACAGGTTCGCGGCGCGCCCCGGCGCCACCGCCTCACGGCCCGTGGACTTGTCGACGGCAGAGGCGATCAGGCCGTCGCCGGAGACGAGCACCGAGACGAGGTCGTTCTCCAGTCGCCAGCCTCCGTCCTCTTCAGTCAGGGAGGTGGGGCGTTTCGTCTCGCTCCGCTCGCTCAACGACCGAGTATCGAGGGCAGCGCCGGTCGTCGGGTCGAACCGCAGTTCGCGCTCGCCTTCGCCCGCGAGCGAACGGCGAGCGGCATCCGAGAGCTTCCGCGCCTGCTCGAGCACCTCGGTGAGCACCTCGACGGCCTCGCGATGCACCCAGGCGATCGAGGTGCCGGGAAGGATGTCGTGGAACTCGTGCAGCAGCACGGTCTGCCACAGGCGATCGAGCTCGTCCTGCGGATACGCGGCCCCCGTGCGCACAGCATCCGTCGCCGCCCACAGCTCAGCCTCGACCAGGGCGTGCTCCGCCCAACGGTGCAGCGCCTTCGTGGCGTGCTGGCTGGTCAGGGTCCCCCGGTGGAGCTCGAGGTACAGCTCTCCGACCCAGATCGCCGGATGCTGCAGCTCGGCGCGCGCGGCGTCGAAGAAGACGTCGGGATGCTCCCAGACCACCTGCGCGCTGCCCTCGAGGTCGGCCAGTCGGGACGCCTTTCCGGTCATCTCGCGCGTGGTGCCTCCGCCGCCGTCGCCCCAGCCCACCGGTGCGATCGAGCGGGAGGAGACGCGGTTCTCCTTGAACTGGCGCGAGGCCTTGGCGACCTCCATCCCGCTCAGCTGCGAGTTGTAGGTGTCCATCGAAGGAAAGTGCGTGAACATCTGCGAACCGTCGATGCCCTCCCACAGGAACGTGTGGTGCGGGAAGACGTTCTGCTGATTCCACGAGATCTTCTGCGTGAAGAACCACTCGAACCCGGCACGGCGCATGAGCTGGGGCAGCGCCGGCGAGTAGCCGAAGCTGTCGGGCAACCACACGCCCTTCGAGCGGATGCCGAACTCGCTCTCGAAGAACCGCTGGCCGTATTGGAACTGGCGCACGAGCGACTCGCCAGATGGCATGACCGTGTCGGACTCGACCCACATGCCGCCCAGCGGCAGGAATCGTCCTTCCGCCACCGCTGCCTTGACGCGGGTGTAGACCTCGGGGCGATGCTCCTTGAGCCAGGCGTACTGCTGCGCGCTGGACATGCCGTACTGGAACCCGGGCTGCTCCTCGAGCAGCGTGGTCATCGACGACGTCGTGCGGGCCACCTTGCGGATCGTCTCGCGCACGGGCCACAGCCAGGCCGAGTCGATGTGGGCGTGGCCGACGGCGGAGATGCGGTGCGCGCTCGCCTCTGCGGGAGCGGCGAGCACGTCAGCGAGCTTCGCCCGAGCGTCGGATGCCGTCTCGGCGATGCGCTGCAGGTCGAGCACATCGAGGGCGTCGTCCATCGCCTGCAGGATGCGCATGCGGCGCGGCGAGGTCGCAGGAAGCTCCGCCTGCAGCTCGAACAGCACCTCGAGGTCGAGGGACAGCTCGAAGATCTCCTGCTCGAACACCGCGAGGTCGATGCGTCGGGTGCGGTACAGCGGCTCGGGAGAGGACGTGCGGATGTCGCCCTCCTGCGTCGGAAGGAAGGGGTGGTAGTCCAGCAGCACGGGGTTCGCGGCCGCCTCGAGGTAGAGCTCGACCGGCTCGTCGCCGTGCGCCGACTCGGCGACGGGCACCCACTGGTTGCGCGGATTGATGCTCTTCACCGGAGTGCCGTCTGGGCGGTACGCGAGCGCCTCGCACTGGAAACCCGGCATGTTGATGTCGAAGCCGAGGTCGATCACAGCCTCGACGCGACGGCCCGCCCACTCCGCGGGAACGCGGCCCGAGAGCTTGAACCACGTGGTCGACCAGGCGGGTCCCCACGCGCTCGGCACGGCGACCGGCGCGAAGTCGAGGGCCAGCCCGTCTGCCGGCGCGATCGGCTCACCCGGCAGCTCGTGAGCCTCGACGGTCAGGGGCACGGATGCCGAGTGGATGGCGGGGCGGATGCGCTCATCGAGCACCCGCTTGACGCGGCCGAGGGTGAGAGTGGTGTCGTCATGCATGAAGGAGCGTCTCCGGTCGACGGTCGAGGTTTACTCAGGTTACTTTACTAAAGCGATATAGCCCACGGGTCGATCCGGTGTCCGACGCTACGGCGCGAGCGGGGTGCTCGGAGCGGGGACGCCGATGCGCTCATCGACCTCGCGGAACTCGGCGAGTGCCAGCTGCGATCCCCCGTTCCAGGCCCGCTCGGCCATGGCGCGAAGCGGCGAGCGGATGCCGGCGAGCACCTGCTCAGCACTCTGCGCGTCCGCGTCGTCCGACCACACCGAGAACGCTGAACCGCGCAGGGAGGACGGGTAGGGCTGGGCGATCTCCTGGCGCGTTCCGTCGGTCAGCGCAGGGAACAGCCCCGGGTGCCAGTCGGCCTCCCATATCCTCGCGCTCGTGGGGTAGACGTACCCCGCCTTCTCGCCCAGCACATAGTAGAACAGCGTGTCGTGGAAGTTCACGAGCTCATGTCCAGCGGTCAGCGCGGCCGACAGCGGGCTCATCCCGGCATGCCAGTTCGTCCACCAGGCCAGCGCCACCTGCGGGTCGAGCGCCACGACCTGCCCTCGCAGCATCCCGTCGTTCCAGACGCGGGCGGCGAGACCGCGCTCACGCAGGTGGACCGCAGTCCGGTTCACGAAGTCGGTGAGCAGATCGAATCCCGTGGCCTGCTCGCCGAAGCGCTCACGTGCCGCCTGCTGAAGCACGGGATAGTCGTCGATGCGGGCGAAGTCGACGAACTCGTCACCGCCGAGGTTCCAGCGCGTGCTGTGAGGGAACAGCCGGGCGACGTCGTCGATCAGCATGTGCGCGAAAGCCACAGCGTCGTCGCGGGTGATGTCGAGAGCGTGGTCGATCGGACGCCCGTCGGATGCGGCGAGCCGCAGCTCAGGACGTGAGGCGAGGACGTGCCCCAAGTGCCCCGGCATGTCGAGCGAAGGGACCAGATCGATGTGCAGGTCGGCTGCAGCATCGGCGATCTTCCGCGCCTCCGCACGTGAGACGTGCAGCGGCGAGACGACCTCGGCGAAAGAGTCGGACCCGATCCGGAACCCCTCGTTCTCCGACAGGTGCCACTGGAACGAGTTGATGCCGACATCGGCGAGAACGGGGAGCAGCTCGAGGATCCACGCCGCAGCGAAGTGCTTGCGCGCCGCGTCCAGATGAAAGCCGCGCTCCGGCACCGCGGGCGCGGACCGCACGCGACCGCGAGGCACCGCGCCCTGAGCTCGCAGGTTGTGCAGCACCTGCCTGGTCGCGCGGAAGGCGCCTTCGGGGGTCGATGCGCGCACCTCGATGTCGTCGTCGACGTCGATCGAGAACGCCTCCGCGACGTCGCCCTCGGCCTCAGTCTCGGCCGGGCGTCGCAGGCGCACGATCTGCCGATCGCCGCCGGGAATGCCCCGCTCTGCGAGCTCGCGCTCGAGACGCAACGCCTCGGCGCTCAGCGACGGCTCGTCGGTGACGACCCGCACGGCGTTCGGCCGCCAGAATCCGCCCGTCAGTGCGGCGAGCTGCGGCTGCGGGATCGCAAGCCACCTCGGCGAGATCTCGGCATCCGCTGTCATCCCTTGACGCTGCCCTCTTCGACGCCCTTGAAGAACTGCCGCTGCAGCGCGGCAAAGAGCAGGATGATCGGCACGAGCGCGATCATCGTGCCGGCGGCGATCACGCGCGGATTCGCCGCGAAGTTGGAGCTCAGGTACTGCATGCCGACCGTGAGCGTGTAGTTCGCTGGATCCGAGAGCACGACGAGCGGCCACAGGAAGTCGTCCCACGCCCCGATGAACGCGAACAGCGCGACCACCGAGACCATGCCGCGTACGTTCGGCCACACGATGTGACGCAGCCGCTGCATGGTGTTCGCACCGTCGATCGTGGCCGCGTCCAGCGTGTCGGGCGGGATCATGCGGCACGCCGCCATCATCAGCAACACGTTGATCGCGGCGATCGCGCCCGGCAGGAAGACGCCCCAGAGCGTGTTCGCGAGACCGAGAGACTTCACCGTGAGGTACTGGCTCGTCAGCGTGACCTCTCCGGGGAGGAGCAGCGTGGAGAAGATGACCGCCAGCACGATCCACTTGCCGCGGAACTTCATGGTTCCCAGCGCGTAGCCGCCGATCGTGGCGAACACGACGTTGGTGACCACGGTGCCCACGCCGACGAGCAGGGAGTGCCAGGCGTAGTCGAGCACCGGGATCGTGCGGAACACCTCGGCGTAGTTGTCGAGCGTCGGCGCCGAGGGGATCAGAGATGGAGGGAAGTCGTAGATGTTCTCGGTCGCACCCTTGAAAGACGTCGACATCTGCCAGAGGAAGGGGAACACCATGATCGCGAGCACGATCAGCAGCAGGGCGTACTTTCCGATCAGGCCGCCGAGCGACGGCTTCATGATGTCGGCCGAGCCCTTGGTGCGGTACGCGCGCTCGCGTCGCAGCTCCTGGTTCACGCTCATCGGGTGACCCCCTGCGCGCTGCGCGCGATCTTGGCGGCCTTCGCGGTGCGCCTCGTGGCGAGCGCCTCCTTGATCGTGTCGCTGTTGTTGATCACGCCGACGACCGCGAGCGGCACGAGTGTCAGGAGGAACAGCACGAGCGAGATCGCCGACGCATACCCCACCTGACCGTTCAGGCCCTTGCCCATCGACTGGATCAGCATGACCATGCTCATCGCCCGACCGCCTGGTCCGCCCGATCCGTTGGAGAGCACGTAGAGCTCGGTGAAGACGCGCATCGCGCCGACGCAGACCAACACCGAGACGAGCATCATCGGCCCGCGCACGCCCGGGACGGTCACGGACCAGAACCGGCGCCAACGGCCGGCGCCGTCCATAGCGGCCGCCTCATGCAGCTCACGGCCGACGTTGCCGAGCGCTGCGAGGTACACGACCATGTAGTAGCCGAGACCCTTCCACACGGTGAGGCCGATCGCGCAGCCGATGAGCAGCCAGCGATCCGAGAGGAACTCGATGGGCCGATCGGCGAGGCCGAAGAACTTCAGCGCGGAGTTCACTGTGCCGCTACCAGAGAACAGGAACTCCCAGACGATCGCCACGACCACGGCCGAGGCGATCACCGGGAAGTAGAAGGTGGTGCGGAAGAACCCGATTCCCGGGATCTTGCTGTGCACGAGCATCGCGAGCAGCAGGGGCAGGAATGTCAGCAGCGGCACGCAGACCACGACGTAGACGAGCGAGGTCGACAGGGCGTACCCGAACCTCTCGTCTTCGAACAGCTTCGCGAAGTTCGCGAGGCCGACGAACTCCGCGGGGCGGAGGGGACGAGCATCCGTGAACGCCAGCATCACGGTGTTCAGGAACGGCCACAGCGCGAACACGAACACCCAGATCACCGCCGGCAGCACCAGCAGATACGGCGTGAACCATCTCTGTCTCTTCACGGTCTCGTCCTCTCCGCCGCGGCGCTCAGTCGACGACGTTCTGCTGGGCGTACTCCACGGCCTTGTCCAGTGCCTCCTGGCCGGAGATCTCGCCGGTGATCGCGAGCGCGATCTGCTGCTTCGCGTAGGTCTCCATGGCCTCGGTGTACTGCGGGGCGCCGGTCTGCTTCGCATCGGCCATCTGCTCGGCGGCGAGGGAGGTCGCGGTGCCCTGCAGCTCGTTCACGGGGGCTTCGGCGAAGACCGACGGGTCGGAGTTGGCCTCGATCGTGCCGGGGAAGAACCCGGCTGCGAGCTTCACGAACTCGATCTGGTTCGCCGTGTTCGTCACGAACTCCGCGAAGGCGAGCGCGGTGGCGGAGTTGTCCGAGTTCTTCGAGACGCTGATGCCCTGCACGAACAGCGGCGGATTGCCGAAGCCGTTCGTCACGTCGACGTCCGGAAGGAGGTTCGGCGCGTTCACCGCGACGTCCTTGTCGATGTAGTTCGGGCCCGCCGTCGTCCAGGCGACCCCGCCGGTGTTGAAGATGTTGATGTTCGAGTTCGCCGTGCCCGCGCCCTGAAGCGCCTCGGCCGTGATCGCCCCGGCCTTGTAGAGCTCGGCGTAGCGGTCGATGATCTTCGCGGCTTCGGGGGTGTTGAAGACGAACTCCCCGTCCTTGTAGATGTCGGGAGCGGCGCCGACGATCTGCAGCGTCTTCGGGCTCGGCACCGAGGAGAACATCGGCACGCCCGCTGCGGCGAGCTTCTCGGCGGCATCCAGGGTCTCGTCGAAGGTCGCGGGGGCCTGCGTCACACCGCCCTTCGCGAGCAGCGCCTTGTTCCAGTAGTTGAGTTCGGTGCCGAGATACCACGGGAATGCGAAGGAGCCCTCGACGCCGTCGTACTGATAGGCGGCGACGCCGCCGGCGACGTAGTCGTCGATCGCCTTCGACGCGCTGCCGAGGTCGAGCAGCTGATCGGCGGAGGCGAGGGAGTACGCGTACTCGGGCGGCAGGTTGATCACGTCGGGCAGCTCACCCGACTCGGCCTGCTGCAGGATCTTGTCCTCGTAGCCGTCGCCGGGCTGGTCGATCCATGTGACCTTCGTGCCGGGGTGCTCCTTCTCGAACGAAGCGACGACGTCTTCGAAGTAGGGCGTGAACTTGTCGTTCTTGAGCGACCAGGTCTGGAAGGTGATCTCGCCGGTGATCTCTCCGTCGCCTCCTCCGCCTGGGGCGGGAGAGCCGCCGCCGGTGCAGCCGGCGAGGATGAGGGATGCCGCGACCGCGAGGCCCGCGACTGCTGTGGAACGGTGCTTCATGGACTTCTCCTTCGAAGTGGCCGGGGCTGGGGCGCCTGCGGGAGGCGCTGTGACAACCCTCACTAAAACGGTATAGTGACCATAGCATGCCACATGTCGCTCGACAGGTCGACCCCGGGATGCGCGCCGTTTCAGCGTCGATACTCGAAAGGACAGCGATGCCCAGCTCCCTCGCTCCGCTGCGCTTCGGCGCCAACTACACACCCCGGTCGCAGTGGATGCACTCGTGGATGTCTCTCGACCTCGACGAGGTGAAGCGCGACTTCGAGGCCCTCGCGGAGCTCGGGCTCGACCACGTGCGCATCTTCCCGCTCTGGACGATCCTGCAGCCGAACCGCACCCTGATCAGAGACCGAGCCGTCGCCGATGTGCGCGCCGTGGTCGAGCTGGCCGGAGACTTCGGCCTCGATGCGAGCGTGGACGTCATCCAGGGGCATCTGTCGAGCTTCGACTTCATCCCGTCGTGGCTGTCCACCTGGCATGACAAGAACATGTTCACGCACCCCGACGCTCTGAGCGGGCAGGTCGAGCTCGTGACCCGGTTGGGTCAGGCCCTGGGATCAGAACCGAATTTCCTCGGCTTCACGCTGGGCAACGAGACGAACCAGTTCTCCGCCGCGACCCATCCCTCCCCCTGGCCGGTGAGCGAGTCCGAGGCCGCGAACTGGATCACGACGTTGCTGGATGCCGCCGCGGCCGCCGCGCCCGCACAGCAGCATGTGCACAGCGAGTACGACGCCGCCTGGTACATGGACGGCCACGGCTTCACCCCCAAGCTGGCGTCCCGCCTCGGCGCCCTCACCACCGTGCACTCGTGGATCTTCAACGGCACCGCCCAGCGGTACGGCGGCAGATCGGCGGCATCCGATCGCCACGCCGAGTACATGATCGAACTCGCGCGCGGCTTCGCGACCGATGCCGATCGCCCGATCTGGCTGCAGGAGGTGGGCGCACCCTCGAACTGCCTCAGCCCTGAGGAGACCCCCGGCTTCCTCGAGGCGACGCTGCGCTCGGTCGCGCGCACGGAGAACCTCTGGGGTGTGACCTGGTGGTGCTCGCACGACGTGAGCCGCAGCCTCGCCGACTTCCCGGAACTGGAGTACACGCTCGGCCTGATCGACGAAGAGGGCGAGGCCAAGCCGATCGGGCGGCGGTTCGCCGAGCTCATCCCCGAGCTGCGCGAACGCCGCACCGCTCCCGCCCGCGCGCTCGGCATCGTGATCGACGTCGACGAGGCGGAGACGCCGCTGAACCGCGGCGCGATGAGCCCCGGCGGATCCGTCTTCCAGGCCTGGGTCGACGCGTGCGAGGCGGGTGTCGACGCCGCGTTCGTCACCTCGATCGATGCCGACAGCCCCCAGGCGCTCTCCGCTCGCGGCATCACAGAACTCGTGCATCCGGCTCCCGACGGCGTGGCGTACGACTCGCACAACACCGTGGTGTGAGTCGCGACTAGCGCGGGGCGCCGGTGCTCTCGCGCACCGTGAGCTGCGGCAGTGCGCCGACCCGATCGTCGAGCAGCTCGGCCACCTCGATCTGCTCGAGGAGGAACGCCGCGGCATCGGCTCCGAGCCCGAACGTGTCGCGCGTGATGCTGGTGATCGACGGATGCACGAGTCCCGCGACCACGGAGTCATCGAAGGACGCGATCGACAGGTCGCCCGGCACCGCCAGCCCCATCTCCTGGGCGATGCGCAGGCCGGCGATCGCCATCACGTCGTTGTCGAACACGACGGCGGTGGGCCGATCGGCCCGGCTGAGGATCCGTCGCATGGTGGCGGATGCGGCGACAGGCGAGAAGTCGGTGGCGATCACCTCTCCGGTCACGCTTCGGGCTGTGAGACCCCGCAGCACATCGGTGCGCAATCGCGTGTGCTGGAACTCTGCGGGGCCGGCGACGTAGACGATCGACCGGTGGCCGAGAGCCGAGAGGTAGTCGAAGAGCGAGTGCGCGACCTGGCTGTCGTCCAGCCACAGCGCCGCCGGGTCTCCATCAGCCGAGGGATGGCTGCCGATCACGACGGCGGGCAGCGCGAGCTCGGTGAGCGCGGCGAGACGCGGATCGTCGTCCCGGGGATCGATCACGATCACTCCGTCGACCTGATTGGCGCTGCGCCAGCGCCGGTATGTCGCCACCTCGTCGTCGATCGACGAGACGAGCACCATCTGCATCGCGATGTGCCGCTCTGCGAGAGCCGACTGCACGCCGGCGATGAGATCCGTGAAGAACGCCTCGGTGCCCAGGGTTCCCGCCGGCCGGTTGACGGCGAAGCCGATGACGCCCGCACGGGCGCCGACGAGCGCACGGGCGGCTGAACTCGGCTGCCATTGATGCTCTGCCGCGATGTCGAGGATGCGCTGCCGAGTCTGCTCGCTGACTCCGGGGCGTCCGTTCAGCGCGAAGGACACCGCCCCCTGAGAGACGCCGGCCAGTCGGGCGATGTCCGTGATCGTCACGCGCTTCGGTTTGGACATTCCCCAACTGTAGCGATCGAGTTCGTTCGCGCTTCTTGGACTGTGCACAGAAGCGGTGCTCTGCTAGTGTCTCGCTAAAGCGCTTAAGTAGTCGCAGTGCTGCGACGCGACTTGAGCATCCCCTCGAAGGAGAGAGCAATGAAGCGAACCACCGCGCTCGGATTGGGCGCACTTCTCACAGGACTCGCGGCGTTCACCGCACAGCCGGCGACGGCCGACGCCGCGTCTCCGGCCGGCGCCGGCGATCCGCTCAGCACGACGCAGTGCGAAGCGGCACCGCAGACCATGGCGTACTACCGAACATGGCGGGACGTCACTGTCCCGCAGAACGCGAATTCGAACCTGCCCGACCCGAACGTGACGCGGATGACCGATCTGCCCGCGGAGATCGACGTCGCGATGGTGTTCGATGCCGGAGCGACAGCCGGCACGGACTACTGGCCGACGCTGCGCGACACCTACGTCCCCGCCCTGCATGCCAGGGGAACCAAGGTCGTCTACACGCTCTGGATCGACAAGCTCGCGAAGGCCGACATCCCGCTCGACGACGCCTCGTACCGCGCCTACGCTCAACAGCTCGTCGACACCTACGTGACCCCGTACGGACTGGACGGCATCGACGTCGACGTCGAGTCCTACCCGCAGGGCGACGACCTCACCCGCGCGATCGGCGTGTTCGACGCCCTCGGCGAGCTCATCGGCCCGAAGTCGGGCAGCGATCGCATCTTCATCTACGACACCAACCAGACCGGCGACACGCCGCTGTTCGAAGCCGTCTCGGGCAACATCTCCTACGTGCTGCTGCAGGCCTACGGTCGTGGGGTCTCGGGCATGCAGGCGACGTGGGAGACCTTCGCCGACGACGTGGCGCCGTGCCGGTTCCTCCCCGGCTTCTCGTTCTACGAGGAGCAGGACCGCACGCACTGGGGCGACGCCGAGGGCATCTACGACTCGACGACCGCTCCCTCCTCGACCGCGTACCAGTACGCCATCTGGCAACCGGAGGAAGGCGCGAAGGGCGGCTTCTTCGCCTACGCCGTCGACCGCGACGGCAAGGTCTACGGCGACGACACCATCACGAAGACCGATTTCACGTGGATGCGCAACCTCTCCCGCGTGCAGGACGACGCGGCAGGCGTCGAGCCTGCACCCCCGGCGGCGCCGACCGCCGCTGTCGACGCCGATCGGGTGACGCTGCGCGGCACCGGCGTCGCCGGCGCCGAGATCTCGGCGACCACGAGCGGCCCTGGGCGCACGGCGACCGCCGCGACTGCGGCTGTCGCCGCCGACGGCACCTGGACGATCGTCCTCGATCGCAAGCTGACTCCTCCGCAGTCTGTCGCCGTGTCGCAGAGCGTGGACGGCTCGGCATCCGAGGCCGTCGAGGTGCGCTTCCGCCCCGGAGCGCACTGACCAGGCGCCTCACTGGCATGCCGCAGAACGCGAACCGCCCTTCCCCGATCAGGGAAGGGCGGTTCGCGCGTGGGCGTGGTCGTGGTCGTGGGCGTGGTCGTGGTCGGGGTCGTGGTCGTCAGAGGCTCACATCTCCGACGAGGTTGACCGCGATCCCCATGCCCGCGAACATCGCCGCCTTGGCGATCAGAGCACGATCGGCGGTCTCGGCATCCGGCGCGTAGACGAGCTGCGCGTGGTTGGCCTTGTGCCGCGCCATGAACTGGTCGCGCGTCTGGCCGCGCAGCACGACATGGGCGATCGGCCACTCGGGGTTCGTGGCCTCCTTGCGGCGTCGGGTCTCCTCCTCCGGCAGCTCTACGACCGAGGCCCGGAAGACATCGGCCTGCAGGATGCCGTCGGCGATGAACACGCGCGACAAGACGATCTCGCCCGGCTTCGAGACGCCGTTGATCGTGGCGCCGCCCGCGGGGAAGAACACGTGACCCTGCCGCCACCCCTCGGCCTGGTCCCAGCCGCCGAGATGCGATGCGGGGACGGAGCCGGAGATCTCGTACACCCAGACGAACTCGCCGTCGTACTCCTCTCCCCACCGGACGTCGTGCAGCGTGTTGTCGGGCACGAGTCCCATCGCGCGCCAGACGCGGTCGGTGACGAGCGCGTCGACCGCGACCCCCTCGTCCGCTTCGTTGAAGTGCGGGAAGGCCCGGCCCTCGTGCAGCACGCGCGAGCCGTCGCGCGAGGTCACGGGAGGGCGCTCGGTGGAGTTCAGGATGCCTTCGGCGAGGTCGGATGCCGGCACGAGGTCCTTGAGCCCCTGCTGATACTGGATGCCGACCGCGTCGAGACCGAAGTCGTCCGCGATGCGGAGAGCGGCGATGTACATCTTCAGCTGCCACTGCACCTGCTCGCGGGTGAGTTCGGTGACGGCATCCTCGCCGTATCGGAAGGTCATTCCGTGGTCGATCAGCCAGTCGTAGGCGGCATCCGCCTCGTCCTCGCCGACCTCGAGCATCTCGGCGTACAGCGCCGACTGGGAGAGCCGCTCCTTGTAAATGCCCGTCTTGTTGAGCAGCTCGTCGTCGAAGATCGCGTTGTACATGCCCATGCACCCCTCGTCGAAGACGCCGATGATCGCCTTCTCCGCGTGGAGCTGGGCGGCGAGCGCCTCACCGAGACGCTTCTCCGGGCTGTCGGGCAACTCGGGCAGCGGACGCACGTGCGAGTCGTCGTGGGTGATGGCGCCGGTCTCGGTCCACTCCCTGATGGCGTCGGTGAACCAGTCGTCGGTGTAATCGACCGACCAGGTCGTCGCGTAGGGCTTGCCCATCTTGGTCAGGCCCGCGTTCAAGCCGAGCAGGCCGACGAGGCCCGGCCAGTCCCCCGCGAAGTTCGCCACGGTGAGGATCGGCCCCTCGTGAGTGCGCAGGCCCGCGAGAACGTGGTGCGAGTACTGCCAGTTTGCGATGGCCACGACGAGGGGGGCGTCGACAGGGATGTCTCGGAACACCTCCAATCCCATCCGCTGGCTGGAGATGAAGCCATGTCCGGTCGCCGGGTCGACGCCGAACGGGCGGACGACCGTCCATCCGAGGCCGTCGAGCACGCCGGTCACGCCCTCCTCGAGTTCGACCTGGGTGGGCCAGCCCGCGACGTTCGCCGACTCCCGGAGATCTCCGGAGGTGATGAGATAGGCGGTCTTCGGGGCGGATGCCGGCCGGACGACGGGTGCGGGCAGGGTGTAGGTGGTCATGATGCCTCCGGTGTCAGGGTGTGGATGGTGTGCGACTCCCCGTCTCGGAGTCGGATGCCGCGTCCGACGCTGCGACCGTGCAGCCGCAGATCGCCGATGTCGAGGGTTCCGCCGTCGAGACGGAGCGTGAGCGCATCGCGGTCGATCTCGACCCGGCCCCAGCCGGAGCCGGTCGTGAACAGGCTGCGGAAGGGCCCGTCAGTCGCCGGAGCGAAAGAGAGAACGCGGTCAGGCGCGTCCCATTGCGCCCCGCTCACGCCGAGCAGCAGCGCCCAGGACGCGAGGGAGCGGGCGTAGTGGTTGCCGCACTCGATCTCGTTCCAGGGGCTGCGGTGGGTGCCGTCGTAGCGAGCGCGGAGCGCCCGTTCGATGCGGAGGGCTTCTTCATAGCGGCCCGCGAAGAGGAGGGAGGCCGCGACCTGGTGCTCCACGCCCGTCCACACCTCGTCCGAATAGACGAAGGGAATCGCCGGACGCCCGCCCCGGGGCCAGGACGCGAGCAGCAGTCCGCCCTCGTCGTTCAGCGCGTACACGCGTTGCGTGCTCTCGTGGGCGGAGAGATCGTCGCGCAGGTTGTAGCTGGCGATAGCGCCGAGCGCCGAGTCGACCCGATCCTCGGGCAGCAGATGACCGAGTCCGTTCACGAAGGCGTGGAACTGTCCGAGCAGCTGGTCGGACAGCACGCCGTCGCCGTACTGGTAGCGATGAGCATCGGCATCGTCGATGACCTGCCGGTAGTACTCGCCGTTCCACAGCGTCGCGTCCATGGCGGCGGCGACGTGCTCGGCGCGCGCGGTCCAGCCGCGGGCGCGCTCGACCTCGCCGAGGTGGGCGGCCATCCGCGCCCCCGCCCGCAGCGCGGCGAGGTACACGCCGTTCGCGAGCGGCTCCGCCCCGTGGAACTCGATGTCGTAGGTGTTGTGCATCTCGCCGTCGAGCAGGCCGTCGCCGTCTCTGTCCCACTCGCGGATCGCGTAGTCGAGGGTGCGGGATGCCGCGGGCCACAGCTCGCGGAGGAACTCCTCGTCGCCGCTGAACCGCCACTCCCGGTGCAGGCGGAGCAGGGTGCCGAGCTGCCCGTCGACGGCAGGACCCATGAACCAGGAGGGGCCGCCGAAGATGCGGTTGCCGCGGAACTTCTGCGCACCGGCGTCGTCGGTCTCGAGCAGGTACTCGACCCGGCGAGCGCTGCGTTCGAGCGAGGGGAACAGCCAGGCGAGCGTCTGCGCGTACGACCACACGTGCGTGCAGGTGCCTTCGCAGGAGCCGCCGTGATCGAACGAGCCCTCCCATGCCGCGAACACCGGCCCCTCCCCCAGCTCCGCGTTCGGGGACTCGACGACGAAACCGGTCGTCGAGCGTGCCGCGGCGACGTTCGCGCCGATCGCATCGACCAGGACCGCGTCGAGGCTGCCGCCGTAGAGGGCGTCGACGAAGGCGTCGGTGGCCCGCTCCAGCGCCGGGAGCTCGTCGTGGAGATGCCGCGCGGCCGTCCATGCGTCCGGCCACAGCGTCGCGTAGTGGTTGCGCACGACGCCGTCGTCCGGGTCGTCGAGGACGATGTGCCCGTGCCACCCCCGACGCCGGTTCGGGAAACTCCACGACAGCACGAACTCGAAGTCGCGGCTCTCCCCGGGCGCGAGCGTGTGAACGATCCCCAAGGAGCCGGTGCGGATCCGCGGCAGCTTCGCGAGCATCTCCTGCTCGGTCAGCGGCGCCGCGTCAGGGTCCGCATCGAGCTCGGCGAACAGCCCGCGAGGGCGATCCTCCAAGGTCAGTCGCGGTTCGGCGGCGAGCAGCCCGTCATCGGTGAGGTCGTTCCAGAACAGCCGCGCGCCGTCTGGCCAGTAGCTGGTCACCCATTGCGGCTTGACGGTGGTCGCGGCATCCGTCGTCGTCAGGCTCAGCGTGCCGTAACCGGGGTCGTCCGGAGGAAGGTCGATGCCGAAGTCGAGTCCGCGCACGACGCCGTCGTCTCGCCAGCGCACGGTCTGCGTGGCGCGCATCCCCCAGGGCGCGTCGGGCCCTGGAGCGGCGCGTCCGGCGGTGTGCGAGACGCTGCCGACCACGGTCACCGCCACCGCACACGCACCGGGATTGGTGACCCGGTAGCGGAGGACCGCGGCGGGGATGCCGGAGGCGTCGGCGTCGAGCGGCACGAGCGGCGTGAACGCGTGCAGCGAGACGTCGACCGGAAGGACGCCGTCGGTGAAGTCGATGTCGACGACCGGATACTCGCCGTGCAGCATCGCAGCATCCAGCCGGGGAAGCCCCGCGAGCTGGTCGAAGGAGTAGCCGGCATCCGCGTCGTGCCGCCCGGTCAGTCGCGCCTCCAGTACCCGCGTCACCGCGGGCCCCGTCTCGGGCGCTGCGTGGATCGCGAAGAAGGAGTACGGGTTCCGGCGACCCTTGTCGGGGAGGTTCTCGAACTCCCAGTCGCGCAGCTCGCCGCGTGCTCCGATCGACACGTTGCCGGTGCCGATGCCACCCAGAGGGAATGCGGTCGCCTGCGAGGTGTGCGGGATTCCGCGGGATCGACGGATCATGCCGCCTCCTTCTTCTGCTCGGCGGCGAGCTCGTGCACGACATCCTTCGATCCTTCGTACAGCCGCAGGTATCGATCGAAGAGCGCGTCGTAGCGAGCGCGCAGCGTCTCATCGGGGTGGATCTTCTCGGCGACCGGGTTCCAGTCGGTGATCACGGGAACGCCGGTCGCCGCGGTGGCGGTCGCGGTCGCCGCGAGGAACGCAGCGCCGTAGCTCGCGCCGATCGTCGTCTCGGGAACGTCCTGCACGAGTCCGGTCGCATCAGACACGATCTGCATCCAGAGCCTCCCCTGCGTGCCGCCGCCGACGGCGACGACGCGACCGATGTCGGCGCCCGCCGCCCGCATCGTCTCGACGTTGTGGCGCACGCCGAGCGCCGTGGCTTCGAGCGCCGCCCGGTACAGATCGCCGCGGGTGTGGCCGAGCGTGAGACCGGCGACGACGCCGCGCGCGTCCGCGTCTTGGATCGGTGTACGTTCGCCGGCGAAGTACGGCAGCATCAGCAGTCCGCGCGCTCCCGGGCCGGACTCCTCGGCCTCGGCGAGGAGCTGCGGATAGTCGGCTCCCGTCAGATCCTTCAGCCACGAAGTCAGCGCCCCTGAGGTGGAGAGACCGCCGGCGAGGTTGCGGGTGCCGGCGAACGCCCCCGCCGTCGTCCACATCGACGGTGTGCGCAGCGTCTCCTCGCCGGTGGCGACGAGGAACATCGTGGTCCCGTACATGAGCATGAGATCGCCGACCTCGTGCGCGCCGACGCTCACGGCCTCGGTCCAGGCGTCGATCGTGCCGGTGATGACGGGCGTGCCCTCCGGGATTCCCGTGGCGGATGCCGCTTCGGGGGTGACCGTGCCGGCCACGTCGCCAGCCCATCGCAGAGGAGGCTGCTCGATCGAACCCGCGTAGCGCGCCCACCAGGGTTCATGCCACCGCTCGCCCTCGATGTCGTAGAGGGGAGAGACCTGACTCGCCGACTGGTGATCGAGCAGGTAGGCGCCGGTCAGTCTGCGGGCGAGCCACGAGGCGGGCATGAACAGCCGCCGCGCTCGAGCCCAGGCCTCCGGCTCCTCCTCCGCGACCCAGACCAGCTTCGGCCCGCCGGCCTGCGAGCTGAGCAGCGAACCACCCACGCGGGCGATCTCTTCGGCGCCGATCTGGGCGGTCATCTGCTCGATCTGCACATGTGCGCGCGTATCCACGCCGTAGAGGATGGCCGGGCGGACCGGCACATCGTCGTCATCGACCAGCAGGATGCACGGCCCCATGCCGCTGACGCCCACTCCGCCGATCTCGGCCTCGGGCACCGCGGCGATCAGCTCTCGCGCGATCGCGACGAACTCGTCCCACCAGACCAGACCATCCATCTCGACCCAGCCGGTGTGCGGACGGCTGACCTCGTGCGCCCTGGTCGCGGTCGCCAGGATCTCGCCGTCGACGTCCACCAGCACGCCCTTGCTGCTGGCTGTGCCGATGTCCACCCCGAGGGTGCAGCGCATGGTGTCCTCCTTGAAACCCGGGCCGTCGATGCGAACCTGTCGCCACTGTACGCGAAATCGATTTCATGACGCAAGACGCTGTGCGTCCGGGCCTTCGGAGTGACGGGATCCGTCAGCCGCGGATGACGGAGGCCGACTGGATCTCGTTGCGCAGCACGACCGTGCGCGCAGGCTGGGCGTCGCCGCCGATGCGCTCCAGAAGCATGCGCGCAGCCGTGACGCCCATGTGCCGCGCTGGCAGCCGGACGACCGTCACGGCGGTCGGCGAGAGCGTGGTGAAGGGCAGCGAGCCGATCACCGCGACGCCCACCTGCGGTGGCGTGAGGCCGTGCTCGGTGAGCACCTGGATAGCGCCGACCCCGATGAGGTTGTTGCCCGCGACGACGGCGTCGGGAGGGTCGGGGAGGGCCAGCAGCTCTTCCATCGCCGCTCTCCCGCCGTCGACCCTGAACGTCGCGAACCGTGCGAGTTCGTCGAGGTCGAGCTCGGGTCGCGACGCTCCCAGCACCGCCCGCCAGCCGGCGGCGCGCTCTGCGGCCGTATCGATGTGCTCAGGACCGCCGATGTAGGCGATTCTGCGATACCCTGCGTCGATCAGGTCTTTCGTGGCCGACGTGCCGGCGGCACGGTTGGCCATCACGACCTCGTCGATGTCGTAGTCGGTGCCGCGGTCGACAGCCACGACCGGCCGCCCCGTGGCGAGGACGCTGTCGAGATCGGTGTGCTCGTCGGCGGTCGCGATGATGATCCCCGACATGTGCTCGGCGATCGCGATCCGGAGATAGGTCGCCTCCTTCTCCACCTGCGCGTCGGAGTTGCAGAGCACGACCGAATATCCGGCTTCGGAGGCCACGTCCTCGACGCCCCTCGCCATCTCGGTGAAGTACGGATTCTCGATATCGGGGATGACGAGGGCGATGACCTCGGAGCTCTGCCGACGCAGCGTCCTCGCGGTGCGATTCGGCGTGAAGTTCAGACGGGCGGCGGCGTCGCGGACAGCGGCCACCTTCTCCTCCGACACGCTCGTGCCGTTGAAGACGCGCGAGACCGTCGCCGGAGAGACTCCGGCGAGCTCTGCGACGTCGTAGATCGTGGACATGCGAACCTCACTGCGTTGTCCGGATGTGCCGGATGTGAAGCAACAGTATCGCGCACGCATCCGTTCTCTGGCGTTCTGAGGTGAAATCGATTACATTGGCGCCCATGACTTTCGCACCCTCTGACCTGGCGACCCTCGCGACGCTGCGCCCCGTGCAGACGCGTTCGATCTCGCCGGAGAACTTCGATGGATCCGCTGGGGGCGGTGGCCGGGCGACCGAGGGCACGGGCGCATCTTGCGCGCGTGACCTCGGCCCCGGCTGGAAGATCTCGCCCAGCGTCGATGTGAAGGCGGGCGAGACGTTCGACCTCGCCCGCATCCAGGGTTCGGGCAAGATCACGCATATCTGGATCACCACGCACACCGACAACTGGCGCACCCTGCTGCTGCGCGCGTACTGGGACGGAGCCGAGGAGCCCGCCGTCGAGGTTCCGTACGGAGACTTCTTCTGCAACGGGTGGGGCGTTTTCGCCCAGGTCAACTCGCAGACGATCGCCGCCAACCCGCACGGCGGGTTCAACTCGTACTGGCCCATGCCGTTCCGCGACGGTGCGCGGCTCACGCTCGAGAACACATCGACCGTCGATGTGCGCATCTACTACCAGGTGACGTACGAGGTCGGCGGAGATCACTCCGGCGACGCCTACTTCCATGCGCAGTGGCGTCGCTCGAACCCTCTCGAGGACCTCACACCGCACGTGATCCTCGAGGGTATCGAAGGCCAGGGGCAGTACGTCGGCACCTACATCGCCTGGGGCGTGAACTCGAACGGCTGGTGGGGTGAGGGCGAGATCAAGTTCTACCTCGACGACGACACCGACTACCCCACGATCTGCGGGACCGGAACGGAGGACTACTTCGGCGGTGCATGGAACTTCGACATCCCCGGGCAGGGGTACACCGAGTTCTCCACCCCCTACCTCGGGATGCCGCAGGTGATCAGGCCCGATGGCCTCTACGTGAGTCAGCAGCGCTTCGGTATGTACCGGTGGCACCTGCTCGACCCGATCCACTTCGCCACCGGCATCCCGAAGGTCGACATCCAGGCTCTCGGCTGGCGCAGCGGATGGCGTTACCTGCCGCTGCGTGACGACATCGCGTCCACCGCGATGTTCTATCTCGATCGCCCGACCGCTCGGCGTCCGAAGACGCCGAGCGCGGACGATCTGGAGGTGCACCTAGGAACCGCTCCCGTGCCCGACATCGGCGCGACGCCTCCGCGCGATCCGCGGGCCTGACGGTGACCGGATGCTGTTCTCGCTGACCGGTGCGAGCGGTGCGGGCAAGTCGACCGTACTCTCGCTCCTCGAGACCGTGGACTGGGGAGCGCCGGTCCGCTGCGAGGAGTTCGACTCGATCGGGGTTCCCGATGGGGCGGACACCGCCTGGCGGCACGGCGCCGTCGAGCACTGGGTACAGCAGGCGCTGATCGCCCAGGCCGACGGCGCCCACGTGCTGCTGTGCGGCCAGGTGCCGATGGGCGAGCTCCTCGCCGCGCCCTCCGCCGATCAGCTCGATGGCATCCGCGTATGCCTGCTCGACTGCTCCCCCGACGTGCGCACGGAGCGGCTGGTGCAGCGCGGCGAGCACCTGGAGGTGATCGTGCACCACAACCGCTTCGGCGAGTGGTTCCTCGCGCACACCCTCGACCCCCGACATGCTCCAGAGGTGATCCGTGTCGCGAGCCCCCTGCCGATGCAGTGGTCGCGCTGGGCCGACCTGGAACCAGGAGACCCGCGGTGGCGGGCCGAGGTGATCGACACCGACGCGCTGACCCCACAGGAGGTCGCCGCATCCGTCGAGTCCTGGATGCGGCGCGAACTCGCGGCGCTCTGACGTTCTCCGCTCCCGTCGCGAAATCTCCGGGTATGGATGCCGATTTCCGGGATTTTCTGCGACGGGAGCGGCCACCGGACCGTCTCAGGACACTCGTCGTTCGTGTGGGGCGCGCCTGTTCAGACCAGCCAGGCGGGTGCGCGTCCTCGCAGGACGGCACCGTCTATCGAGAAGCGACCGGCGCCGGTGAAGGCGAGCGCGAGCGCCGCGACACCGAGCACGGCGACGAACTCGTAGCCGCCCTCGCCGACCCAGAGGCCCGCGGGCAGGTGCACGGCCACGATCGCGACGATCATGTCGATCGCCAGCAGGATGCCGACCGGGCGGGTGAAGAGCCCGAGCGCGAGCATGGCGCCGCCGATGAGCTCGACGAAAGCGACGAACGGCGCCGCGATCTCCGGCAGGGGGACGCCCATGTCGGCGAAGCTGCCGATGGTTCCCGGGAGGGTGTACTCGAAGATCTTCTGCGCACCGTGCGCCACGAAGATCAGGCCGACCACGACGCGCAGGACGAGGAGTCCCAGCGAGGCGGACGAGGAGGGGGCGGTGGTGTTCGTCATGAGGAGTTCTTCCTTCGTGGCAGGACACCCGCGCGCCAGGCGCGGAGCAGGGTCGTTCCCTGCCGACCACGCTAGGAAGGGGATCTATCGGTCTCCTGTGCGTGTGACGCCTCGTTACCGTCGCCTCAGACGAGTCCCTGCACCCGGAACTGCTCGGAGTGGTAGACGCTGTTGTTCCCGGTGTTCCATTGGCTCACGCTCAGATGCAGATCCGACAGCGTCGAACCGGGGATGATGTAGCCGCCGTACAGCTGCGCGACGTGCGAGGCGTCCTCGGTGTTCCACTCGGTGCCGTACAAGAGGGTGGTCTTGGCAGCCGTGTAGAGATTGTCTGTCGGGGTGTTCAGCACCATCGCGTCGATCCGGTACGCGCCGGAGTTGAACCACGTGAGGATCCACTTGCCGCCGAGAGGGCGGAGACACATCTCGCCGAACTGGCCGGAGAGGACCTCGGTGACCGGCTTGCCCCAGCCCCAGGAGCCGTTCGCATACCCCCAGGGCTGGTAGGCGGACAGCGTGGTCATGTTGTTCGACGGCACCCGATAGAGCACGATGCCCTTGTCGCGCTGGAAGCCGGTGCCGTAGATGTACACGTAGCCGTCGTTGCCCTCGCCCCACGTGATGCACTGGAACTTTCCTCCGGCCATGTCGGCGGGGAACTGCAGCCCGGTGTGCTGCCAGGTCGCGCCGTTGTCGTCGGACTTCCACAGCTCCGTCCAGCGCACGGTGCCGAACTGCGGGCCGTTGACGATCGCGTGCAGGTACATGCGCGTGCCGATCGTGATGACGTCTGACGGGATGACCGTCGTGAAGTAGTTGTCGTGCGGGTAGTACCAGAGCTGCGGGGCGGTGCCCTGCGTGTTCGCCCCCGCTCCCGCGGAGCCGTTGAACGTGACCCCGGAGACGAGGTTCGTCGTCGACGAGTACAGGGCGACGGGCGAGCGCCAGTTCGCCCCGCCGACGTGGTCGGCCCAGGTGTCGCCGAACATGAACAGCATCCGCCCGTCCGGAGTGCGCGCGGGGATGCCGAGATCCGTCGCCCCCACCCCGTACTGCACCGGTGCTTGGGTGCCGGCCAGCACCTTGACCCTCGTCACGGTGAGCCCCGCTGCGGATGCCGGTGGCGCCGGCGCCGTCGCGGCGATGAAGGCCGCGCCGAGCACCGCCGCGCCCTGGATGAGTCCTCGGCGGCTGACGCCGCGCTCGTTCGTGCTCTCGGTCTCCATCGACCGCTCCTCTCGTCACCGCATGGGTACTGCTACTTGAGACCTGCCATCTTGATGTTGCCGATGATCTGCCGCTGGAAGATCAGGAAGAGGATGATGACCGGGGCCGCTGCCAGGACGGAGCCGGCCATCAGCAGTCCCAGCTCTGTGCTGCGCTCGGAGCGGAAGGTCGCGAGATACTGCTGCAGCACGAACTTCTCCGGAGAGGTGATCGTGAGGATCGGCCAGACGTAGGAGTTCCAGTAGGCCAGGAACGCGGTGATCCCCATCACGACGAACGGCGGCTTGGAGAGCGGGAGGAAGATCCGCCAGAAGATGCCGAAGCGTCCGCAGCCGTCGAGCATCGCGGCCTCCTCGAGGCTCTTCGGGATGTTCAGGTAGAACTGCCGGATGAAGAACACCATGCCCGCGCTCGCGAGTCCGGGGATGACGAGCACCGCGAGGGTGTCGAGCATCGCCAGCCGGGTGACGACGATGAAGCTCGTGAGCAGGATCGTCATACCGGGGATGAACATGGTCGTGATGACGACTGTCCAGATCAGTCCCTTGAAGCGGAAGTCCAGGCGGGCGAACGCATAGGCGGCGAGCGAGTTCACCGCGAGGCTGCCCACCGTGAACAGGATCGCTCCGAAGAACGTCCAGGCCAGCGTCCGCAGGAAGGTCGGATCCGCCAGGATCTGCGCGTAGTTCTGCCAGAGCCAGACCTCGGGGAAGAACTGGAACGGCGTCTCGACGACCTCGGTCTTCGACTTGAACCCGGCGATCACCATCCAGGCGAGCGGGAACAGCGACGCGATGACGAAGAGGGCGCCGAGGATCACCTTCCCGGTGAGGATCAGCCAGCCGCCGGTGCTGCGCGGGACCCGCTGCGACCGCGGCTCCTTCCCTGCCAGCACGATGCGGGTGGTCTCCTGCATGACGGCCATCAGTCCACCAGCCTCTCGGAATTGACGAACTTGAACACGAGCGCCGAGATCGTCCCCAGCACGACGAACAGCAGCAGAGCGGCCGCGATCGAGTAGCCGACGTTCACGTCGTTGCGGAAGTGGTTGAAGATGAAGAGGTTCGGCAGGGTCGTGGAGTCGAGCGGGCCGCCCTGAGTCATGACGAGGGGCAGCTCGAACTGCTGGATCGCGGCCACGAAGCCGGTGATCAGCAGGTACAGCACGACGTTCTTCATCTGCGGGATCGTGATGTACGCCGTCTTCTGCCCCCAGTTCGCTCCTTCCATCGCCGCCGCCTCGTAGTACTCGACGGGGATGTCGACCATCGCGGCGACCATGATGAGGGAGGTGAGGCCCATCCCGAGCCAGATCGCCGGCACGGCGACTGCCAGCAGCGCCCACTTCGGATCGCCGATCCAGGCGATCGGCTCGATCCCGATCGTGCCCAGGAAGGCGTTCAGGAGTCCGCCGGAGTAGTTGTAGATCAGCACGAAGATGATCGACGCGATCACGGCGGAGATGATCGTCGGGATGTAGATGCTGACCTTCAGGATGCTGGCCGCCCGGCGCGACACGGCGACGACGAGGCTCGCGAAGAGGAAGGCCAGCACGAGCATGACGGGGACCGTCATCAGCACGAACGCGAAGCCGCGTCCGATCGTCGCGAGGAAGAGCGGGTCCTTCAGGACGTTGGCGTAGTTGCGGATGCCGACGAACTCCGGATCCTTGTAGAAGCTCCAGTCCTGGAACGACAGATACCCGGCGTAGATCGCCGGCCAGATGACGAAGATCCCCAGCAGGGCCACCACGGGCAGCAGGAACCAGTAGGCGGTCTTGTTGTCGCGGTATCGATAGCGGTTCTTCTTGCGCCGGATGTCGCGGCGCTCCTCCACAGCCTGGCTGGCCATATCCACCTCGTCGTGCTCTCGGGGCGTCGTCCCGCCCGGGGCCTCTGGGCCCCGGGCGGTCACGCCGACAGGGTCAGTTCTTCGGCGCCTTGTCGGGCAGCCCGTCGCGGTCGATCACGGTCTGGATCGCGGCGTTCGCGGTCTTGATCGCGTCGTCCACCGACGCCGAGCCCTTCATGACAGACTCCATCGCGGTGCCGACGGCCAGGTTCACATCCCACGGGTACGTGGAGCCGGCGATGGCGTCCGGGGCGATCTCGTCGACGATGACCTTCGACCAAGGGGCCTTCGCGGCCTCCTCGCTCGCGGCGACGGCATCCTGCACCGACTGGCGTACGGGCACCTTGGTGAACTGGGTGTTCACGAAGAAAGGCACCAGGTTGTCGGGATCGCCGCCGATCGCCCACGACAGGAACTCGCCCGCGGCATCCGCGTTCTTGGTCTTCGCGTCGACGACCCAGGTGAAGTTGCCCATGGTGGTGGCGGTGCGACCGTCGGCGTTCGAGGCGCTCGGGAAGCGGCCGACGCCTGTCTTGTCGAGCAGGTCGGCGTAGTCGGAGCCGATCTCCGACATCATCCACGAGCCGGAGACCTTGAAGGCGACCTTCTGCTGCCCGAAGTCTTCTCCGGCGACATAGGCCGCGAGGGGCTGCTTGGGCATGTAGCCCTTGTCCCACAGCACCTTGTACTGCTCCATCAGAGCACGGTAGCCCTTGTCGTCGACGTCGGGCGCGGACCAGTCGTCGGTGAGTGCGAGGTGGCCGGAGAAGTTGTACTGCTGACCGACCGTCGACCATGCCATCGTCACGGCGTCCTGCGCGGGAGAGATGCAGTACTGGCCGTCGGCGAGCGTGGGCTGGATCTTCGCGCAGGCGTCGAGGAGGTCGTCCCAGGTCTCGGGGGCCTTGCTGGAGTCGACACCCGCAGCATCGAGCATGTCCGTGTTCCAGAAGAGCACGGTCTGCGGCTCGAGGAGCAGCGGGTACGCGTAGTGCTTGCCGTCGATCTCCGAGATGGAGGAGGCGATGTCGAGGATCTCGCCCAGCGCATCCTTCGAGACGATCGAGTCCAGTTCGTGCACGGATCCCGCGTTCACGAGGTCATGGAGGTTGGCGGAGCTCGTGTACACGTCGGGAGCCTTGCCCGCGGCCTGTGCGGCCTTCATCTTCTGGTCCCAGGCATCCGCCGGCACCTCGGTGTCGACGACCTTGATCTTGTCCTGCGACGCGTTGAACTTCTTGACGATGTCGGCGTACCACTCGTTCTCCACGGGGGTGAAGGAGCGGTGCCAGAACTGCACGGTGGTGACGCCGTCTCCGCTGCCCTCCCCCGCCGACTCGCCTGGGGTGCCGGACCCGCAGGCGGCGAGCATCGAGCCGACCGTCAGCGCTCCGAGAGCGGCGATCGCCGTGCGACGCGTGCGTGTGGTGATTCTCATGGGTTCCTCCTCAGGAACGGACTCCTCATCGAGTCGCTGCTGTGTGCTCGGCTGCCGCCGAAGGGATCCGGCCGCGCGTCGATCCTCGGTGACCGGGTAAGCGCCAGATTATGCGAAATCGATTTCATGCGCAAGGGATCAAATCGTCTTCTCAGCCCGCGCGCACCAGATCCGCCGAGAACCAGAACACGTTGTACGGACCCCAGAGGGAGAGCGTGAAGTAGATCGTGCTGCCGTCGTCGCTCACGTAACGCGGATTGAGGTACGGGGAGTACAGCCCCGGGTACTCATCGCCTGACACGAGCTCGATCGCCTGCCCCCACGGACCCCACGGAGTGACGCCCTCGCGGATGTAGGCGTTGCCCGCATCCGAGTAGGTCATGATCCAGCGATCCAGGTACGTCGACCACATGACCGACAACTCGCCGATCGTCCCCTCGACGACCGCCTCGGCATCCTCGAGATCGCTGCTCCATCGCGGGGTCTCGCCGTCGACGCCGGCGAAGTAGGAGTAGGCATCCTGGTCCTCGACCGCGTCCTCCGTGGCCCGCACACGCATCAGCTGCACACCTCCGAATCGCCCCGACGGGATGGACCAGAAGTAGATCCAGTCCTCGCCGCCTTCGTGCACCTCCGCCGTGGCGAACTGCACGAAGTTCGAGTCGCCGGGCCATTCGACGCCGTCCACGGGCGCCCAGCTCTCTCCCCCGTCGCGTGACACGATCAGCGCGGAACGGTTGGCATCCCAGGCGCCCGGCTCTCCCCAGAACTTCACGGACATGTACGAGACGTAGATCGTCTCGCCGATCGCGAAGCCGTAGGTCGGGATCTTGGTGACCTCGCCTCCCGCACCGTTCGCGTCATGGTCCCCTTCGACGAGCGGAGCAGCCAGACCGATGTCGTCTTCGACCCAGCCGTCGAACGAGATCCCGTCGGACGGGTCGTCGTCGGTCGTCCACGCGGCGACGTTCGAGCGCCAGAAGCCTCCCTGCCCTCCGATCGACTCCGGATCGCGTTCGCCGAATGTGTCTCCGAACAGGAAGAACGTGCGGTCGCCGACGTTGACCATCGACCCGAGATCGGTGCCGGCGACCGAGACCGCCGCGGTGTCGTTCATGGCGTCGGGGCCGGTGAGCTGCGCGATCTCCGCGACCTCGGAGACGCCGTCGAGCACGAAGGGCTTGTCGGGGTTCGGATCGACGCTCACCCCCGCACTCCCGGCGCATCCGGCGAGCACGAGGGCGAGGGCGACGGATGCCGCGACGGCGGCCCTGCGGGATGCGGAAGTGACGGACATGATCCTCCTCGATCGGTGACGGTCATGGATCCGAATCTAGCGAAATCGATTTCAACACACTAGGGTCTTCGGCATGACAGACACCCCCTACACTCCGTGGCTGCGCCCGTCCGCGGCCGACGGTTTCGAACCTCGGTGGGGACACGAGAACGGCATGCAGATCGGCATCCCGCCGACGCCGGAACCTCGCGGACTGCTGCGTGTGTTCACGCCCTATCTCGACCACCCGGAAGAAGGCGCACGCTGACCGCATCCCCCACGCGTGCGCCTGAGGGAGCGTCGAGCGCACTTCCGTAGACTCGCCGGATGGCGAAAGTGCGGGCGCGTGCGGTTTTCGGCGCACTGCGTCTCACCGCGGCAGCCGTGTGCACAGTCGCCCTCGTGCACCGGCTGTTCTGGGGACTCAGCTCACGGACGACCGCGGGCGAGAACTTCTTCGCGTATCTGACGGTCGAATCGAACTGCGCGCTCGTGGTCGTGCTGCTGATCGGCACTGCACTCGCGTTCACGCGAGCGACTGACCCACGCTGGTTCACGATCGCTCTCGCCCTCGTGCTGACCTGGACCATCACGGCCGGGCTCGCCTTCGCCTTGATCGTCTGGCAGGCCGGGCTCCGCGGCATCCGCGTCGATGTGCCCTGGTCCGATCAGGTGCTGCACTTCTGGCTGCCCGCCTGCACGGCGATCGCCTGGGTGCTCACACCCGGCCACCGCCGGGTGTCGTGGTGGATCGTGCCGTGGTCGCTGCTCTTCCCCCTCGCGTGGGGCGGCGTGACGATGTGGCGGGGGCCGCTCGTCGGCTGGTATCCGTACTACTTCCTCGACCCACGACAGGTGTCGGGGATGCCCGAATTCCTCCTCACGAGTGCCGTGGCGCTGTCGATCTTCGCGCTCGTGGCGTGCGTGCTGGTGCTGATCAGCCGGATGCCGCAGATCAGGCGATCGGCTGCATGAACGGCGCCAGCGCGGCCATGGCCGCGGCCTGAGCGGCCTCGTCGTCGAGCGCTGCGAACTCGGCGGCGTCGACGCCCCCGACGATCCCGACGAGGATCGCGTCTCCCGTGACGGGTGCGAGGTTGAACCAGGTGCGGATTGTCTGCTCTGCGCCGACCGCATGCCATATGGTGGCATCCGTGTCGACGAGCGGCTCGTCGAAACGCAGCCAGACGGTCTCGATGAAGCCCATGCCGAGGTCGGCGATCGCCCCGCGCTGCGCGAACGGCAGCTTGGGCGCGAACTCGATGCCGTCGCTCTGCAGCACCCCGAGCGGAACCGTGATGATGACGCGGTCGAACGACAGCGACTCCCCGGTGGCGATGCCGAGGCTCACGCCCGCATCGTCATAGGCGACGCGCGAGACGGCCGATGACAGGCTCACCCTGACGCCGTCGACGAGCTGCGCGAGCACTGCGCCGAGGTCGCCGAGCACGGCCGTGCGGGTGTCGGGCGGCAGCGTGGGCGGGAACCACGACGACGCCTGATCGGGGTCGGACCCGGCGGATGCTGCGACGTAGGCGAGCAGCGCCGCGAGCCCCGGTTCTGCGGGGTCGGCGCCGGCATCGGCGAGCGCCTGCGCCAGAGGGACGTCGGCCGGGAGCGCCTCGGCCGCAGCGATCGCGTCGATGACCGGCTGGCTCGACGGCGCGTCGACAACGCCGTCGGGCGAGCTCCACAGAGCGCTCTCGAGGACCGCTGTGCGGATGTCGAGCGCGTTCAGCTGTTCGCCGAGCTCGGTGTCGTCGGCGCCGATGAGCCAGCCGCCGAGCTGCGCGGGCACGGGCCATCGCTCGTCGTCGACCACGCTCTGGATTCGGCCCCCGGTGCGATCGCGCGATTCGAACACCGTGAGCGCGAGACCCGTCGCGGCGAGGCGTGAGGCGGCGGCGGCTCCTGCGAGTCCGGCGCCGACGATCGCCACGCGCTCTCCTGCGCCGGCTGCGGCCAGCAGTTCCTCGGCCGCGCGGGTGCCGGAGCGGAGCGCTCCGGCCATGGTCCCCGGTGCATCGGCATCGGTCGCCTCACCAGCGAAGAACAGGCGGTCGCGGACCGGTGTCGCGAGCGCGTCACGAGCGGCGCTCTGAACGCCGACCGGAGTGAAGCTCGCCGCACCAAGGGCTGACGGGTCGGTCGACCATGCGCTGCGAGCGAAGGCGATCGGGGCGAGGCTGTCGCCGGTCGGGGTCGGCGAGGGAGTGCGATCAGGCGTGGGTGTGGGCGCCGGCTCCGGAGTGCACGAGGCGAGAAGCACCCCGATCACGCCGGCTCCGGCGCCGACCAGCAGAGTGCGACGCGTCATCCTCATCGTGACGCAACGATACCGCGCTCGCCCTGCTGCGCCCCAATGGCCCCCTGCGCTCCGAGGGAGATGTCAGTCGCGGGCGCGCGGATCCCACAGGACGATCTCGGTGGAGCGGCGGATGCGCCGGCCGTTCGGCACGGGCACGACGCCGGCCGACCCGGCGGCGAACACGCGGACGCCAGGGCGGTTCTCCCGTTCGGCGCGCAATGCGGCCTCGAGGCCCGAGACCTGCCGGCGCAGCATCCGGTTCTCGTCCTCGAGGTCGAGCAGCCGCGCGATCGCCGGCAGGCTCATGCCCTCGGACGACAGCTGGGCGACCTCGCGCAGCTGTTCGATGTTGCGGGTCGAATAGCGCCGCGAGCCGCCGGTCGTACGACCGGGGACCACGAGGCCGATCCGGTCGTACTGACGCAGCGTCTGCGGGTGCATGCCGGCGAGCTCGGCGGCGACGGCGATCGCGAACACCGGAGTGTCGGCATCCATGCCCTGTCGTTCAGCCATCGGACTCACCCGCACAGAGCCCGGTCGTCATCGCCGGGCCTTCGCCATCAGGTCGGCCCGCGGGTTCTCGTCGGGCTCCAGCTCGTGGAACTTCTCGAGCGCCTCGCGAGCTGCCTCGTCGAGGTGCGAGGGCACCGCGATCTGGAGTTCGGCGAGCAGGTCGCCCGACCCCTTGGTCGTGGTGACGCCGCGACCCTTGACCCGCAGCACGCGACCCGAAGGCGTACCGGGGGCGACACGGAGCTTGACCGTGTCGCCGCCCAGCGTGGGGACCTCGATCGTCGCGCCGAGCGCGGCCTCGGTGAAGGTCACCGGGACCACGACGCGGAGGTTGAGCCCGTCGCGGGTGAAGACCGGGTGCGGCTTGACGGCGATCTGCACGACGATGTCGCCGTTCTCACCGCCGTCCGGCGAGGGCCGTCCGCGTCCGCGCAGCTTGATCTTCTGCCCGTCTGCAACGCCGGCCGGGATCTTCACCTTGAACGGCTTGCCGTCCTCGCCCTGCAGGGTGATGGTCTCTCCCTGCACGGCGGTCGTGAAGTCCAGCGTCGTGCGCGCGGTGACGTCGGCGCCGCGCTGCGGGCCTCCGTACCCGCGGAATCCGCCCGAGGTCCGCCCGAAACCGCCGGAGCCGAAGCCTCCGCCGCCCTGGTTGAACATCGAGAAGATGTCCTCGAAATCGGCGCTCTGTCCGCGACCCTGCTGGCCGAACCGGCTGAAGACGTCTTCGAAGCCGCCCGCGCCCTGACCACCCGCGGTGAAGCGGGCGCCAGAGCCCATCGCGCGGATCTCGTCGTACTCCTTGCGCTGTTCGGCATCCGACAGCACCGAGTAGGCCTCGCTGATCTCCTTGAACTTCGCCTCGGCGGCCGCATCGCCCTGATTGGAATCGGGGTGGTACTTCCGCGCGAGCTTGCGATAGGTCTTCTTGAGATCAGCGTCGCTGACGTCCTTCGTGACCCCGAGGGTCTTGTAGAAGTCCTTGTCGAACCAGTCCTGGCTAGCCATCTGTCCCCTACTCGGCAGGTACTGCGACGACGACCTTCGCGGGACGCAGCTCGACGTCGCCGAGCCGGTAGCCGACCTCGACGACCTCGAGGATCGTCGTCTTCTCCGCACCAGGCGTGGGCTGCTGGAAGATCGCCTCGTGCTGCTGCGGGTCGAACTCGTCGCCAGCTTCGCCGTACGAGACGACGCCGAGACGCTCGACCACAGTGCGCACCTTCTCGGCGATCACGGCGAAGGGGGTGCCCTCGACCAGATCACCGTGCTGGGCGGCGCGAGCCAGATCGTCGAGCACGGGGATGAGGCCCTTGGCGGCCTCGCCCTTCGCGCGCTCGATGTCGGTCTGGCGCTGCTCCTCGGTGCGACGGCGGTAGTTCGCGTACTCGGCCTGAAGGCGCTTCAGGTCGTTCAGCAGGGTCGCCTCGGCGTCGGCGATCGCGGCATCCTCTGCGGCAGCCTCGTCGGTCTGCTCGGCGTTCAGGATGTCGTCGACCGTGAGCTCCTCATCGGCGCCTTCGGCGGCCCTGGCCTCATCGGAATCCGGGTTCTGCGGCGCGGGGCCGGATGCCTGAGCATCCGACCCCTCCGGAACCTCGTTCTCTTCGAAGTTCTTGTCCGTCATGATTACTTCTTGTCTTCCTCGTCGTCGACGACCTCTGCGTCGATGACGTCCTCGTCGGAGGAGCTGCTGTCATCGGCGGGGGCGCCCTCGGGGGCGCCGGCTGCGGCATCCGCCTGCGACTGCGCGTAGATCGCCTCGCCGAGCTTGGTCTGCGACTGGTTGAGCTTGTCGAAGGCCGTCTTCACGGCCTCGTCGTCGTCGCCGGCCAGCGCCGTCTTGAGCGCGTCGACATCGGCCTTGACCTCGGTCTTCACGTCTTCGGGCAGCTTGTCGTCGTTCTCGGAGATGAGCTTGTCGATCGAGTACGCGAGCGTCTCGGCCTGGTTGCGGACCTCGGCGGCTTCGCGGCGCGCCTTGTCTTCTGCAGCGTGCTCCTCGGCCTCGCGCACCATGCGGTCGATGTCGTCCTTGCTGAGCGACGAGCCGCCGGTGATCGTCATCGACTGCTCCTTGCCCGTGCCCTTGTCCTTGGCGGACACGTGCACGATGCCGTTGGCGTCGATGTCGAAGGTGACCTCGACCTGCGGGATGCCGCGGGGAGCCGGGGCGATGCCGGTGAGCTCGAAGGTGCCGAGCGGCTTGTTGTCGCGTGTGAAGTCGCGCTCGCCCTGGAAGACCTGGATCGCGACGGACGGCTGGTTGTCGTCGGCCGTCGTGAAGGTCTCGCTGCGCTTGGTCGGGATGGCCGTGTTGCGCTCGATGAGCTTGGTCATCATGCCGCCCTTGGTCTCGATGCCGAGGCTCAGCGGGGTGACGTCGATCAGCAGCACGTCCTTGCGCTCGCCCTTGAGGACACCGGCCTGGAGGGCTGCGCCGACGGCGACGACCTCGTCAGGGTTGACGCCCTTGTTGGCTTCCTTGCCGGCCTCGCGCTTGACGAGTTCGGCGACGGCGGGCATGCGGGTCGAGCCGCCGACGAGGACGACGTGCGCGATGTCGGCGACCTTGATGCCGGCCTCGCGGATGACGTCTTCGAAGGGCTTCTTGGTGCGGTCGAGGAGATCCTTGGTGAGGTCCTCGAACTTCGCGCGGGTGATCGTCTCGGAGAGCGAGACCGGGCCGGACTCGGTCAGCGACAGGTACGGCAGGTTGATGCTCGTGCTGGTCGAGGAGGAGAGCTCCTTCTTCGCCTGCTCGGCGGCCTCCTTGAGACGCTGCAGGGCGATCTTGTCGCCCGAGACGTCGACGCCCGTGGTCTCCTTGAACTGCTTGATCAGGTAGTCGACCAGACGCTGGTCCCAGTCGTCGCCGCCGAGGCGGTTGTCACCGGCGGTCGAGCGCACCTGGATGGTGGAGAAGTCGTCGTCCTTGCCCACCTCGAGGAGGGAGACGTCGAAGGTTCCGCCACCGAGGTCGAAGACGAGGATGAGCTCGTCTTCCTTGCCCTTGTCGAGGCCGTACGCGAGAGCGGCGGCGGTGGGCTCGTTGATGATGCGGAGCACGTTGAGGCCCGAGATCTCGCCGGCCTCCTTGGTGGCCTGCCGTTCGGCGTCGTTGAAGTATGCGGGAACGGTGATGACGGCGTCCGTCACCGTGTCGCCCAGGTACGACTCGGCGTCGCGCTTGAGCTTCATGAGGATGCGCGAGGAGATCTCCTGCGGCGTCCACTTCTTGCCGTCGACGTCGAAGCTCCAGTCGGTGCCCATGTGGCGCTTGACCGACGAGATGGTGCGGTCGACGTTGGTGACGGCCTGGCGCTTGGCCGTCTCGCCGACGAGCACCTCGCCGTCCTTCGTGAAGGCGACGACCGACGGGGTCGTGCGGAAGCCCTCGGCGTTGGCGATGACCTTCGGCTCGCCACCCTCGAGGACGCTGACGACGGAGTTCGTGGTTCCGAGGTCGATTCCAACAGCACGTGCCATGTGTTCTCTCCTTGTATGTGTGGAACGGGAAGTCTGCGGCGATCAGGGAAACCTGAGTCGCGATGACTCAACTGTACTCCGAGGGTCGGATGCTGTCAAAAGAAGTTGATATGAATCGGCTCAACTTTGCTTGTCTCGCTGTGCTCGCTCGACGGCCGGTGGGGTCGTCGCTCCGTCTCGCTCTTGGTTATCGTGGTGCCATGAGCGATGCCGTTGCCTTGCACGTCGATGAGGACGGATTCTTCTGCCTCGTCGCGCCCGATACGTATCGTGGCTTCGTCGATGAGGATTGGGAGCTCGAGCAGCTCCTCACCCACTTCGCAGGGCAGATGAACGCGGAATCCCTGTTCATCGCCTATCCCGGCCCGTATGACACCAACGAGACCGTCGTAGTCGCAGATGGCCATGGTGATGCTCCGGTGCTGCGTCAAGCGGTGGGCGTTGTGAACGTCGGCCCCGGAGGGCTGTGGCTCACCGACTACACGCAGCTGACGATGGCCGCGCAGTTCGACGATGAAGCCCCGACCGCGTCTTACGCGATTCGGCTTCCGATCGCAGAGGGTCGGCACCGGGTCGATCTCCGACAGCTCGACGGCGTCCCGCGCTACGTGCTCACCATCACGCCGCTTGCGGATGATGGCCGCGAACCGGTCAGCGCGGTTCCCTGGTTCTCTTAGCCCGCGCCAGCCGAGCGTCACATCCGGTCCCTCGTCTTCCCGACGCGCAGCCGCGCAGCCGCGCCGCCGGGGAATGGCGCACGCGCCGACCGTGTTTCGCTGAATAACGTTCACATTCCGCGACGCCCATTCCCTTCTTACGATGGATCCGCCATGCCTGCACCCGAAGATCACGCCGCCTGGCGCGCACAGCGCCGCGCCGCCGTCACCGCGCCCACGGGCAACCTCGCCCTCGTCGAGACCCGTTGGACAGGGGCGGAGCGACCCGACATCGACGCAGAGCAGGCGGATGCCGCGGCATCCGTCACTGTGACGCCCATCGAGCGCACCGACATCTCGACCGGAGCCGCCGAGTACGGGTTGCGCGTGTGGGACGCGGACGCTCCCGCGATCCGTGCGTTCGAGAGCATCGACACCTACGACTACGACCCCGCATGGGTGATCGAGGCGCAGTTCTCGCCGGTCGAGGCCTCTCGCACCGTGCCTTTCGAGCACATCCGCGACAACGGAGGCACTCGCGAACTCGTCGTGCCCGGCGACATCACCTTCACGCTGAACGGCGCCGAGCACCGCCTTGCCGCCTTCGATGACGGCGGCCAGCTGCTGCTCGTGTTCGGCGACGCCACCAACGGCGCCGAGACGTACGGATCCGGCCGCTTCCTGTTCGTGCGCCGCGACGACGACAGCGCCTTCGGCGCCTCAGGCACGGTCGTGCTCGACTTCAACCGCGCCTTCGTGCCGCCGTGCGGTTTCTCCGCACAGTACAACTGCCCGCTGCCCCCGGCGCAGAACCGGTTCAGCGAAGCCATCCGCGCCGGCGAGAAGAACGTCGTGTTCTCAGGCGGATTCGACATCTACTCCGCCTGAACTCCACTCAGCATCCGTCACCCGAACCCGCAGCATCCCTCACCCACCCACCAGGAGACCCCTGTGAAGAAGTCCCTCGCGCTCGGCGCGACCATTCTCGTCTCGGCCCTCGTGCTCGCCGGCTGCTCGGCCGGCGGCGGCGCGTCCGCCGATGGTCCGGATGCCACCATCCACATCGGATCGATCTACGAGCCCGTCAACCTCTCCAATGTCGCGGGCGGTGGCCAGGGCGTCACCGAGGCCCTGACAGGCAACGTCTACGAGGGCCTGTACAAGCTCACCGATGACGGAGAGGTCGAGCCGCTGCTCGCCGAGAGCGCCGACGTCAGCGACGACGGCCTGACGTACACGATCACGCTGAAGGACGGCGTCGCCTTCCACTCCGGGAAGAAGCTGACCTCGGCCGACGTGAAGGCGAGCATCGAGGCCGTCACCGCCGAGGAGTCGCAGTCGGCGCGCAAATCGGCCTTCGAGGTGATCACGAGCATCGAGACCCCCGACGACGCGACCGTGGTCTTCACGCTCTCGCAGCGCTCGATCTCGTTCCTCTACAACCTCAGCTACGTGTGGATCGTGAACGCCGACGCGACAGACCTGGAGACCAAGGAGGACGGCACCGGCCCCTACACGCTGGACGAGTGGAAGAAGGGCAGCACCCTGACCCTCGACCGCTGGGACGACTACTGGGGCGAGGCGGCCAAGAACGCCGAGGTCGTCTACACGTACTTCACCGATGCGACAGCCGAGAACAACGCCCTGCTCACCGGTGAGATCGACCTCATCACGAGCGTGCAGAGTCCGGATGCCCTCGCGCAGTTCTCGGGCGACGACTACGTGATCTCGGAAGGCACCTCCACCACCAAGGAGCTGCTGGCGTTCAACGACCGCGTCGCACCGTTCGACAACGCCCTCGTGCGCAAGGCGATCTACTCCGCGATCGACACGAAAAAGCTGCTGAACTCCATCTGGGGCGACTACGGCACACTGATCGGCTCGATGGTCCCGCCGACCGACCCCTGGTACGAAGACCTCACCGCTGTGAACCCGTATGACGTCGACCTCGCCACGCAGCAGCTGGCCGAGGCCGGGTACCCGGACGGCTTCGAGTTCACGCTCGACACCCCCAGCTACGACCCGCACCCGGCCGTGGCCGAGTTCCTGCAGTCGCAGCTGGCCGAGGTCGGCATCACCGTGAACATCAACACGATCAGCGCCGACGAGTGGTACACCAAGGTGTTCAAGGAGCAGGACTTCGAGGCGACGCTGCAGGAGCACGTCAACGACCGAGACGTGGTCTGGTACGGCAACCCCGACTTCTACTGGGGCTACGACAACGCCGATGTGCAGCAGTGGGTGGCCGAGGCGGAACAGGCCACGACCACCGACGAGCAGACCGAGCTGCTGAAGAAGGTCAACGAGCAGATCGCTGCGGACGCCGCAAGCGTCTGGCTGTACCTGTATCCGCAGATCGTCATCGCATCCAGCGACGTCACCGGATACCCTGTCAACGGCCTGAACTCGCAGTTCTTCGCCTACGACATCGTCAAGTCCTGACCTTCTCGACGCCTCGTGGATGTCGTGCCCTCCGGGGCGCCGTCCACGAGGCGTCGCCCGTTTCGTCCCAGAGAACCCATGCTCGCCTATCTCGCCCGTCGTTTCGCGTTCCTCGTGGTGTCGCTCGTCGTCGCCATGATCGTGATCTTCGTGCTGCTGCGACTCCTCCCCGGCGACCCGGCGAACGCCCTGCTCTCCGTGAACGCGACCGATGAGCAGATCGCCGCGGCGCGGGCCCAGGTGGGATCGGATCAGCCGCTGCTGCAGCAGTTCCTCACCTGGGCGGGGCAGATGCTGCGGTTCGACCTCGGCAGCAGCTACATCTCGACTCTGCCCGTCGGGCCCGAGATCTCCGCACGGCTGGTCGTGACCCTGCCGCTCACGTTGCTCGCCTTCGCACTCGCGTCGGTGCTCTCGCTCGTTCTCGGCATCACGGCCGCGGTGAAGGCCCACCGCTGGTACGGCGCGCTGCTGAGCGGCTTCGCGCAGCTCGGCATCGCCGTCCCGGTGTTCTGGGTGGGCATGATCCTGGTCTGGATCTTCGCACTCGGACTGGGCGTCCTGCCCTCGGGCGGATTCCCGCGCGACGACTGGGAGGATCCCGCCGACGCTCTGCGTTCGCTGACCCTTCCCGTGATCACGATCGCGCTCGTGATGAGCGCTTCGCTGAGCAGATACGTGCGCTCCGCCACCCTCGATGTGCTGGGCAGCGACTATCTGCGCACCGCGCGCGCCGGCGGATCAGGGCTCGGCGAGGCGCTGCTGCGTCACGGCCTGCGCAACGGCGCGGTCCCCGTGATCGCCGTGCTCGGCATCGAGCTCTCGACCACCCTGCTCGGCGCCGTCGTCGTCGAGAGCGTGTTCACGCTGCCGGGCCTGGGCAGCATGCTGCTGAACGGCATCGCGCAGCACGACTTCGCGAACATCCAGGGCGTGCTCGTGGTGAGCACCCTGTTCGTGCTCCTGGTCGGCTTCCTCGCCGACATCGTCCAACGACTCGTCGACCCGCGACTGCGTGCCAGGGTGGCCGTCCGATGACCGCGGTGGTCGAGCAGGTGACGGATGCCGCACCCCGACGTCGCCGTCACACGACCCTGGGCCTCGGTCTGGGCTTCACCGGCGTCATCGTCCTCCTCGCTCTCGTCTCGCTGTTCTGGCTGCCCTTCGACCCCTCCGACATCAGCGGCGGACGCCTCGAAGGTCCGAGCCTCGAGCATCTGCTGGGCACGGACAAGCTCGGGCGCGACCTGTTCACTCAGCTCATGATCGGGGCCCGTATCGCGCTCATCGTCGGCACCGCATCCGTCGCCCTCGCCGCCGTGCTGGGTGTCGCGATCGGCCTGACCGCCGCCTTCGCCCGCCCCTGGCTCGACGACTCGCTCTCGGCCACGCTCGACGTGATCATCGCGTTCCCGGTGCTGCTCCTGGCGATGCTCGTGGTCGCCGTGCAGGGAGCCTCGCTGTGGTCGGCGATCCTCGCGATCGGACTCGCCATGTCGGCCGTCGTCGCCCGACTCACCCGCATCCTCGCCCGCCGCGTGCTGCACGAGCAGTTCATCACCGCAGCGCGCACCAGCGGCACCCGTCTTCCGGGGATCGTCTTCTTCCATGTCCTGCCGAACATCGCGCCGACCCTCGGCGTGAACCTCGCCCTGCAGTTCGGCGCCGCCGTGCTGGCCGAGGCGAGCCTGTCGTATCTGGGGCTGGGCGCACCGCCGCCCAACGCATCCTGGGGGCGACTGCTGCAAGAAGCGCAGGGCACTGTGCTCACCGCACCGGTCGGGGCCATCGCGCCCGGAGTCGCGCTCGTCGTGCTCGTGCTCGGTGTGAACTTCATCGCCGACGGCCTGCGCGATTTCGCAGACCCGACTCGCAGGAGGAGCCGATGAGCCTTCTCGAAGTCGCCGGCCTCACAGTCACCGCGGGCGGTCGACGCCTCGTCGACGACGTGTCGTTCACCGTCACGGCGGGTGAGCGCGTCGGTGTGATCGGCGAGTCCGGGTCGGGCAAGTCGGTCACCTCGCTCGCGGTCACCGGGCTCCTCGGCGGAGGGCTCGAGACATCCGGATCGGTTCTGCTGGACGGCACGCAGGTGATCGGAGCCCCGGATCGGATGCTGCGGCCGCTGCGCGGCCCGGTCGCCTCGTTGCTGTTCCAGGAGCCGCTGACCGCCCTCGACCCGCTCATGCGGGTGGAGCGCCAGATCGCGGAGCCGATCCGGCGCCACCTCGGTCTTCGAGGCGCCGCACTGCAGCAGGCCGTGCTCGGCGCCCTGAACGATGTGTCCCTGCCCGACCCTCGCATCGCCCGCGCGTTCCCGCATGAGCTGTCGGGCGGCCAGCGGCAGCGCGTGGCGACCGCGATCGCCCTCGCGGCGAGCCCGAAGCTGCTGATCGCGGACGAGCCGACGACGGCGCTCGACGTGACGGTTCAGGACGAGATCCTGACGCTGCTCGAGCGCCTGGTGGCCGAGCGCGACATGGCGCTGCTGTTCATCAGCCACGACCTCGCGGTGGTCGCGCGGATGACGGAGCGCGTGGTCGTGATGCGACGGGGCGAGGCCGTGGAGCAGGGACCGATCACCGAGATCCTCGGCGACCCACAGCATCCGTACACCCAAGGCCTCGTGGCGAGCGCCCGGGCGCTGGACTCGGCGCTCGACGCCCCCGCCACCCCGGGAGTGGTGCGATGACCGCCCTGCTCGAGCTTCACGACGCCCGGTTCGCCTACGGCCGGCGCACTGTCATCGACGACGTCACACTCGGTGTCTCTGCCGGTCAGGCACTGGGCCTGGTCGGCGAGTCCGGAGCGGGCAAATCGACGATCTTCTCCCTGCTCCTCGGACTCGCCGCGCCGCACGCCGGCGCAGTGCTGTTCGACGGCGCCCCGTTGGACCGGCGCGACCGACGCATGATGCGCCGGTTCCGCACCGAGGTGCAGACGGTGTTCCAGGACCCGTACTCCTCGCTCGACCCGCGTCAGCGCATCGACCGCATCGTGGGCGAACCGCTGCGGTCCCTGGGGATCGCCCGCGGCGCCGAGGCGCAGCAGTCGGTGGCGGAGGCCGTGCGCTCGGTCGGCCTCGACGCCGACGCCCTGCACCGGTACCCGCACGAGTTCTCGGGCGGCCAGCGCCAGCGCATCGCGATCGCCAGGGCCATCGTGTCGAAACCGCGCGTCCTGCTCGCAGACGAGCCGGTCAGCGCACTCGACGTCACCACCCGCATCCAGGTCATCGAGCTGCTGGCCCGTCTGCGCGCCGAGACCGGCATGGCCCTCGTGATGGTGTCGCACGATCTGAGCGCGGTCGCCGCCCTGTGTGAGCGGACCGTCGTGCTGCAGGGCGGGCGCGTCGTCGAAGAGGGGGCGACCCGCGACATCCTCGACGCCCCGACGACCGCCTACACGCGCACCCTCGTCTCGGCGATCCCGCGGTTGCCGCGGTTGCCGCGGGAGGCCTGATTCGGGCACGCCCACGCCGAAGGTGGGATCACCCCCGCCGCGAGCACCGAGGTGCAGCCGCAACGGGTGCGACCTCAGAAGGGCGGCTCGGGTTCGTCGGGAGCTTCGGTGAACGTCACGGTGTTCACCGGCGGAGGCCGGTCGATGTAGATCTGTCCGGTCGGGCTCGTCCACGAGTAGACGCCGCCGTCGAGGTGTTCGACGTGCCACGGGGTGTGATGCTTCAGCACGTGGTGTCTTCGGCACAGTGCACCGAGGTTGGCGTCGGTCGTCTCGCCACCGAAGGCGTGGTCGATCGTGTGGTCGAGGTCGCTGTCTCGGGCCGGCATCCCGCATCCAGGGAATCGGCACCGCTGGTCCCTGGCCTGGAGGTGTCGCCTCAGGTCGGCGGAGGGCCGGTAGCGGTCGACGGCGAGCACGCCACCGGTGACAGGGTGGGTGAGCACGCGATCCCAACCGGATGCTGCACCGACCAGCGCCTTCGCCGTCGCGTCGTCGATCGGGCAGCGACCGTTCAGCTCGGCAGGAGTGCTGTCGACGCCGGCGAGGCTGAGCACCGGGACCGTGACGGACACGGCCGCTGTGATCGCGGCGAGGAGCCCCTCAGGGGTGTCGTGCCCGGCCGGAGCACCGGTGAGGAGCATGTCGAGAGCGAGATCGCAGCGGATCTCGTCGAAGGTCCGAGCGTCGGGCACCACGTCCGGTTCTGTGGCGGAGTCGCCTGTCGCCGCAGGACCGAACGACGCGCCCGTTGGCACGCAGGAGCCTGTCTGCAGCGCCCTGCCCATCGCGGTGATCCGGTCGTACGCACCGTGGATCAGCGCCGCCGGGCCGTGCATGCCGAGCTCGGCCATGCCGTCAGGGCGATCATTCACCCAGATGCGGCGCTTCGTCCGAGCGTCCTTGTGCCGATCGTCGAGACCGCGCGGCTGGAACCGCTCCGCGACGCGCCGCGCCATCCGCCCCACTCGATTCGGGGACTCCGTCTCCGCGAATCCGATGATCTGCTCGGAGTAGGCGTCCCGGTCGGCCGCGTCATCGAGATGCTCCCCGGCCTCGACGATCACGCGCGCATGCCCGGCGCTGATGCGGCCGGCACCCTGTGCCTGCCACACCCGCGGGAATCGCTCGACCAGGAACGACGCCTCCGCCATCCGGCGCTGCACCGTCCGGTCGGACACCCGCAGCGCCGCCCCCAGCTCCGCGGCCACCGTGCGCGTGGACAGGTCGCCGAAATCCTCGTGACCTGCTTCATCTGCGACCTGCAGCGCCAGACGTGACGCGGTGGCGAGAATGCCATCGCGCACCGCCTGCAGCTGACCGATCGTGCGGTCGACATCGACGAGCATGCCGGTGAGCGCGGCCAGCGCGTCCACCTGTTCGATCGTCGCGTCAACCAGTGCCGTCATACCTACATCATGCTCGGGGCCTCCGACATTGACACCCTGATCAGGGGCTGAAAACGGGCAGAATCATCACGGAAGGGCAACGAAGCGCGAATGCTCCGAAACGGGCGTTTCGTCTCGCTTCGCTCGCTCGACGACCGCAGGCTCGGGATCCGGCACCTGGGCGAGGACGCCCCGCTGAAACACCGCAGTCACACATACCCTTTAGAGTCGCTACATGGCTCGACCCTCGCTCCTCGCCGTGTCGCACGGCACCGCCGACGTCGAAGGCGCCGCGGCGATCGCCGCCCTCGTCGCGCAGGTGCGCTCGGCCCTCCCCGACGTCGACGTGATCGAGGCCTTCGTCGATGTGCAGCAGCCGGACGCCGCCGAGCTCGCCCCGCAGCTCGACGGGCCGCTCGTGATCGTGCCGCTGCTGCTGTCCAGCGGGTTCCACGTGCACCACGACCTGCACGGCATCGCGAAGACCCGCCCGTCGACGGTCATCGCGGATCCGATGGGCCCCGATCCGCGCCTCGCCGACGTCCTCGTCCAGCGACTGCCGGAAGGCCAGGATCCGGTGATCCTCGCGGTAGCCGGCTCGCGCGATCCCCGTTCACTGACGGATGCCGAGGGCATGGGCGCGTTTCTCGAAGAGCGTCTCGGCCGAGACGTGCACCTCGCTTACCTCGCCGCGCGGCAGCCCGACCTTCCCTCGGCCCTTGCCGAGCATCCTGACGCGATCGTGTCCACGTACCTGCTCGCCCAGGGATACTTCTTCGACCTCGCCCGGCGGCAGAGCGCCGATCGCGCGCTTACGATGCCGCTCCTCGACGGCGGCCCCGTGCCGCAGCCGCTGATCGATCTCGTGGTCGCCCGCTACGAGGCTGCCGCGGCCCGGCTCTGACGGCCCTCCCGCCGCCACCGCGCCGCATCCCGTTCCGGTTGCAGTTCGTGCCGTCGCAGCATCCGTCTCCCTCGTTCCGGGCGCAGTTCGCGTCGCCGAATTCGCGGTCGACCGGCAGGAACTGCAACCGGAATGAACGGCGCACCGCTGGAGCGGCACGAACTGCGACCGGAAGGGCGCGGTGGCCCGCGCAGCACAGAACCACCGCGAGCACCAGACCCCGCCGTCATATTTCACGTTGCGTGACGTCATATGACGCTCCTTGACGTCACATGTCCGTTCGAGTTCTTGAACGCGGTGCAACCTCCATAGCGTGATGCGAAGCCATCCCAGGGAGCAGTGCATGACGATTCAGCAGCCGACGCCGATCCGCGGTGCCCGCACGCGCACCGCGCGCGTCCCCACGAAACCCCACGGCCAGTGGGCGGTCGACGGCAACGAGCCCCTGAACGGCAACGAGGAGTGGAAGCTCGACGACAACGGGCTCAACGTGCGCGAGCGCATCGAGAACGTGTACGCGCAGGGCGGCTTCGAGAGCATCGATCCGACCGACTTGCACGGGCGCTTCCGCTGGTGGGGTCTGTATACCCAGCGCAAACCCGGCATCGACGGCGGTCGCACCGCCCAACTCGAGCCGCACGAACTCGAAGACGAGTACTTCATGATGCGTGTGCGGATCGACGGCGGGCAGCTGACGACCGAGCAGCTCCGCGTGATCGGCGAGATCTCGACCGAGTTCGCCCGCGACACGGCCGACATCACCGACCGCCAGAACGTGCAGCTGCACTGGGTCGAGGTGCAGAGTGTTCCCGAGATATGGCGCCGCCTCGAAGCCGTCGGCCTGAGCACGACGGAAGCGTGCGGCGATGTGCCCCGCGTGATCCTCGGCTCGCCGGTCGCCGGCATCGCCGCCGACGAGCTGATCGACCCGACGCCGCAGATCCGCGAGATCGCCGACCGCTTCATCGGTGACGTGACTCTGTCGAACCTGCCCCGCAAGTACAAGACCGCGATCACGGGCCACCCCAGCCAGGACGTGGTGCACGAGATCAACGACTGCGCCTTCGTCGCGGTCGAGCACCCCGAACTCGGCATCGGCTACGACCTGTGGGTCGGCGGCGCGCTCTCGGTCGTGCCGCGACTTGGAGAGCGGCTGGGCGTCTTCGTCACCCCCGACCGCGTGGCCGAGGTGTGGCACGGCATCACCCAGATCTTCCGCGACTACGGCTACCGCCGCCTGCGCAACAAGGCCCGCCTGAAGTTCCTGCTCGCCGACTGGGGTGTCGAGAAGTTCCGCGAGGTGCTCGAGACCGAGTACCTCGAGAGTCCGCTCCCCGACGGCCCTGCAGCTCCCAAGCCCACGAGCCTCGGCGATCACGTCGGCATCCACGCGCAGAAGGACGGCAGATTCTTCGTCGGCGCAGCTCCCCTGGTCGGCCGCGTCGCCGGCAGCACTCTCACCGCCCTCGCGGACCTCGCAGAGGCGCACGGCTCGCAGCGCATCCGCACGACGCCGCATCAGAAGCTGCTCGTCCTCGACATCGAGGAGAGCCGGGTCGAGAGCCTGGTGAAGGGACTCGACGCGATCGGGCTGTCGGCTCGCCCGAGCCTGTTCCGCCGCGGCACGATCGCCTGCACCGGCATCGAGTTCTGCAAGCTCGCGATCGTCGAGACCAAGGTCAACGCCGCGAAGGCCATCGAGCAGCTCGAGGAGCGCCTCGGCGCGCTCGAGCCCGAGATCGGACGTCCGATCACTCTGCACGTGAACGGGTGCCCGAACTCCTGCGCGCGCATCCAGACCGCCGACATCGGCCTCAAGGGCCAGCTCGTACTGATCGACGGCGAGCAGGTGCCCGGTTACCAGGTGCACCTCGGCGGCGGACTCGCGAACGTCGATCGCGAAGAAGCAGGACTCGGCCGCACGGTCCGCGGACTCAAGGTGCCGGCAGACGGCATCGCCGACTACGCCGAGCGCGTCATCCGCCGCTACCTCGCCGACCGCGAAAGCGCCGACGAGACCTTCGCGAACTGGGCGCACCGCGCCGACGAGGAGGCGCTGCAATGAGCCACCAGGAATCTGGGTCCCTGAGCCTGTCGAAGGGCCGTCCGGCCCGCCGCTCCCGCGAGGAGCTCAAGGCGCTCGCCGAACGCGGCAACGTCGAGCTGCGCAGCCGGCAGCCCGACGAGGCGAGTCCCGCCGAGGTCGCCGCATGGGTGGCCGAGAACTTCGCCGTCTCGCAGGCCGCGGTCGCGTGCTCGATGGCGGATGCTGCGCTCCCGCACCTCGTCGCCGAGCACCTCCCCGGCGTCGACGTGCTCTTCCTCGACACCGGCTACCACTTCGCCGAGACGACGTTCACGCGCAACGAGGTGGCCGAGAGCCTCGACGTGAACATCGTCGATGTGAAGCCCGAGCAGACCGTGCGCGAGCAGGATGCCGAGTTCGGCAAGAACCTCTTCGAGCGCGATCCCGGCCTGTGCTGCGCGCGCCGCAAGGTCGAGCCGCTGCAGCGCGCGCTCGGCGAGTACGAGGTGTGGTTCACGGGCGTCCGCCGTGAAGAGGCGCCCACCCGCGCCGAGACCGAACTGATCGTCTGGGACGAGCGCAACGGCCTGGTCAAGGTGAACCCGGTCGCGGCGTGGACCTTCGACGACCTGATCGACTACGCCACCGTGCACGAGGTGCCGGTGAACCCGCTCATCGCGAACGGCTACCCCTCGATCGGCTGCGCGCCGTGCACGAAGCAGGTCGCCCCCGGCGAGGACCCCCGGTCCGGCCGCTGGGCCGGCCTGTCCAAGACAGAATGCGGACTCCACCTATGAGCACCATCACCCGGTCGTTGAGCGAGGAGCGCAGCGACGAGACGAAGCGCCCGCAGGGTCTGTCCGCCCTCGACCAGCTCGAGGCGGAAGGCATCCACATCATCCGCGAGGTCGTCGCCGAGTTCGAGCGCCCCGTGCTGCTGTTCTCCGGCGGCAAGGACTCAGTCGTGGTGCTGCACCTCGCCGCGAAGGCGTTCGCACCGGGCAAGGTGCCTTTCCCGGTGCTGCACGTCGACACCGGCCACAACTTCCCCGAGGTCATCGCGTTCCGCGACGAGACCGTCGCCCGCCTGGGCATCGACCTCGAGGTCGCGCGGGTGCAGGACTACATCGACGACGGCCGGCTCGCCGAGCGCCCCGACGGCACCCGCAACCCTCTCCAGACGCAGCCGCTGCTCGACGCGATCGCCGCGGGAAAGCACGACGCCGTGTTCGGCGGGGCCCGCCGCGACGAGGACAAGGCCCGCGCGAAGGAGCGCATCATCTCGCTGCGCGACGAGTTCGGCCAGTGGGACCCGCGCAACCAGCGCCCCGAGCTGTGGAGCCTGTACAACGGCCGGCACCTGCCCGGTCAGCACGTGCGAGCCTTCCCGATCTCGAACTGGACCGAGGCCGACATCTGGAACTACATCGACCGCGAGAACATCGCCCTGCCGCCGCTGTACTACGCGCACCAGCGCGAGGTCTTCCGCCGCGACGGCATGTGGTGGGCAGTCGGCGAGTTCTCGCAGCCGCGCGCCGGTGAAGAGGTCGTCCGCCGCACCGTGCGCTACCGCACCGTCGGCGACATGAGCTGCACGGGTGCGGTGGAGTCGGATGCCGCGGACACGGCATCCGTCGCCGCCGAGGTGCAGCGTTCCACCCTCACGGAACGCGGCGCGACGCGCGCCGACGACCGGATCAGCGAGGCCGCCATGGAGGATCGCAAGAAGGACGGGTACTTCTGATGAGTAACCTCGCTGCAGACGTTTCGCCTCGCTCCGCGCGCTCAACCGCCAGCGAGCGCGCCAGGACCCTGTTCCGGTTCGCGACCGCCGGCTCCGTTGACGACGGCAAGTCGACGCTCGTCGGCCGACTGCTGCACGACGCGAAGGCGATCCTCGCCGACCAACTCGAGCAGGTCGCCGCGACCAGTCGCCAGCGCGGCTTCGCGCACGGCGAGTTCGACTTCGCCCTGCTCACAGACGGCCTGCGCGCCGAGCGCGAGCAGGGCATCACGATCGACGTGGCGTATCGCTACTTCGCGACCGACCGGCGCAGCTTCATCCTCGCCGACTGCCCCGGACACGTGCAGTACACGCGCAACATGGTCACCGGCTCCGCCACTGCCGACGCCGTGATCGTGCTCGTCGATGCACGCAAGGGCATCATCGAGCAGACCCGCCGCCACCTCGCCGTCGTCTCGCTGCTGCGCGTGGCCCACGTCGTCATCGCGGTCAACAAGATCGATCTGGTCGGCTTCGACGAGAACCGCTTCGTCGAGATCGAGCTCGAAGCGGCACGCGTCGCCGAGCAGCTGGGTCTGCCCGGCATCCACGTGCTGCCCGTCTCGGCTCTCGAGGGTGACAACATCGTCGACCGCTCCGAGCGCACGCCCTGGTATCAGGGCCCGACCCTGATCGATCTGCTCGAGTCGCTGCCCACCGCGGTCGAGATCGAAGACACCGCCGCCCCCTTCCGCCTGCCCGTGCAGCTCGTGCTGCGCCCGCAGGGCGGCCTGTCGCCCGAGATCGCCGACCCCGAGCGCTATCGCGACTTCCGCGGATTCGCCGGGCGGATCGCCGCGGGCACCGTGAGCGTCGGCGACTCCGTCGACGTGTTCCCCGGCGGACACTCCACCACGGTCACCGGCATCCACATCGCGGGGCATGAGGCGGATGCAGCCACGGCCGCGCAGTCCGTGACCCTCACCCTCGCGGACGAGATCGATGCCGCACGCGGCGCCGTGATCGCCGCATCCGGCACCATCCCTGCCGGCCGCCGGGAGGCCGTCGTCGAGCTGTTCCAGCTCGACCCGCGTGCGACCACCGCCGGGAGCAAGGTCCTCGTCAAGCACGGCACCGCGACCGTGCAGGCGCTGATCGCCGAGGTGATCGACCGACGCGACCTCGAGACGCTCGCCCATCACGACGCCGAGTCGCTCGCCGTGAACGAGATCGGGCGCGTGCGCCTGCGCTTCGCCGCGGACCTGCCGCTCGAGCCGTATGCGCAGAGCCGTGAAGGCGGCTCGCTCGTGCTCATCCACCCCGCCGACGGCGCGACGCTGGCCGCAGCGACCGTCGAGGACTGACCTGCACCACCCATCACTCGCTAAGGAGGCGAAACCGTGAAGATCAACCGCACCACCACCGCTCTCACCGTCCTGGGACTCACCGCGATGATGCTCGTGGGCTGCGCCTCGGCATCCGCTGACCCGGGCTCGAGCGACGCGAAGGGCGACGACCTCGCCGAGGTGCGCCTCGGCTACTTCGCCAACGTCACGCACGCCCCCGCGCTGGTCGGTCTCTCCGAAGGGCTGTTCCAGGATGCTCTGGGCGACGTCGCGTTGAAGACCGAGGTCTTCAACGCCGGTCCGGCCGCGATCGAGGCGCTCTCCGCCGGTGCGATCGACGCGACCTACATCGGCCCGAATCCCGCGATCAACACCTTCATCCAGTCGGGTGGCGAGTCGGCGAACATCATCGCCGGCGCGACCTCCGGCGGCGCGGCGCTCGTCGTGAACGACAGCATCCAGAGCGTCGACGATCTCAAGGGCAAGAACATCGCGACCCCTCAGCTCGGCAACACGCAGGACGTGGCGCTGCGCAGCTGGCTCGCCGACGAAGGCTTCGAGACCTCGACCTCGGGCGGGGGCGACGTCACGATCACCCCGACCGAGAACGCGCAGACGCTGACGCTGTTCCAGGACGGCGGCGTCGACGGCGCGTGGCTCCCCGAGCCGTGGGTGTCGCGTCTGGTCGTCGAGGCGGGTGCGCACGTGCTCGTGAACGAGGCCGATCTGTGGCCCGACGGGAACTTCCCGACCACGGTGCTGCTGGTGCGCAAGGACTTCGCGAAGGAGCACCCCGAGGTGGTCGACGAACTGCTCGAGGGCCACATCGCGTCTGTCGAGTGGCTCGACGAGCACGCCGATGAGGCGCCGGCCGTGATCAACGACGCGCTCGAGGAGGCGACGGGTAAGAAGCTCTCCGACGAGGTTCTGACGCGGGCGCTCGAGAACGTCACGTTCACGGTCGACCCGGTGGCCTCGACGTTCGAGACCCTCGTGGAGAACGGCCTCGCCGCGGGCACGCAGAAGGAGGGCTCGATCGACGGGCTCTTCGATCTGACCGCGCTGAACAAGCTCCTGAAGGATGCCGGCAAGGACACCGTCTCGGCCGCAGGGCTCGGGGAGGACTGATGAGTGCGCCCGCGGGACCCTTCGGCAAGCTCAGGGACCCAGGTCCCGGTGCCGCATCCGTGGCGCGGCTGACGCCGAGCTTCGACGGCGTCACGCCGCTCGCGGCGCCCGCGCCCGCCGTCGACCCCGCGGTGCGCATCTCGCACGTCACGAAGCGCTACGGTTCGGGCCCGATCGTCCTGGAGGATGTCTCCCTCGACATCGCCCCGGGCGAGTTCGTGTGCCTGCTCGGTGCCTCGGGCTGCGGAAAGTCGACGCTGCTGAACCTCATCGCAGGGCTCGAGCGCACCACCTCCGGCAGCATTCACCTCTCGGCTGGGTCCCTGAGCCCGTCGAAGGGCGGCGCCTCGGTGATGTTCCAGGAGTCCGCGCTGATGCCGTGGCTCACCGCGCGGCAGAACGTCGAGCTCGCACTGCGACTGCGCGGTGTCCCTCGTGCGGAGCGGCGCGAGGAGGCCCTCCGCCTGCTGGCGACCGTGAACCTCGCGGAAGCAGGCGACAAGCGTCCGCACGAGCTCTCCGGCGGCATGCGTCAGCGCGTGGCCCTGGCCCGTGCCCTCGCTCAGGACCGCGACGTGTTGCTGATGGACGAGCCGTTCGCCGCTCTCGACGCGATCACCCGCGATCTGCTGCACGAGGAGCTCGAGCGCGTGTGGCGCGCCACCGGCCGCACGATCGTGTTCGTCACCCACAACGTGCGTGAGGCCGCTCGCCTCGGCCAGCGCGTGATCCTGCTCTCCAGCCGCCCCGGACGCGTCGCGGGCGAGTGGCGCATCGCGAACACCCTCGGCCGACGCATCGAGTCGCCCGAGGTCGCGGCCCTCGCCACCGAGATCACCGCCGAGCTGCGGAAGGAGATCGCCCGCAATGCCTCTTGACTCCACGAAGATCTCCGCCGACGGCGACGCCTACGGAGATCTGGCGACGCTCTCGGCCGGTCTCGACCGCCTGCAGTCCGACGACGTGCAGCGCACTCCGCGATGGCGCGAGTTCCTGAGCAAGGCCCTACCGCCGATCGTGCTGCTGTTCGTGCTGCTGGGCGTGTGGCAGCTGTATGTCGTGATCGCGAACCCGCGCCCCGACAAGGCGCCGAGCCCGGCCGCCGTCGTCGGCGCTCTCGACGAGGCCTGGATGTCGGGGCGCCTGCAGGAGGCGGTCGCGACGAGCCTGGAGCGCGGTGTCATCGGCTTCCTGATCGCCATCGTGGTCGGCACCGCGCTCGGGATGCTGCTCGCCGAGTGGAAGCTGCTGCGCCGCGCCGCGGGTCCGCTCATCTCAGGCCTCACCGTGCTGCCCTCCGTGGCATGGGTGCCCGCCGCGATCATCTGGTTCGCGCTCAGCGACGCAACCGCGTACTTCGTGATCCTGATGGGCGCGATCCCATCGATCGTGAACGGGCTGCTCTCGGGCATCGACCAGGTGCCGCCGCAGCTGCGCCGCGTGGGCATCGTGCTCGGCGCGAGCCGCTGGCAGCTCGCCACCTCCGTCACGTTGCCCGCGGCACTCCCCGGCTACTTCGCGGGCCTGAAGCAGGGCTGGGCGTTCTCATGGCGCTCCCTGATGGCGGCCGAGATCATCACCAGCGGTGGAACGATCGGCTTCGGCCTCGGCACGATGCTGAACCAGTCCCGTGAACTCGCCGACCTCGCAGGAGTCCTGGCCACGATCCTGCTCATCCTCGCGATCGGCATCGTGATCGAGCTGGCCCTGTTCGGCCCGCTCGAGCGGCGGATGCTGCGCAACCGCGGACTGCTGCTGGGAGGCGGACGATGACCGGACACGTCACGCTCGTCGGTGCGGGACCAGGCGACGCCGGGCTCCTGACCGTGCGAGGTCTGAAGGCCCTGCAGAACGCCGACGTGATCGTCGCCGACCGGCTCGGCGCCCGCGCGGTGCTCGAACAGCTCGCGGCCGAAGGCGTCGTGCTGTCAGCCGAAGTCATCGATGTCGGCAAGCTGCCGGGGCACCATCCCGTGCCCCAGGACGGCATCAACGAGCTGCTCGTCGAACTCGCCGCCGCGGGCAGGAACGTCGTGCGGCTCAAAGGCGGCGACCCGTTCGTGTTCGGCCGCGGCCGCGAAGAGCAGCTGTTCTGCGAACAGCGCGGCATCCCGGTCGATGTCGTCCCCGGCGTCACGAGCGCCATCTCGGTGCCTGCCGTCGTCGGCATCCCGCTCACCCATCGGGGTGTCGCCACGTCGTTCACGGTCCTCAGCGGCCACGACCAGATCGATCGGGTGCCCGGCGGAGGCGACCACACGGTCGTCCTGCTGATGGGCGTCAACACGCTCGGGCACTCGGCTCACGTGCTCGCAGCCGGGGCCCGAGGCGCCGACTGCCCAGTCGCGATCATCGAAGACGGCTACGGTGCGACCCAGCGCGTGACGATCGGCACGCTCGGAACGATCACCGGGATCGCTGCCGCCCGACAGGTGCGCTCCCCCGCGGTCATCGTCATCGGCGACGTCGTGCGGTTGAGCCCGCACGCAGCCGGACGATCCACGGATGCGGTGACGATTCACGGAGCATCTTCCGTGAATCCCCCGTCCATCGTCGCCGGCTCCGCAGATCGTCTCTCCTCGAATGCGGATGCCGCGCCCAAACCTCGCTGGACCGATGCCCTCACCGCGGGCCTCGCCGTCGACACCGGACTCGTCCAGGTCGTCGAGACTTCCCTCACCTCCCGCTGAATCACCGAAAGACCAGGCCATGTCAACGACCTCTCTGTCCCTGCGCGTCGCGATCGTCGGCGCCGGGCCCGCCGGCATCTACGCGGGCAATCTGCTCGCCAACGCCGTCAAGGAGCGCGGCGGTCGCGTCGAGATCGACCTGTTCGAGTCGCTCCCCGCGCCTTACGGCCTCATCCGCTACGGCGTCGCACCCGACCACCCCCGCATCAAGGGCATCGTGAACTCTCTGCACGAGATGCTCGACGCGTTCCCCGAGACCGCAGACGGTGACGCTTCGACAGGCTCAGCGACCCAGACCGCGAGTCGCCGCACGATCCGCTTCGTCGGCAACGTCGAGGTGGGCCGCGACATCTCTCTCGACGAGCTGCGCGAGCGCTACCACGCCGTGATCCTCGCCACCGGCGCCATCCGCGACGCGGCTCTCGACATCCCCGGTGTCGACCTGCCCGGCTCCTACGGCGCCGCCGACTTCGTGGCGTGGTTCGACGGCCACCCCGACGTCGCCCGCACCTGGCCGCTCGAGGCCTCGTCTGTCGCCGTGATCGGCAACGGCAACGTCGCCCTCGACGTCGCCCGCGTGCTCGCGAAGCATCCCGTCGACCTGCGCTCCACCGAGATCCCCGACAACGTGCTCGAGGGACTGGAGTCCTCCGCCGTCACCGACGTGCACGTGTTCGGTCGCCGCGGACCCGCCGACATCAAGTTCACGCCGATCGAGCTCCGCGAACTCGGAGAGGTGAACGACGTCGACATCGTGCTGCACGACGAGGACTTCGACGGCGTCGACCCCGCATCCGCCACCAACAACCAGCTCAAGGTCATGTTGCGCACCCTGAACGGCTGGCGCGAGCGCCCCGCCGGCACGGCGTCGCGCCGCCTGCACCTGCACTTCTGGCACGCCCCCGTGGAGATCACGGGCGACGGCAAGGTCGAGAGCATCCGCTTCGAGAGGACGGCGTTCGTCAAGAGCGAGACGGATGCCGAGGGCGCCCTCGTGCGCACCGGCGAGTTCCGCGACTACGACGTGCAGGCCGTCTACCGGGCCGTGGGCTACTACGGCACCCGTGTCGTGGACGCTCCTTTCGACGAAGCCCGCGGCGTCGTTCCGAACGAGGCCGGGCGCGTCGAGGCCGAACCCGGCCTGTACGCGACCGGATGGATCAAGCGCGGCCCGGTCGGTCTGATCGGCCACACCAAATCCGACGCTCTGGAGACGATCACCAACCTCGTGGCGGATGCCGAGGCCGGGCTCCTCACCGCCCCGACATCCGACGAGGACGTCCTCGATGTGCTCGACGCGGGCGGCACCGAGTACACGACGTGGGACGGCTGGCTCGCCCTCGACGCCCACGAGCGCGCTCTCGGAGAGAACCACCGGCACACGCGCGAGCGCGTCAAGGTCGTCCCCCGCGACGAGCAGGTCGCGGTCTCCCGCGACGCCGAGCACGAGAGCGCTCTCGCCCGATGACCTACGTCATCGCGCTTCCGTGTGTCGATGTGAAGGATCGTGCCTGCATCGACGAGTGCCCCGTGGACTGCATCTATGAGGGTGAACGTTCGTTGTACATCCATCCGGATGAGTGCGTGGACTGCGGGGCGTGCGAGCCGGTGTGTCCGGTCGAGGCGATCTACTACGAGGATGATCTGCCTGAGGAATGGGCGGACTACTACAAGGCAAACGTGGAGTTCTTCGACGAGATCGGCTCACCAGGTGGCGCGGCCAAGACCGGCGTCATCGCCTTCGACCACCCGATCATCGCCGCCCTCCCGCCCCAGGACGGCGGTCATGACTGAGCCCTACGACGTCCTCATCGTCGGCGGCGGGCCCGCAGGACTGTCTGCCGCGCTGAACCTCGGCCGTTCGCTCGTGCGCGTGCTCGTCGTCGACGCCGACCGGCCTCGCAACGCCGCGACGCTGAACTCGCACGGCTTCCTCACGCGCGACGGTGTTCCCCCGCACGAGCTGCGCAAGATCGCGCGGCAGGAGCTCGCGGCCTATCCGAACGTCGCGATCCGCTCGCGCGTGAAGGTGACATCCCTCGCGCAGAGCCTCGGCGGGTTCACCGCCGGCATCGGCCGCACCACGTCCACCGAGACCGTGTCAGCACGGTCGGTGCTGCTCGCGACAGGTCTGCGCGAGACGCTCCCCGACGTGCCGAACCTGCGCGGCTTCTACGGCATGAGCCTGTTCAGCTGCGCGGCCTGCGACGCCTGGGAGCTCCGCGGCCGCCGCATGGCGCTGATCGGCGAGTCCGCGGATCTCGCCGATCGCGCTCGACTGATCGGCCGCTGGACCGAGAGTCTCACCGTGTTCACGAACGGCTCAGACGTCGTCACCACGGCAGAGGAGGCGGAGCTCGCCGCCGCCGGAGTGAACGTGCTGCGGCATCCGATCGTCGAGCTCGTCGGTGAGCGCGGACGCCTCGAGGCGATCCGCCTCGCCGACGGCAGCCTCTTCGAGGTCGAGGGCGGTTTCGTGCGTCCGGAGTGGGAGACCGACCTTTCGTTCCTCGACGGGTTCGCGGCATCCGTCGATCGACACGGCCACCTCGTGACCGACCGATCGGGGCGCACCGACGTCCCCGGTCTGTACGCCGCCGGTGACGCCGCGGCTCCCGGCCCGCAGCAGCTCATCGTCGCGGCCGGCGCCGGCGCCCGCGTCGCCGCCGTGATCGTGCACGACACGATCGGCGTCGCGACCGCGCACTGACCCTCTCCTCGGGGGCGCATCAGGGATAGGCTGACCGGCATGACGCGTACATCGGGGGGCCGTCTCGCCGCGGCGATCGTCGTGGGACTCGCCGTGCTGCCGCTGAGCGGCTGCCTGTACGCGCAGATCCCCGAGCATCCGACGATCGTCGATTACGAGCCCGTCCCGACCGATGAGCCGACCGACGAGCCGGCGACCGGACTTCCGACCTCGATGAGCTTCGCGGACGGCGCGGACCTTCCATCCACCGCATACGTCGAGTGGGGCGACGGATTCTTCGCCGATGACGGGTGGAAGGTCACCAAAGCCGACGACGGCAACGGCGGATGGGCCTACGGCACCGTGGACGACGTATGCATCGCACAGTTCTGGCAAGGCGACATCTCGAGCCTGCCGCTCGTCCCCGGCGATGACGGCGCCAGCTCCGACGCGCTGCTGGCGTACGTGCTCGGCAATTCGACCGCGGCGGAGGTCACGCCTCTCGCCGACACGGTGACGCTCGGATACGGAGCCGGAGGCGACCCGTCGCTCGAAGCGCGGCAGGTGGTCGGTGCAGACAGCGGACGCGACTGGTACATCACCGCGCGCGCCTTCACGGCGACCGGCTACGGCGTGTACCTCATCACGGACTGCACGGGCGGCGACGTCGCCGCGACCTTCGCCGAGGTCGTCGAGAAGAACCCCGTCGTCATCACCGGGTGAGGCGCCGAACGGGGCTCAGCCGCAGGAGCAGGGGGCGGAGCCGCCGCCGGGCGGACCCACCAGCAGCAGGATGACGTAGAGCGCGACGACGGCGATCGCGATGAGCGCGCCGAGCACCCACGGCCGTCGCAGGAACCAGCGCATCAGCCTGTCGAACCAGGTGCGGTCGCGCGGGTCGTCGGTCGCGTCCAGGCGCCAGTCGCCCGCGAGGCGGCCGGTGCGGTGCAACCAGATCTCCATCGGGATCGTCGCGTAGGGGACGACCGCACTCGCGACGGCGAGCACGGCGGTTCCGGCATGCCAGCGGTTGTTGAGCGCGACGAGGATCGCCGTCGCGCCGTAGGCGAGGAAGACGAAACCGTGGATGCCGCCGCCGATCGTGACCACGATTCCGGGTGCTCCGGCAGCGCGGGCGATGAGCGCGGCGATGAGGATCGTCCAGGTGATCGCCTCGGCGATCGCCAGCGCGCGATAGAGGCGGGAGGGCTGAGTGAACACGGTGCTCCTGAGGTCGGGGTGATTCCACGCTAGGCGGAGATGCGGCATCCGGAATCCATCGAACGGTTGACACGCCCGTCCGTGGAATAGGCGGAGGCCCGCCGACGTTGCCGAAGGCATGGTGACAGTCGACTCCGAAGCTCTCTCGCAGGTGCTCGGCGCGATCGACCTCAGGGTCGGCGTGGGGCGTCGTGAGCGGCTGGATGCTGGCGGGCTCCTCCCTCTCGCACCGGGAGACGCGACGCTCGTGTACGTCGCAGAAGGTGCGGTGCGCGGCATCCCCCCGCTGGATTCCGGATGCCGGCTCGACATCGATCGCGACTCGCATCGCGTCGAGGTCGACGGGCCGAAGGGATCGGCCGTTCTGCACAGAGGCGACGCGTTCCTCACGCTCGGGCGCGGTCCTGTGGCCCTCGTGTCCGATGAGGCGACGACCCTGATCGTGGTCGCCCTCGAGCTCGCCGACCTCACGCCGGCTCTCCGCAGTGCGCTGCCCGACTACATCACCGTCACCGGATTCGACGTGCTCGAGCCGGCCGCCGCCGCGCTCGCCGAGAACATGGGCCCCGTGGTGCCGTCCGAGCATCCGAAGCGCCAGGGCGACCCGTTGATCTGCCGGCTCATGGCGACGACGGTGCTGCTGTCGGTCATCCGCTCCTGGGCGGAGAACGGCTGCGCCCCGGAAGGCTGGCCCCACGTCTCGAAGGACCCGTTCCTCGACCGTGTGGTCGAGGCGATCCATCAGGCGCCCGGTCGTGAGTGGACCGTCGAGCGGCTGGCCGGCGTGGGCGCCATGTCGCGCTCGGCGTTCGCCGAACGCTTCCGCAGCGCGATCGGCCGCTCCCCCGCCGACTACGTCACCGAGGTGCGCATCGATGCGGCCAAGCGGATGCTCGAGGCGGGCCGCTCCGTGTCGGAGACCTCGCGCGAACTCGGCTACTCCTCGGACGAGGGCTTCAGCCGCGCCTTCCGCCGCCGCACCGGCGTGAACCCGAGCGCCTGGCGCCGGCTGCCGGTCCCCGCGTAGCCCGCGAGGCCGGTGCCCGTCACGCCCGGCACCCGTTCCCACGTTGTGCGAAAAGTCGGAGAGTCCGGCGACACGCCGGGTGCCGCATGCCGTGCACCCGAGTGTCGCGCCAGAACTCCGACTTTTCGCACCGAGCGGGCCGGTGAGACGCGGTGCGCTACGCCACGACCCGCTGCGCGCGCGAGCGGTTCGACAGCCCGAACAGCACCGCGCCGATCACCAGCATCACCGCACCCAGCGCGTAGACGAGTTCGATGCTGAGCGTGTCGACGAGGAGGCCGCCGATTCCCGCCGCGATCGTGATCGCCAGCTGGAAGCCCACGACCACCAGGCTGCCGCCGGCCTCCAGGCGGTCCGGCATCCGATGCCCGACCCAGGTGTTCGCGACGATCAACCAGGACGAGAAGAGGAAGCCCCACACGAGCACGACGATGCCGACACCCAGAACGGTTCCCGAGAGCAGGATCACGGATGCCACGGCCGCCGCGATCACGAGCGGTACGACGACCGACAGGAATGCGAAGGTGCGGTCGATCACGAGGCCGATCACGATGTTGCCGATGAGCCCGCCGAGGCCGAACAGCGCGAGCAGCACCACGATGGTCGACGCGTCGACGTCGGGGATGCGCTCGAGCGCGAGGCGCACGTACGTGTAGGCGAGGAAGTGCCCGAGGACGACGGCGACGTGGCCGATGAGGCCGAGGCCGATTCCCGGCCGGCGGACGGTGTCGACGAGCAGGCGGATGCTCGACGCCTGCGCCGCCGGCACGGAGGGCAGGGTGAAGCGAAGGGCGACGGCGAGCACCACCATGAGCACGCCGGCGAGCGCGAAAACCAGGTGCCAGTCGACGAGTTCGGCGAGCATGACGCCGAGCGGAACCCCTGCGACGGTCGCGAGCGAGACGCCCGCTGAGGTGAACATCACCCCTCGCCCCAGGCGCTCAGGGCCGGCGAGGGTCGCGGCGACGGTGATGGACATCGACCAGAACGCGCTGATCGCGGCGCCGAGGAGGAAACGGGCGGCGAGCACGAGCACGAGGTTCGGCGCGATCGCGACGAGCAGGTTCGATACCGCTGCGGCGAGCGCCATCCACACGAGCAGCGACCGCCGGTCGAGGCGAGGGAAGATCAGGCCGATCGTCGGAGCGACGACCAGACCGACCAGCGCCGTGATCGTGACGGTCTGTCCGGCCTGGCCCGGAGTGACGCCGAGCGAGGCCGCCATCTCGGTGAGCACTCCGTTCGGCAGGAACTCCGCCGTCACCAGCAGGAACCCCATGAGCATGAGCACGATCAGCCCGCCGTAGCGGATGCGGTCGGCGCTCGCGACAGGGGTGGTGGGAACAGGAGCGGTGATCGTCATGCTTCCAGACTGGCAGTACGCGGATGCCGTCACCCGACAGGCCGTCCACGGCATCCGACCGATCGTCCGGGTCGGGCGCCCGGCCGGCGCGCACGCCAGGCCGTCAGCCGAGGAACCGGACGACCCCGCTGACCGTGGCGCCGTCGGAGGCGGCGATGACCATCAGCAGGCCGCGGTCCTCGCCGTCGATCAGACAGCGGAACACCGGATGCCCGCCCGCCCATCCGGAGGGCTCGACGGCGTATGGCGCACCGCGACCGGCGGCACTCGCACGGAGGAACCGTCCGATCGCTTCCCTCCCGTCGTACCGATGCGGCGCAGGCGGCATCGCGAGCCAGGATCGATCGGTGAGGAGCGCGAGCACCCCGTCCACGTCGTCGGCGGCGTAGGCCCGAGCCAGTCGTTCGGCCAGCCGCAGCTCGTCCTTCGGTGCGGCGAGCGGATCGTTCGGCGGCATCGCCGCACGCGCGCGCTGGAGCAGTCCCTTCACCGCGGTGGGAGACGACTCCAGCATCTCGGCACACTCGGCCACCGTGAAGTCGAGCACGTCGCACAGGACCAGGGCCGCGGTCTGGCGGGGCGGCAGGGAGTGCAGGGCGCACAGGAACGCGTACTCGAGACCGTGCCTGACATCCAGCGGGTCTTCGGCCGACGGGGCGGGGTGCGGATGCGGTTCGCACCAGGTCACGCGCTCCTCCCGGCTCGGGGCGGGCGCATCGAAGGGCGGCAGCGGGGCAGTCGGAGGGCGCCTGGCACCGGCGCGCACCGCGTTGAGGCAGCGCGATGTGGCGATCCGGTAGAGCCAGGTCCGAAGCGACGACCGCCCCTCGAATCCGGGGAGCGCCTGCCACGCCGAGAGCAGCGTCTCCTGCAGCGCGTCCTCGGCGTCGTGAAGCGAGCCGAGCATCCGGTAGCAGTGCACCCGCAGCTCGTGCTCGTAGGGGCGCACCAGCTCGGCGAACCCGTCGTCGCCGGGTCGTGCCCGAGAGCTCCCGTCATCCGCGCGGATCATGCAGTCATGATGCCACCGTTCCGATCGGCACGCCGCCGGTGTCTACCCGTTCACACCCCACGCTGCTGCACGCCATCGAGCGTCGGCACCTGCACCCCTTCGAAAGGATCCGCCATGACCGCTCTCGACACCTCTCTCGACTACCTCCGCCTCTGGACCTCGGGGGCGTTCGACGACGCCTGGGCGCTCCTCAGCCCCGACGTCGTCTGCGTCTCACCCGCCGGTGTGCTGAAAGGCCGCACAGCGGTGGTCGCGTTCATGGCGCCGTTCGCCGCAGGACTCGTGAACTCACAGCTGCTCGGCGCCTTCGGCGACGAGGAGCGCGCCCTGATCCTCTACGACACCGCCACCGCGGCGGTCGAGAGCGCGCCGGCAGCCGAGCTGCACACCGTCGTGGACGGGCGGATCACCGGCATCCGCATCGTGTTCGACCGCCTGCCGTTCGCCCTCGCGCGCGGCGACGTCGCTCCGACGACTCCGGCGTGATCCGCGGCCAGGGTGGACAAAGCGCGGCGCGGGGGCCTAGAGTCGACCGCGCACCGGGATCAGCCCGGAAGGCCAGAGCGAGAGGAGCCGAAGACATGACGAACGTCGTTGTCGCGCCCCTCGCCGACATCCTTCCCTGAGGCCACCGCCTGCGTGGCCTCCTCTTCCTGGAGCCGCACATCGTGACCGATCCCCTCGCGTCGTTCGACGCACTCGAACTCTCCCTCACCTTCGCCGACGTCGAGCCAGGCGAAGGGCAGCGCTGGACCACCTGGCCGGCGACCATCCCCACTCAACGCGGACCACAGCCCTGGCCCGCCTGGATCGTGACGGATGCCGGTGCCCTCGACACCGAGCTCGGCATCCTCAAGACCGGCAAGGAGGCCGACGTTTTCCTGCTGGAGCGCGCCGTGCCCGACGATCCCGGGCAGCGCACCCTGCTCGCGGCCAAGCGCTACCGCGGCGAGGAGACCCGCAGCTTCCACCGCTCGGCCGTGTACACCGAGGGCCGCGGCGTGCAGAACACGCGAGATGCCCGTGCCCTCGCCAAGAAGTCCTCGCACGGGCGCGAGGTCGCGGCATCCGCCTGGTCGATCGCCGAGTTCGACGCCCTGTGCCGCATGTACGAACTCGGCGCCCCTGTGCCGTATCCGGTGCAGGTGAACGGCACTGAGATCCTGATGGAGTTCATCGGCGATGCGTCCGGGGCCGCGGCGCCCCGACTCGCGCAGGTGCGCACCTCGCGCGAAGAACTCGCCGGGTACTTCGCGCAGATCGCCGAGCTGATGCGGATCTTCGCGGCGGCGGGCTTCGCGCACGGAGATCTGTCGGCGTACAACCTGCTCGTGCACGAGGGCCGGGTGCGCGTGATCGACCTGCCGCAGATCGTCGACATCATCGCGAATCCGCAGGGTCTCGACCTGCTGCACCGCGATTGCGTCAACGTGTGCGACTGGTTCACCCGGCAGCGGGTCGAGTGCGACGCGGAGGAGTTGTTCGCCGAGCTGCTCGCGGCGTCGTTCGCGTGAAGCCGGTCGCGGTGTGCAGCTTCCGGTCGCAGTTGATGCTGCCTCCATCCCGTCATCCCGTTTCCGGGTGCAGTTGATGCCGCCTCGTTCGTGATCGGACGGCGTCAACTGCACCCGGAGCGACTGGGGAGGCGGACCGGGCGGCAGGAACTGCGACCGGAAGGCGAGAACGGATGCCGGTCGCAGCGTACAGGGGGCGAGCATCCGCGCCCCCTCGGCGGCCTACCGCGCGAGCTGCGCCGCGAGCAAAGTCACGAGTTCGTAGACCACATGGCTCGCGGCGATGCCGGTGATCTGCGCGTGATCGTAGGCGGGCGACACCTCGACGACGTCGGCCCCGACGATGTTCGTCGCCGACAGTGCACGGATGATGCGCAGCAGCTCTCGACTGGTGAGTCCGCCGGCCTCGGGCGTCCCCGTGCCCGGCGCGTGCGCCGGGTCGAGCACGTCGATGTCGATCGACACGTACAGCGGCCTGTCGCGCGCTCTCGGGCGTCACCGCCGTCGAGGCGTGGCTGCACCTCGCGGTGCTCAAAGAGGACTATGCCCGCAAACTCACGACGACCAGGGGCGCGGCGACCCGCCGACGACGGACTCCACAGGCGTGATGGTGCAGCGGACGCCGCAGCATCCGCCCCGGCGCGCCGTCACCGGCCGTTCACCCTACGCCGCCAGACTTCCCTCATGAGCGAACCCGAACGGCGCACCGGCGCGCCTGAGCCCGCCGCGACCGCCAACAGCGGAGCCGTCGGCGTCATCGGCCTCGACCTGCGCGGCGATACTCCGGCCCCGAAGAAGCAGGTGTTCTCGTGGGCGCTGTGGGACTGGGCGACGCAGCCGTTCAACACCGTCATCCTCACCTTCATCTTCACGGCGCTGTACCTCACGACCGAGTCGTTCCTGCCCGCCGACATCGCGGCGCTCGGCGAAGACGACCCTGCCCGCGTCGCTGCGGAAGCGGGCCTCGCGTCTGGCCTCGGGCTCGGCAGCACGATCGCCGCCTTCGCGATCCTCCTGCTCGCACCGGTCCTCGGTCAGCGAGCGGATGCCGCCGGACGCCAGAAGCTGTGGCTGGGCATCGGCACGGGCGCGCTGATCCTCTGCATGTTCGGGCTGTGGTTCGTCGAACCGCAGCCGAGCCTGTTCTGGCTGGGCGTGGCACTGATCTCGGCCGGCTCGGTGTTCGGCGAGATCGCCGCGGTGAACTCCAACGCCATGCTCGTCGGAATCGCGAACCCCAAGACCGTGGGCCGCATCTCTGGTCTCGGCTGGGGTTTCGGCTACCTCGGCGGCATCGTCGCGCTGATCATCGTGGTCGTGTTCTACGCGATGGACTGGTTCGGTCTCTCGGCCGACGGGGGGCTACCGTTCCGGCTCATCGCTGTGGGCTGCGCGGTCTGGGCGATCGTGTTCAGCATCCCGATCTTCCTCAACGTGCCGGAGCCCTCGCTCGGCCGCGCCGAGCGCAAGGTCGGCTTCTTCGCCTCCTACGGGCTGCTCGTCAAGGACGTGATCGGCCTGTACCGCAACCCCGAGACGCGCCAGACGTTCTGGTTCCTGCTCTCCAGCGCCGTGTTCCGCGACGGACTCGGCGGCGTGTTCACGTTCGGCGCGGTGATCGCCGGGCAGGTGTTCCACTTCAAGTTCCTCGAGCTCGTCGCGTTCGGCATCGCCGCGAACCTCATCGCGGGAGTCTCGACGATCATCGCGGGGCGCTTCGACGACAGCTTCGGACCCAAGCGGATCATCCTGACCTCGCTGGGGTCGATGGTCGTCGCAGGTCTCGCTGTCTTCTTCCTCGCGGATGCCGGAAAGGTCGTGTTCTGGGTCGGCGGGCTCATTCTGTGCGCCTTCGTCGGCCCCGCCCAGGCTGCCGCCCGCTCGTTCCTCGCCCGGGTGACGCCCGCGGGCCGCGAGGGTGAGATCTTCGGCCTCTACGCGACGACCGGACGGGCGGCGAGCTGGATGGCGTCGGGAGCCTGGACCGTGCTGATCGCCCTCACAGCGCAGACCGCCTTCGGAATCCTGGGCATCATCGTCGTGCTGATCGCCGGCTTCCTGCTCCTGCTGCCGGTGCGAGCGCCGAAGGCCTGAGGCCCGCCGCTGAGGAGTAGTCTTCCCGCGTGACCGTCTTCATCGCCTTCCTCGCCAACGTCCTGGTCGCGGTCGCGAAGACCGTCGCCGCGCTCATCACCTCCTCGGCGTCGATGGTCGCCGAGGCTGCGCACTCGTGGGCGGATGCCGGCAATGAGGTGTTCCTGCTCATCGCCGACCGCCGCGGCGGGCGCACGAAGGATCAGCGGCATCCGCTCGGATACGGGCGCTCGGCCTTCGTGTGGTCGCTGATCGCCGCGTTCGGCATCTTCACGGCCGGGTCGATCGTGTCGATCATGCACGGCATCCAAGAGTTGTCCGACACCGGTCCCGTCGAGAGTCCCCTGGTCGCGTACACCGTGCTCGGCATCTCGTTCGTGCTCGAGGGCGCCTCGTTCACGCAGGCGATGGTGAAGTCGCGGCGCCTCGCGCGGGAGCGCGGCACATCGACCTGGGATTTCGTGCTCGAGACGAGCGACACGACTCTGCGGGCGGTGTTCTTCGAAGACGCCGCCGCGCTCATCGGTCTCGCGCTGGCGGGCGGGGCGATCGCGATGCATCAGATCACCGGTCTCGCCGCGTGGGATGCCGTGGGCTCGATCCTCGTGGGCGTGCTGCTCGGCATCGTCGCCCTCATCCTCATCAAGCGCAACGTCGCGTTCCTCGTCGGAACGAACGCCTCGCCGACCGTACGGGCACGAGTGGGCCGGGCACTGCTCGCCTCTGAGCAGATCCAGCGCGTCACGTACCTGCACATCGAGTACGTCGGCCCGAACCGCCTGTTCATCGTCGCGGAGGTGGATCTCGCCGGCGACGCCCGCGAACACGACGTGGCGCGGCGGATGCGCGCGATCGAGCAGCAGATCGAGGCCAACGCGGTCGTCGAGACCGTGGTGCTCTCACTGTCGGTCGACGATGAGCCCTCGCTCGATTTCGGCGAGAGCGCCGCCTAGCTCCAGTTGTCGGCGAGCTTGTTCAGCAGCCGGGCGAGCTCGGTGCGCTCGTCGTCGGTGAAGGCCACGAGCGCCTTGCCCAGCGCTTCGCGACGCTCGCCGCGGACGCCTTTCGCCATCCGGCGGCCCTCGTCGGTGAGCGCGATGCGCGTGCGGCGCGCGTCGTCGGGATCGGCCTCCCGACGCACGAACCCGTGCGCGACCCCCTGCTGCACCAGGCGCGAGGCGCGAGGCTGATCCACGCCGATCGCCGCCCCGAGGTCGCTCACGCTGAGCGGGGCGGATGCCGCGGCGAGCGCATCGAGCATCCGCATGCGTGCGGGACCGCCGAAGCGGCCAGCGGGGTCGCCCATCCAGGGCGGTCCCGGGTAGGCGGATCGGCCGGGGTGCCCATGGTGCATGCCGTGATGATCCGGCCCGTCGTGCTCGCCCGCTCGATGGCGCTCCGCGTGGGGGCCGTCGTGCCAGCCGGGCCCTCGCCCGCCGGGTCGGCGCCCGCGCAGGCGCGACAGGGCCTCTGCGATGATCTCGGCCGGGTCGGTCTCTGCTGCGCTCACAGGTCGATTTTACATGTGACTTGACATGCACCAACATCACATGTCACTATACATATACATGCACTGTGACAAGCACATGCACACTGACATTCAAGGACTTCACCATGAACAGCACTTCAGATACACAGAACCCCCGCCCGTTCGGCTACTGGATCAAGGCGGTCGACCGCCTCATGTCCGCCGAGTTCGCCACCGCCTTCGAGAGCGAAGGAGCGACGCGCCGGGACTGGCGCCTGCTCAACGTCATCGACGGATCTGCGCCGGCCGTCCGGCCGATGCACCCCGGCAAGCTCCGCGGACTCGTCGAGCGCGGCTGGGTCGCGAAAGACGGCGACGGTTGGACCCTCACCGATGAAGGACGCGCGGCCAAGGAGCGCCTCGGCGCTGTGGTCGACGGCATCCGGGCACAGGTGGCGGATGCCGTCTCACCCGACGACTTCGGCACCACCGTGGCGACGCTAGAGCAGATCGCTCGCACGTTCGGCTGGGACGAGAACACCCCGCTGCCGCGCGGACGCCGCGGCGAGGGCAGCGGCCACGGCAAGACCCATCGCGGCGAGCACCACGGTCACGGCGAGCACCACGGTCACGGCCGCCGGCACGGCGCGCCGTTCGGCCGCGGGCACGGTTTCGACCGCGGCTTCGATCACGATTTCCGTCACGGCTTCGGTCACGGCTTCCCCCGCGATGCCGACGCGCACGAGTGCCAGCACCCGCACGCGCACGGCGAGGGCCGTGGACGTTCTCACGGCCGTCCGTTCGATCGCGAACGGGGTCCGCGCTTCGCGCCCGAGTTCGGCCACGGCGTCGAGCACCCGCACGGACGCGATCGCCGCGCCGCTCAGGTCGCCTTCGAGCGAGGATTCGACGCCGGCTTCTCCCGCGGTCGCGACGCCTGACCTCCGCGCCACCCGATTCTCGACGCCCCACCGCCGAAGCTGCACACGCAGCGTGGTGGGGCGTCGCCGTCGTGGTGGCGGAGCGCTGAGCCTCAGAGCGGCAGGGCGTAGTAGAACTGCTGCACGGCGCCGGTGCCGTGCACCTGCATGACCCAGGGCTGCGATCCGTCGCCGAGCTTGCTCCAGACGATCGTGGTCTGCGACCCGTCGTCGAACGTGCTCTGCTCGCCCGTGCCGTCTTGGAACGCCGCCCCCGAGTCCGAAGGCTCACCGAGAGATTCGATGAGCAGCTCCTGCGCGTCCTGCGCGGCATCGTCGTCGGTGAAGCGCCAGATCGTGAAGGTCAGCTCACCGTCATCCGATCGATAGTCCGCGCCGACCGCTTCCTCCGCAGACAGCGACGCGGTCTCGACCGTCGACCAGCCGCCCGTCAGCACCCATGTCGACTCCCCGTCGGCACCCACGATCTGCGGACCGACGAGACCGGCGACCTCAACACAGAGATCCGTGCAGAGCGTCCCGGTGAGGGGCTCGGGCGAGGTCTCCTCACGCGGAGCCTGAGGGGTCGCCGACTCCGAGACCTCTGTCGCGACCGGCCGAGGATCAGGATCGGCCGAGGGGAACGACAGCGTCGTGTGCCCGGCGAGGTAGACGATCAGCGCGATCGCGCCCCCGAGCAGCGCCACGAGGAACAGCATGATCACCGCCGTCAGCACGCGGTAGTTGCCGGATGCCGCCACCGATCCGCCGATGTACGGCGAGATCACGGCGTCGGACGGCCACTGCTGATCAGGGGCATCGGGTTCGGCCGATGGCGGCAGCGGGGCGGATGCCGCGGCGTAGCCGACGGGCGGTGCGAGATGGGGGTCGGCGTGCGTGCCGACGGGCGGTGCCGGGGGACGCACGGGCTCCTGTGGCGGGTCCTGCGCGACTGGAGGCGGAGGCACGACCGGGGTCGGAGGCACGACGGGGTCGGGCCCGACGGGAGCAGGCGGCGGCACCGCGCCTCCAGCATCCGCGGGAGTCGGGTCCGTACCGTCGCCGCTCATCTCAGCCGCCGACCGCTCCCACATCGGTCACCCCGACGTCTGTGCGATGGAAGTTCTGGAAGGAGCGGGATGCCGTCGGCCCACGCTGCCCCTGATAGCGGTTGCCGTACGGGCCCGAGCCGTACGGGTTCTCGGCGGGCGAGGTCAGGCGGAAGAAGCACAGCTGGCCGATCTTCATGCCGGGCCACAGCTTGATCGGCAGGGTCGCGACGTTCGCGAGCTCGAGGGTCACGTGCCCGGTGAAACCAGGGTCGATGAAGCCCGCCGTCGAGTGCGTGATGAGACCCAAGCGACCGAGCGACGACTTGCCTTCGAGACGGGCGGCGATGTCGTCCGACAAAGTGACCTGCTCGTAGGTCGCGCCGAGCGCGAACTCGCCGGGATGCAGGATGAACGGCTCGTCCGGGGAGACCTCGATCAGTCGGGTCAGCTCTGGCTGATCGACCGAAGGATCGATGAAGGGATACTTGTGGTTGTCGAACAGCCGGAAGTACCGGTCGAGCCGCACGTCGATGCTCGACGGCTGGATCATTTCCGGCTCGTGAGGCGCGAGGCCGATCCGGCCGGATGCGAGTTCTGCCCTGATGTCGCGATCGCTGAGAAGCACGGCACCAGCCTAGCTGTCGGCGTTGCGGCCCCGTCGCTGCGTTGCGTGGTCAGAATGACATCGCCGCAGGCGGATCCGGATGCTCTTTCGACCACTCATCGACGACAGACCGCGTTCTCGACGCAGTGCCCGGCTCGGATGAGGCTCTGGGCGAGATCGGGTAGGCTGACGGCATCCGCTCTTCACGATGCGGGTGCGGGGCTGTAGTTCAATGGCAGAACTTCTGCTTCCCAAGCAGATAGCGCGGGTTCGATTCCCGTCAGCCCCTCCACAGATGGTGCTCCCCGAGGCCTCCGCAGGTTCGTGGTCCAACGCCGACGAGTTCATGGTCGAGAATGTTCCCGTGTCGGAACATTCGAACAGCACCGGAACCGCTGGATCAGCATGGGCGCCCCTGCGGCACCCGATCTTCCGCATGCTGTGGTTCGCGCAGACCGGCTCGAATCTCGGCGGCTGGATGCAGACGGTCGCCGCGCAGTGGTTCCTCGTCCAGACCGGCGCGGGCTCTGCGGTGGTGGCCTGGGTGCAGGCCGCGAGCCTGCTGCCCGTGCTCTTCCTCTCGCTGTTCGCGGGAGTGCTCGCCGATCGGTTCGATCGTCGCGGGTGGCTCCTCACGATGAACATCGTGTCGGCAGCGTTGGCGCTCGTGCTCACCGTCCTGTCGGCCGTGGGAGCACTCGGGGCACCGTCGCTGCTCCTCATGACGTTCCTGCTCGGCAGTTCGGCCGCGCTCACAGCCCCGGCCTGGCAGGCGATACAGCCCGACCTCGTGCCCCACGACGAGATCCCGGCCGCGGCCGCACTCGGCGGGATCACGGTCAACGCCGCACGCGCCGTCGGTCCGGCCATCGCCGGCGTCCTCGTCGCGTGGTCCGGCCCGACCTCTGTCTTCGCGATCAATGCGGTGTCGTTCGCCGGCGTCGTGTTCGCGCTGCTGCGATGGCCGCGACCCGAGCGCCCGAAACGCGCGTGGAACGAGCCTCTCGGCGAAGCCATCGTGGCCGGCATCCGCTATCTGGTCGCCGGCCCCGTCGTCCGTCGCCTGTTGCTGCGCAGTCTGATGTTCGCGGTCCCGGCCAGCGCGCTGTGGTCGCTCCTTCCGTCAGCCGCCGATGGCGTGCTGCATCTGGGAGCCGCCGGCTACGGCCTGCTGCTCGGCATGCTCGGGATCGGCTCGATTCTCGGCGCGGTCCTGATGCCGCTCATCACGAGACGACTGTCGTCGTCGGCGGTGCTCGGCGTCTCGGCCGCCGTCTTCGCGTTCGGAACGCTGTGCATCGCCTGGTGGCCCCTCGTCATCGTCGTCCCCGTCCTTCTCGTCGCCGGGGTCGCGTGGACCGCCACCCTCACGACGCTGAACGCGGCCATGCAGCTCAGCGCTGCTCCCTGGGTGCGCGCGCGGGCGATCTCGGTCTACCTCCTCGCTCTCCTCGGCGGCCAAGGCGTCGGCGCCGTCCTATGGGGCGCGGTCAGCTCCGTGGCCGGGGTGTCGATGACGCTCGTCATCGCCGCCGGCCTCCTCGGGCTGGTCGCGCTGAGCGTGCTCCTGCTCCCGCTGCACCCGAACACCGGGCGCCTCGATCGTTCCATCCAGCCGTACTGCGCACCCGAGCCGCAGCTCGTCTTCGAACCAGAACCGACCGACGGCCCCCTCACGGTGTCGGTCTCGTACCGAGTGGAACCCGAGAAGGAAGCCGGTTTCCTCGTGGCGATGTCCATCCTCCGCGACAGCCGACGAAGGACAGGCGCAGCGGGGTGGACGCTGGAGCGGTCGGCCGATGCCGCAGGCAGCTTCCGCGAGGAGTTCCGGGTGCGCTCGTGGGGCGAGTACTCCGCCGCCCGCACCGAGCGATGGACCGGACAGGACGCGGCGGTCATGGCGCGCGTCCTGGAGAACGCGGAGGTCGTCACCGAGTCGCACGAGTTCGTCGTGCGGATGCCTCGGCGCTGAGCTCATCGGCGGGCGCACCGGCCAGCGGGGTCGGTTCCGCGGCGCCCTTCATCGGCACGCGGGCTAGTTTATTGACATCGGCAATTAATGCCGCATACGCTGTCGCTGCACCGCGAATCCCCCGCTCCGACTCGATACACACAGGGACCTTCGATGACCGAGACCCTCCGCCTCTCCTGGGCTACGTCCGCCGCACGCTGGGAGGAGGCGACGCCGCTCGGCAACGGCCGCATCGGCGCGATGGCGTTCGGCGGAGCATCCGGAAGGTTCCAGATCAACGACGCCACGGTGTGGTCCGGCACGCCGGACGGCCCTGCGCTGTCGCTTGCGCAGGTGGTCGCCGCCGGAGCGGGACCGCAGCGGCTGGCCGACGTCCGCGCCGCTCTCGACGCCGGCGACGTCCGCACGGCCGAACGGCTGCTGATGGCGTTCCAGGGGCCGTACTCGCAGGAGTTCCTTCCGCTCGCCGACCTGCTCGTCGCCGTGTCCGGAACCGGAGACGGCGACCAGGCGCGAGTGCTCGATCTCGACGAGGCCGTGTTGACGGAGTCGTTGCGCACCCCGTCCGGTGTGGTCCGGAGACGGTCGTGGGTGTCGGCTCCCGCCCAGGGACTCGTCGTGGAGCTCACCGCGGATTCCGCGTTCGACGTCACGATCGAGTTGACCACGCCACTTCGTCGGCTCGATGGCAAGCCCGAAGACGCGACGCGGCACGGGCTGACGCTCGACGTGCTACTTCCCATCGACGGAGCTCCCCTTCACGAAGAGCAGGTCGACGAGCCGCTGCGCTATGCGGATCAGGATGCGGCCTACGACGCCTTCGCGGCCGTCGCCGCCTCGTTGCGCACCGACGGGATCGCCGAGCGGACAGCATCCGGCCTGACGGTGCACGGTGCCCGCCGAGTGCTGATCGCGCTGTCCACAGCGACACGCGCAGAATCCTGGTGGGCCGAGCCCGAGGGCGATTGGCGCACGGTCCCCAGAGAGGCGATCCGCGGGCTCGCCCGCACGAGAGCGGACGCCGCGGCTCGATGCGAGGCGACGGATCTGCTCGCCGACCACATCGCCGACCGCCGGAGCCTCACCCGCACTCGCTTCGCGATCGGCGGGCGGCGCGAAGGCACCTGGGACGTGCATCGCGACGTGCTGCACGGGGACGACCCGCAGCTCCGTGCCACGGTGATCGCCGAGTTCGGGCGCTATCTGCTCGTCTCCTGCTCACGCGCCGGCGGACCCGCGGCGAACCTGCAGGGCATCTGGAACGACCAGCTCCGGCCCGCCTGGTCGTCGAACTACACGATCAACATCAACACGCAGATGAACTACTGGGCCGCGCCCCTGCTCGGCGCTGTCGACGCCTTCGAACCGTTGATCGCTCTCGTCGAGCACCTCGCCCGCACGGGCGCCGACACCGCACGCACGCTCTACGGCGCCCGTGGATGGGTGGCTCACCACAACAGCGATCTGTGGGGCTGGAGCCTCCCGGTCGGCGGTGGACACGGCGCACCCAGCTGGGCGATCTGGATGATGGGCGGGGTGTGGCTCACCCACAATCTGTGGGACGCCTACGAGTTCACCGGAGACCTCGACCTGCTGCGCGCGCGCATCTGGCCTCTCCTGCGCGGGGCGGCCGAGTTCTGTCTCGACTGGCTGGTCGAGGACGCCGAGGGGATGCTGCGCACCTCCCCCTCCACATCCCCGGAGAACTCCTTCTTCGCCGCGGACGGCGCGCCGACCGCACTCGGTCTGACCTCGGCATCCGATCTGCTTCTGATCCGCGCGCTCTTCGAACGTGCGCTCCATGCGGTCGAAGCGCTGGACATCGACGATCCGATCACTGCGGAGCTCGATCACGCGCTCGCACGCCTCACCCCCGTCAGGATCGGCGACGACGGGCGCCTGCGCGAGTGGTCTGCGGAAGTCGAGGAGGTGGAGCCGCTGCACCGGCACATGACCCCGCTCGTCGCGCTCTACCCGCTCGACCTGGTCACCCGCGAGCGGACGCCCGAGCTGTTCGACGCATCGGTGCGACTGCTCGACGCTCGGGGCACCGGAGCCATGGGCTGGTCGTGGGCCTGGAAGGTCGCGCTGCGGGCGCGGATCGGAGACGGGGATGCCGCCGCCGGCCTCCTCGCCGAGGCGCTCGCCCCGTTCGAAGGGGATGCCGCTCGGCACGGCCCCGTCGACGGCTCGGAGTGGGGTGGGCTGCTGCCGAACCTGTTCAGCACGCATCCGCCGTTCCAGATCGACGGCAACCTCGGCTTCCCCGCAGCGATCGCGGAGATGCTCGTGCAGAGTCACGACGGCGTCGTGCGTCTGCTGCCCGCGCTGCCGTCCGATTGGGAACGCGGCGAAGTGCAGGGTGTCCGCGCACGCACGGCGCTCGCCGTCGACCTCGCCTGGAGCGGTGGACGGCTGAGTTCCGCGCATCTGCAGAACCTCTCCGACACAGAGCGCACGGTCACCGTCGAGCATGGAGGGAATCGGATCGCGGTCGAACTCGCCGCCGGGGCGTCGACAGAGCTTCTGCTTGCGGACTTCCGTACGCCGGCCGCAGCACAGGGAGGTGCGCTCCATGCGCGGTGACCTCTCGATCGTCGATGTGCCGACGACGCAGACCGAGCCGGCTGACTTCGACGCGTTCTGGGCGGACACTCTTGCGGTGACCCGCGGGTTTCCGCTCGACGTCGCCCTGACGCCGCATCCCACGCTCCTGACTCAGCTCGAGGTCTTCGACGTCACGTTCCGCGGTTTCGGCGGGACGCCCATCCACGCCTGGCTGCGGGTTCCGGCCCGAGCCACGGGCCCCCTGCCGGGTCTCGTGCAGTTCTTCGGCTACGGCAACGGTCGCGGCCACGCGCTCCGCGATCTGCGCTGGGCATCGGCGGGGTACGCCCATCTCGTCGTCGACGCCCGCGGGCAGGGTCACGGCCACACCGACGACGACCACCCATCGGGTGGCCCCTCAGCGGGCGGCTTCCTCACCCGCGGCATCCGCTCTCCTGAGGAGTACTACTACCGCAGGGTGTTCGCCGACGCGGTGCGCGCCGTGGAGGCGCTGCGCACGCTCGAGCTGGTCGACCCCTCGCGGGTCGGCGTCGTCGGCGCGAGCCAGGGCGGAGGGATCGCACTGGCGATGGCGGGTCTCGTGCCCGACCTCTCGGCCGTGATCATCCAGGCACCCTTCCTGTGCGAGCTCGACCGGGCCGCAGTCCTCAGCACCGAGTTCCCGTACGCGCTCTTGACCCAGTACCTCGCAGACCGCCGAGAGGATGCCGCCGCCGCTCTCGACACTCTGCGGTACTTCGACGGTGTGAATCTCGCCAAGCGGGCCAGCGCGCCTGCCCTCCTCAGCACGGGCCTGCTCGACGGCATCGCGCCGCCCGAGACCGTGCTGCCCGCGTTCACGGCCTACGGCGGCGAGAAGCAGATCGTGCTGTGGCCGTACAACGGGCACGAGGCGGGCGGTGACCTCGACGAGGAGAACGCCCTCGAATTCGCCGCCGCCCGGCTCGCCCCGCGGTCGCTCGCCGATTCGCTACGATGACCGACAGAGACCGAGGGACCAGATGGATCACGAAACCGCAGCACGAACGACCCTCATCCGCTCCGCCTCGGATGCCGGATCGAAGGTGTTCGCGACGATCCTGACCCAGAGCCCGATCAGCCGCATCGACATCGCCCGCCAGACCGGCCTGTCGCAGGCCGCGGTCACCAAGGCCGTCGCCCCCCTCGTGGCCGCGGGCCTGGTCGACGCCCCACCGGTATCTCAGCGCGATGGCACGCCAGGACGCCCCGTGAGCCCGGTGTCGATCGTGCGCGGAGCCATGGTCATGCTGGGGATCAAGGTCAACGTCGACGAAGTGATCGCAGTAGCAACCGACCTCTCCACCCGGATCCTCGTCGGCGAACGGCGCACCCTGACCGCGAGCGATCCCGACACGGTCGTCGGCGCCATCCTCGAGGTGGTGGCCTCCCTCTCCGACCAGCTCGGCGACAAGGCTCCCTCGATCGCGGGCGTCGGCGTGTCCGTCTCCGGCGACGTCGACACCTCGGCGGGTATCGTCCGTGAGTCCACCCTCATGGGGTGGACCGATGTGCCGCTGGGCGACATGCTCGGCGAAAGACTCGGCTGGCCCGTGACGCTGGAGAACGACGTGCACGCGCTCACCGTCGGCGAGCACTGGTTCGGCATGGGTCTCGGAACCGCATCCTTCGCGATCGTCACGATCGGGCGCGGCATCGGCAGCGGGCTCCACCTCAACGGCGAGGTCGTCACCGGCGCGTACGGAGTCGCCGGCGAGATCGGCCACCTCCCGCTCGCGAACCCCGAGCTCGTGTGCCCCTGCGGCCGCCGCGGCTGCGTCGAGGCTGCCGCGTCCACCGGGGCCATCGAGTCCGCGGTGTCGCGTGCGCACGGACGCCGCATCAGGATCGACGAAGCCGTGCGGCTGGCCCACGCCGGCGATCCCGGCGCGCACGCGGCCTTCCGCGAGGCGGCGCGGATCATCGGCACCGCGATCGCCACGCTCGTGAACCTCACCGGCCCTGAAGTCGTCATCATCGGCGGCGAGGGCGTGTCAGACTTCGACCTCTTCGAGGAGACGCTGCGCGACGCATTCCAGGCGCATGCCTTCGGCGCCGCCGCGCGCTGCCGCATCGTCACCCGCCCGCACACCTTCCAGGACTGGGCCCGCGGAGCCGCAGCGGCGGCGATCCAGTCGCTCGTGCGCTGAGCCCGCAGCCGTTGCTGCGCTCGCCTGCCGACGCCGACACGGCGCTGCCCGGGACCCTTCAGAGTCCCGGGCAGTGCCGTGTCGGGGGTCAGATGGCGTCGTAGAGCTTCTTCATCATCTCGAGGTATCGCGGCAGGCCCAGCCCGTCGAGGTCGGAGAGATACGCGTCCCACGCCGCGTCGTCGTTCACGTCGCGCTGCCCTGTGACGAATTCGGCCTGCGCCTGGGTCACGTAGTTCGTGATGTTGGTCTGCAGGTCGGCGAGCTCGGCCGCACTGTCGAGGTCCGGCCACAGCTTCTCGACGGGGAACAGGATGCTCTCGTCGGGCTTGAACGGATCGTACTCCAGCGTCGCGTTGAGCAGACGGCGCTCGTAACCGGAGGGCGAGTAGACGTCCTCGGGCACGACCTGCGCGTTGCGGTACTCGAGCGAGTCCCAGTACTGCCCCATCGAACGCCATGACGCATTCGACGTCTCGTCGTATGTGAGCGGCTTGAAGGTCGGCTCGAGCTCCGGGTCGAGCGCGACATCCCCCGCCTCCGCGGGCACCCACGCCTCGCCCTCGGGTCCCATGGCGCCCAGCCGATCGCCCTCGTCCGTGACCAGGTAGTCGATGACCTTGATCGCCTTGATGCGCTCCTCCTCGGTCGACTTGTTCGTCAGCGCGAACATGCCGAGCGGGTTGACGGGCGAGCGCCAGGTGGCCAGCTGCGTGCCGTCGGGACCTGCGACCGGGGCGACCGCGTCGTAGTTCTTGTCACGGCCGTCCGGGGAGTCGGCCGTGACGAAGTCGTACGGGTGCAGATCGACCGCGGCGCCGAGGACCTCGGCATCCGCATTGTCGCCGAGCGCCTTGAGCGCCTCGGCGTTCTGGGTGAACGCCGCCTTGTCGAGCAGTCCCTCGTCGGCGAGCGACGTGATGTACTTCAGCCCTTCCCGCCAGCCGTCCGACGCCGCGGCCAGCGTGACGTCATCGCCGTCCATCACGAGTCCAGGGGGAGTAGAAGGGCTCGTGTACGGCGCGTAGGTGAATGCGTTCATCAGATAGTTGATGATGGGCTGCGTCGATGATCCGCTCAGCGCCACCTCGTCCTGCACGCCGTTGCCGTTCGGATCGTTCTCCTTGAACGCCCTGAGAACATCACGGAGTTCCTCGGTGGTCGTCGGCTGCGCGAGCCCGAGCTTGTCCAGCCACGTGGTGTTCATCCACAGCTTCGACGGATAGCTGCAGTGGAAGCACTCGCTCCACTGGGTGATCGCGTAGATGTGACCATCAGGCGCCGTGACGGACTCCTTCCAGTCCGGCTTCTCCTCGAAGCGCTCCTTCAAGGCGGGTGCGTACTCGTCGATGAGGTCGTCGAGCGGCACGAGCACGCCCTGCTGGCCGTACTTCAGGATCTCGCTGCGCGAGAAGGCGTCGACCCACGGCACGAGGAAATACGCGTCGGGGTAGTCGCCGCTCGCCAGCGACACCTGACGCTTCTCGCCAGCCACGCTGCCGTCGTAGGTGGTGGTCTGCCAGTCGAAGTCGATGTCGAACTTCTTCTCGACCTGCTGCGTGAACAGGTTGTCCGCGAGCGATCCGTTGTCTCCCTGAGGCCCGAAGGCGACGAGCTTGCCGTTGTCGTCGTCGCTGGGCGAGGTGCAGGCGGAAAGCGCGAGTGCCGTCGTCGCGACTGCTGTCGCTGCCGCGACGACGCGGATGATGCTGTGTTTCATAGCCGGTGACTCCTTTGGCCGGTTCATTCTGGTGGGTGTCGGGTGGGAACGGGGGGATCAGCCCTTTACGGCGCCGATCATGATCCCCTTGGTGAAGTACTTCGCGACGAACGGGTAGGCGATCAGCATCGGCACGGTCGCGATCACGACCGTCGAGAACTTGAGCAGATCCGCGAGTTCGCGGCGACGGAGCTGCTCGGCGACGTCGCCGCCGCCGCCGACGTCGTTCAGGACGAGCAGCCCGCGCAGCACGAGCTGAAGCGGCTGAAGGTCGGCGCTGCGGAGATAGAGCAGAGCGTCGAAATAGGAGTTCCACTGCATGATCGCGTACATCAGCGCGATCACCGCGAGCAGCGGCTTGGCGAGCGGCAGCACGACCGTCCACAGGATCCGCAGCTCGCTGGCGCCGTCGAGCTGCGCCGCCTCGTACACCTCGTCGGGTATCGAACTGCGGAAGAAGACGATCGCGATGATGACCTGCCAGACGCCGATCGCGTTCGGCAGCAGCATCGACCATCGCGTGTCCAGCAGGCCGAGCGACTGCACCACGAGGTACATCGGGATCACGCCGCCGCTGAACAGCATCGTGAACACGACGCCTGCGGTGACCGCCTTGCGCCCGAAGAGGTTGTTGCGTGACAGCGGATAGGCGATCGCCACGGTGCCGAGCACGCTGATCAGGGTGCCGACGACCGTGTAGAAGATGGAGTTCGCGAAGCCCGTGATGATCGCGGGGTTGCTGAGAGCTTCTGTGTACCCGCGGAAGGTGAAGTCCACGGGCCAGAACAGCACTCGCCCCGAGGAGACCGCCTGCGGGCTGGAGAAGGAGCTGGCCAGGATGTTGAGCAGCGGCAGCAGCACCACGAGCAGGAACACCGTGAGCAGGAGGTAGGCCGCGGCGATGAACACCCGATCGGTCCTGGTCTCCTTGACCTTCACGCCGCGCGCGGGCCCCCCGCGTCGGCGTCCGCCCCTCCCCGCTTCGGGAACGACGATCTCCTCTGTGAGGAGGGTTTCATTGCGGAGAACAGTCACCACAGCCCGCTTCCTGTCACTCGCTTGGACACGCCGTTGACGACGAGCAGCAGCACGAGGCTGATCAGCGCGTTGAAGAGGCCGATCGTGGCCCCCAGACTGAAGTTCGCGTTCAGGATGCCGGTCTTGTAGACGTATGTGGGGATGATCTCGGAGGTGGAGAGGTTGAGCGCGTTCTGCAGCAGGAACGCCTTCTCGAATCCGATCGCCATGATGTTGCCGACGCCCAGGATCAGGATGATGGTCGCCGTGGGCAGGAGCGCCGGCACGTCGACGTTCCAGATCTTCTGCAACCTTGTCGCGCCGTCGATCTTGGCGGCCTCGTAGAGCGACACGTCCACCGAGGCGAGGGCTGCGAGGTAGATGACCGCGGAATAGCCCGTTGTGGTCCAGATGTCCGTCGCGACGTAGATGTGGCGGAAGAAGTCGGCATCCGCCAGAAGGTCGACCTGACCGGCGCCGAAGAAGCTGAGCGTGCGCCCGAGTAGGCCGACACGCGGTGACAGCAGGAGGATCGTCATGGAGACGACCACGACGGTCGAGATGAAGTACGGGGCGTAGGTGACGAGCTGCACTGTCCGCTTGAAGAATCGCAGCCGCACCTCGTTGAGCGCGAGGGCCAGGATGATCGGGAGCGGGAAGCTCGCGATCAGCGTGTAGCCCGCGAGGACGACGGTGTTGCCGACGAGACGCGGGAAGACCGGGTTGCGGAAGAGCGCCGCGAAGTTGTCGAAGCCGACCCAGGGGCTGCCCCACACTCCGTCGATCGGGTTGTAGTTCTTGAAGGCGATGATCGCGTTGGCCATTGGAACGTAGCGGAACACGATGAACCAGATCACGGGCAGGAGCAGCAGCAGATAGAGCTGCCAATAGCGACGCAGGCTGCGACGGAACCGCGACCGTGCGGTGACGATGCGCGGACTCGTCGTCGGAGCCTCGTGTGTGGATGTGCGCTCAGCAGTGAGCTTCATGGTCGCCCTCCGGGCAGAGTTACTTTACGCCGTAATATAATCATGCCGAGCGCAAAATGCAAACACTTCCGCGAAGTCGGTCCCGCCGTCGGGGCTCTTCCGATGAGCGGGTGGCGGGAACTTCGGCTTCTCGCTCGGCATCGCTCCGGGCAGTCCCGCCCGGACGCGACCGCTGCGGGTTGCACCCTTCTCGCAAACATGATTTATTGACGTTGTCAAGTAATACTGGAAGGCCTGCATCCATGAACACCAGTGCCGACAATGTCGTCGCGCTCCGCGCGGACGGTGTCGCCTTCATCCTCGAGCTCGCTCAACCTCTCCCCCGGGTCCTGCACTGGGGCGCCGATCTCGGCGAGCCGGTCGGCGAACTCACCAGCGCACTCGCCCTCACCGCCGTTCCCGCGCTGCTGAACAATTCGCCCGACTCGCCACGAGACTTCTCGGTATTGCCGACGGAGTTCGAGGGCTGGTCGGGGACACCTGCGATATCGGGCAACGCGCAGGGGCGGGCGACCACGCCACGTCCTCGCCTCACCGGCCACAGCGTCGACACGTCCACCACAGGGCACGGAGGCTCGATCACGCTCGAGTTCGCCGATGAGATCACCGGCATCCGCACCGAGGTCCGCTATCGGCTCGACCGCTTCGGGGTGCTCTCCGTCGACCTCTCCCTCGTGAGGGATGCAGGACTCAGCCCGCTCAGCGGCGCGATCCCGTACACGCTCGATGGCCTCATCGCGCTCCTGCCCGTTCCCGACCGCGCCACCGAGATCCTCGACTTCACGGGCAAGTGGTGTCGCGAGAGATCGCCGCAGCGTTCGCCCTTGGGGTTCGGCACACACCTGCGGACCGCGCATCGCGGCAAGCCCGGACATGACTCCCCTTTCCTCCTCGCCTGCGGCACGGCGGGCTTCGGCTTCGGCCACGGCGAACTGTGGGCGGTGCATCTCGCCTGGAGCGGAGATCAGCGGTACCTGGCCGAGCGCCTGCCCGAGGGCGCGGGCGCGCTCTCGGCCGCGCTCGGCGCCGGAGAGGCCCTGCACTCCGGCGAGATCATCCTGGACGACGGGGAACGATACGACGCGCCGACCGCGCTCTTCGTGTGGTCGAACCGCGGACTGGATGCCGTCACCGATCGCCTCCACCGCCGCCTGCGAGCACGACCGTCGCACCCGCGCTCCCCGCGCCCGCTCGTCCTCAACACCTGGGAGGCGGTGTACTTCGACCACGACCTCGATCGACTCACCGCGCTGATCGAGCGCGCGGCATCCGTCGGAGTCGAGCGGATCGTCCTCGACGACGGCTGGTTCCGAGGGCGGCGCCAGGCGGATGCCGGACTCGGCGACTGGTTCGTCGATGAGGATGTCTGGCCGGAGGGACTCGCTCCTCTCGTGGAGGTCGTGCGCGCGCACGGGATGCAGTTCGGGCTCTGGTTCGAGCCCGAGATGATCAATCTCGACTCCGACCTGGCGCGGGAGCACCCCGACTGGGTTCTCGGTCCGAGGCAGGGTCTGGGGCCGGCGTCCCGCTCGCAGCACGTCCTCGACATCGCGAACCCGGAGGCGTACGAGTACCTGCTCGAACGCATCGACCACCTCGTGCGACTGCACGAAATCGACTACCTCAAGTGGGATCACAACCGCGATCTGCTCGAGGCCGTGAGCCGGGGCCGTGACGGCGACCGACCGAGCGTGCACCGGCAGACTCTCGCGCTGTATCGGCTGCTCGACGAACTCAGACGACGTCATCCGCACCTAGAGATCGAGACCTGCTCCGGCGGCGGCGGCCGCATCGACCTCGGGATCCTCGATCGGACCGACCGGGTCTGGGCCTCCGATTGCAACGATCCGGTCGAGCGGGCGCAGATCGAACGGTGGACGCGCACGATCGTGCCGCCGGAGTTGATCGGATCGCACCTGGGCGCCGATCGATCGCACACGACGACCCGGAGAACCGATCTGTCCTTCCGGCTGGGCATCGCGCTCACTGCGCACGCGGGCATCGAGCAGGACCTCACGGCCGTAGATGACGAGCAGCTGGCGCTCATCGCCCGCTGGAGCGCCATGTACCGCGAGTTCCGCGCCCTGCTGCACAGCGGCAGGATCGTCAACGCCGACCTGGCCGACGACGCGACGGCGCTGTCCGGCATCGTCTCGGAGGACGGCGGCGAAGCGCTCTTCACCTGGGCACGCTTCGTCACCTCCACACCAGGGCAGTCGGGCAGGATCCGCCTCCCCGGCCTCGACCGCGAACGCGATTATCTGGTGTCCGTCCGCGAAGACCTCGGGGCGGCGAGCCGCCACCAGGGCGACGATCCGGCATGGGTGGCGCTCGCGGCCGAGTCCTCGGTGCGCATGCCCGGGACCCTGCTCGCGGATGCGGGCATCCCCCTGCCGACCCTCAATCCGCAGCAGGCCATGCTCATCCACGTGCGCGCGAGCGCCTGACCCTTTCAGGTTCTCGCCCTTGCGCGATACGTGCGCCCTGTGGTTAGTTAACGCCGGAAAGTAACTTCGCCCCGCGACAGAGACGTCGCGTACGAGAGGAAGCCATGCACAATCCCCCATCCGGACGGCGAGCGCTCACGCTCACCTCGGCCGTCGCCGCAGCAGTGCTCGCACTCACGCTCACCCCCGGTGCCTCCTGGGCCACCGGATCGAGCGGCGAGACCCCGACTCCGTCACCCACGGATTCCGCCACCACGACCCCGCAGGCGACGTCGGCTCCTGAGGCCACTCCGCCGGCTGACGCGACCCCCACGCCGCAGGCGACGCCGTCGTCCGGGCCCGAGCAGACCGCTGTCCCACAGCCCGAGAAATCGGCAGCGCCGGTGACCCCGCCGGCGGTCGTCGCCGACGACGGCGTCTCGGAACTCTCCTCGAAGCCCTACATGGGCTGGAGCAGTTACAGCATGCAGGTGTACTCCGGCAACGGAAAGTGGATCACCGCCGACCAGATCACGGCGCAGTCCGACGCGATGCACGACAAGCTGCAGGACTTCGGCTACGAGTACATCAACGTCGACGCCGGCTGGAACGACGGTGTCGACGACTACGGACGCCCGCTGCCGAGCGCCACCCTGTACCCGGACGGTCTCGACGCGGTGATCGACCATGTCCACGCCAACGGGCAGAAGTTCGGGCTGTATCTGATCCCCGGCGTGAGCCTGCAGATCGCAGAAGCCGCCTACCCGATCCACAACGCGCCGGGCTGCACGACGAACGACATCCTGAAGCGTCCGCTGCAGCAGGGAGACTACTGGGGCATCGGCTACCGTCTCGACTTCTCCAACCCGTGCAGCCAGAAGTACATCGACTCGATCGCCGATCTGCTCGGCGAGTGGGGCGTGGACTTCCTGAAGTTCGACAGCGTCACCCCTGGCTCCGGAGTGAGCGATCTGTCCCTCGACGCGCGCGATGATGTCGCCGCCTGGTCGCAGGCGCTGAAGCGCAACGGCATCTGGTTCGAGCTGTCCTGGGCGGTCGACATCAACTACGCCGACTACTGGAAGCAGTACGCGGACGGCTGGCGCGTGGACTGGGACGTCGAGTGCTACTGCGAGAAGGAGGCGCTGACGACCTGGGACAACATCGCTCGGCTCTTCCCCCGCACCGCGGAGTGGTGGCGGCACGGCGGCCCTGCGGGATGGAACGATCTCGACTCCCTCAATGTGGGCAACGGCACCATGGATGGCTTGACCCGCGACGAACGGCGCACGGCGACGACGCTGTGGGCCATGTCGGCCGCGCCCATGTACCTGGGCAACGACCTCACGAACCTCGACGAATTCGGGCTCAAGCTGCTCACGAACCCGGAGGTCATCGCGGTCGACCAGGCAGGCGTTCCCGCGCAGCCGGTGTCGACGGCGACCAAGCAGCAGGTCTGGTACTCGCTGAACACCGACGGCACGTACACCGTCGCGCTCTACAACCTCGGCCGCACGGAAGCCGACGTCACGGCGTCGTTCTCCGACTTCGGCCTCACCGGGTCCGCCACGGTGCGCGATCTCTGGGCCGGCAAGAACCTCGGCGGCTTCGACGGCTCGTTCACCGCCGAGGACGTGCCGATCCACGGTGTGCGACTGCTCACCGTGACCCCGGCGAAGAAGTCGAAGCTCGCGGTGAACGACGACTCCCTCCGAGTCGCCTACGACGGACAGTGGACCCGCAACGGCGGGGCCGAGGTCGCCGCGACGACTCAGCCGTTCACGGTCGCGGTCACCGATACCCCCGGTGGTGGCCAGCCGAACCCGCCGGAGACGGGACGCACGGTGACGGTGAACGACAACGCGCCCGGCATCACGTACACGGGCAACTGGGGCTACAGCAACAACCGCGGCCTCGGCGACCACGCCGATGATGTGCATTACGCCGAAGCGAACGGCGCCTTCTTCGAGTACGCATTCCAGGGCACCGGGATCGACTTCGTGACCGAGAAGCATGAGTCGCAGGGAGACGTCGACATCTACCTCGACGGGCAGTTCGTGCAGACCGTGAGCACCTACCTCGACCCCGCGCAAGGACGTGGCGTGCAGCAGACCGTGTTCAGCGCCTCGGGCCTTGCGAGTGGGAGCCACACGCTGCGCGTCGTGAAGAAGTCCGGATCGTTCATGCTCCTCGACAAGCTCGTGGTGACACTCGACAGCCTGCTGAGCACGACCTCGGGCGCGTTCAACAAGGCCGACCCCGCAGATGTCGTCGTCGACGTGCTGCGCGATCCGGGCGAGCTGAGCGACGTCTCCGTGAACGGCGAGGCGCTCGAGCGGGGAACCGACTACGAGCTCAGCGGCAGCACGGTGACCATCAGGTCGTCGTTCCTCGCCACCTTGCCGGTGGGCGACGCCACTCTGGACTTCGCCTTCCGCGGCGACCGCCACAGCGACGTCCATGCGACGACGGAGGACGGCGCCTCGGTGTCGTTCACGTTCCGCGGGACCGCGGTGTCGTGGATCACGGCGAAGGGCCCCGACCAGGGCACCGCCGACGTCTACATCGACGGCGTCAAGGTCGAGACCGTCGACACGCACGCCGACACGCGCGTCACCGGCCAGAAGGTCTTCACGGCCGATGGTCTGCGCGACAAGGAGCACACCATCACGATCGTGAAGACCTCGGGAGACGTGCTGCGCACCGACGTCTTCGAGTACACGGTCAAGAAGGTCAAGTGATCCGTCCGGGGGCGGGCCGTACAGCCCGCCCCCGGATGCCCCGGACACCCCAGAGAAGTGAGGAAAGCGGATGACGCGCACTCCCTCCGCAGGCGATCCGATCGTGGCGGCGCGAGCCTGGATCAGCGACATCGCCGTCGAGACGGTCCGCACGGACGCGATCCAGGCTTTCCTGAAGCAGGAGACGATCTTCGTCGAGATCACGACCGCCACAGGCGTGCAGGGTCTCGGCTACAGCTACACGATCGGGATGGGCGGGACATCCGTGCTCGCCCTCCTCGAGAGCACGATCCTGCCCCTGCTGCTCGGGCAGGATGCGCACCGCCCCGAGGCCGTGTGGCGATCCTGTTTCGCCGCGATCCGCTCGACGACCGGAGGCGTCATCGCCGCCCTCGCCCTGGCCGCGGTCGACACCGCGGTGTGGGATGCGCGATCGCGGAGCACGGGTGTTCCGCTCTGGAAGCTCGCGGGCGGCGCGGACCGGTCGATCCCTGTATACGACACCGAGGGCGGGTGGCTGCACCTGAGCGAAGAGGAACTGGTGGCCCAAGCCCTCGCGACCAAGGCGAGAGGGCTGTCCGGTGTCAAGATCAAGGTCGGACGACCAGACCCGCATGAAGACCTCGACCGGTTGCGCGCGGTCCGTGAGGCCGTCGGCTCCGCCTTCGACATCATGGTCGATGCGAACCAGTCCTTCACGGTCGCCCAGGCCGTCCGGAGAGCGCGTCTCTTCGAAGAGGTCGACCTGTACTGGTTCGAGGAGCCTCTGCACGCCGACGACGTGAGCGGGCACGCGGCCCTCTCGCAGCGCTCGACGATTCCGGTCGCGGTCGGCGAGAGCCTGTACTCGATCGGGCGGTTCCGCGACTACCTCGAACGGGGCGCCGCGTCGATCGTGCAGGTCGATGTCGCGAGGATCGGCGGCATCACGCCCTGGCTCAAGGTGGCGCACCTCGCCGAAGCATTCGGCGTCGACGTCGCCCCGCACTTCCTCATGGAACTCCACCTTCCGCTGGTCGCGGCAATACCGAACGGCCTCTACCTCGAGCACATCCCGCAACTGCGGACGCTCACCAGCGAACAAGTGCGGATCGTCGACGGACGTGCGGAGACGTCGGATGCTCCGGGCCTCGGGATCGTGTGGGACCACGACGCCATCAGGAGAGCGCGCGTCTCCTGACGGCGGATGGCGTGCGCAGCCCCCGCCTCACGGCGCGCCGTCGTAGGAGCGGATCTTGTAGTCGGTGGTCGCCAGTGCGAGCGTCAGCTCCTCCAGCTGCCGCGAGATGCGGTCTCGCTGATCGATCATCATCTGCCGCCGCTCGGGCATCGTCTCCACGCCGCGCTCGACCAGTTGCACGTAGTGACGCAGGTCGCCCATGGTCATGCCCGACACCCGCATCCGGATGAGGAAGACGAGTCGGCGCAGATGGGGCGCCGAGTACTCGCGGTATCCCGACGAGTTCCGGGCGGGATGCACGAGCCCTTCCCGCTCGTAGTATCTGAGCGTGTGCGGGGACTGACCGAGCAGCTCCGCCGCCTCGGCGATTCCGAGGCGCGCGGAGGTCTCCTCGACCGTCGAGTCGTCGAGAAGCGTGTGCAAGGCGTCGATGGCCGAGGCGGATGACGCGTGCGGCTCGGCGAGCATGCGTTCGATCAGGTCAGCGGTCGCCATTCCCACACCCTACTTCCGTCAGAACGCCCGGGCAGCGGGGCCCTGGCCGGGGAAGTCGGCGGATGCGCTGAGTTCGGCCCATTTCCGGATCTCGGCGAGACTCCGATCGTGGGCGGTCGTGAGATTCCTCACGGCTTCGGCCCCGAGCGCGAGCCGCAGCGGCGCATCGGGCTCCTGAAGAACCCGCCGGATGATCGAGGCAGCCCTGACCGGATCGCCCTCCTGCCGCCCGTCGGCGCCCGCCATGTCGGCGCGCACGGCCGCGATGACCTCGTCGTACGCGGTGTTCTGCGTGGCCGAGCGAAGCACGTCGCCCGCGTTGAACCGCGTGCGAAAGCGGCTCGGCTCGACGATCAGCACCCGGATGCCGAACGGCGCGACTTCACCCGCCAGAGCTTCCGACCATCCTTCCAGCGCGAACTTCCCGGCGGAGTAGCTGCCGACAGCGGGGAACGACATGCGCCCGCCCTGGCTGCTCATCTGCACGATGACGCCGGACCCCGCCTCGCGCATCCCGGGGAGGACGGCTCTCACGAAGGCGGCGGGACCGAACAGGTGCTGATCGAGCATGTCTCGCAGCTCCTCGCCGGTGACCTCTTCCGCGGCGCCGACCTGGCCGACTCCCGCGTTGTTGACCAGGACGTCCACGCCGCCGAACCGGGCGACCGAATGCGCCACGACCGCCGCCGCTCCCTCCGTGTCACGCACGTCGTGTGCGACAGCGGAGAAGCGGTCGGGGCAGTGCGAAGCGAGATCATCCATCCGCTCCGGACGACGGCCCGTGCCGACGACCTGATCCCCCGCCTCGAGCGAGGCCTCTGCCAGTGCTCGTCCCAGTCCCGAGCCGGCCCCGGTGATGAGCCATGTCTTGTGTCGCTGTGTTGTGTCCATGTCCGCCACGCTAGAGAGTGAAGCGCGCTCGAAGGCAAATGGGCGGACTCAGCTTCTCCGCGACTCCAGGAGCCTCGAGAGTGCGGCGGTGTACGCGTCGCCGCTCGCCCGCGCCGCCTCGCCCTCGCGGAGCACAACGATGAACAGTCCCTGATCTCCCGAGGAGATGCGGGCCGCCAGAAGGGCTCGTTCCCAGAGCAGCACGACCTCCAGCCCACCGGCGTATGCAGGCTCGGCCATGGCGCTGGTCGTGAGGAACCGGCGTCGCTCTGTCGCCCCGGCGAGCGCCGTCAGTCGCGCGCGAACCTCTCTGAACGGCTGAGGAGACGGCGCGTCGTGGGTGAACACGTCGGCGAAGACCCGCGCCGCCACCTGGTCGGCGCCACTGGCGAGCAGGCTCGAGATGGGATCGCTCACGGCGTCGTTCCCCTGCTCTCGAGTTGCGCGACGCGCCGTTCCAGCGCTGCGATCCGGTTGTAGAGATCGACCAGCGTGACGCCGTCGGCGACCACTCCCGGTCGACTGCTGAAGCGGCGGACGAAGTCCTCGCGGGACTCCCCGGGCAACTGGTCGAAGTACCCCATTGCGATCTCCAAGTCTGTGACACGGCGGATTCACTCTGCGTCGAACCACCGTAGCCGCTTCGTCGCCGCATCCGATGCTCAGCGCATCAGCGATCGTGCACGACCATCGCTCCGCCCTTGCGCATCAGCCACACGGCGGCGGCGAGCGTGAGCACCCAGCCGATCACCTCGATGAGCAGATGATCGGTGGCGTTCGGTACGGACTGCAGCAGGAACACGCGGATGCTGTTGATCGCTCCGTGCGTCAGGACGGCGGGCCAGACGCTGCCGGAGCGCCAGCGGAGCGCGAGCAGCAGAGGGGCCCACGGCAGCATGCCCGCGAAGTAGATGACGATGTCCCAGAGGGGCCGATCCCCGATGACGGCGAGCACCGGAAGGTGCCAGACGATCCAGACGAGACCGCTGACGAGGGCGAGACGCCAGAATCCCCACGATGCCGCACGAGTCGCCAACCAGCCACGCCATCCGAACTCCTCGCCGATCGCGAAGACCGACTGCATGACGAACACCGGGATGATCCACACCGACGCGGCCAGGATCTCGTCGACCGGGTTCAGCGGCCAGATTCCGGATGACACGGCGATGGCCGTCTGGATCGCGGCGATCGCGGCTATGAGGCCGATGCCGATCCCGAGCCACTTCGGTGCGCCCCGCCATCCTGTGGCGAAGGTCTCGCGGAACGTGCCCGGCCTTCGCGCGAGCCACATGATGATGGCGGCGAGCAACGGGGTCAGCTGCATGATCGGGGTGATCAGGTTGTAGAGATCCGTCGGCACGAGCCGGAACACCATCGGCACCGAGAGCGCGAAGCACAGCGCGATCGCGATCGCGAAGAACCAGGTGACGTCGACGACGACCGATCGTCCGGTCGCGCGGTGGGCGGGGAGAGATGTCATCGGTGGCCTCTGTCCGTCGGCTCGGGGCGCGAGAAGTCCCTCGCACCACGCACTCTAGGAAGACCGGCCCGGCCACCGGAATGCAGGAAACCCGACACTCTCCGGGGGATATCCGGAACGGACGGCGCCCGGCGCCCGACGCCCGCCGCCCGAGGTCAGCCCCGCCCGGTCCCGCGGAGCGCCTCGATCTGTTCGCGGTTGATCTCGGCGGCCTCGGCCAGCAGGTCGCCCGCGAACTCGATCTGTTCGTCGGTGAGCGTGGCGAGATACTCGTTCCAGCGTTGCGCGACCCTGGCGTAGACCGGTCCGACGCCCGCGAGGACCGGTTCGGGGTTGGCCGTGACGATCACACGCCGACGATCGGCGTCGTCCCGCGTGCGGGTGACATACCCGGCGCGTTCGAGCCGATCGATCATGGCGGTGACGGCTCCACCGGCGGTGAGGCCGGTTCGTGCGGCGAGTTCGCCGGGCGTCGCCGGCCCGGAGCTCATGAGAAGCCCCACAGCCTGCAGGTCGGTGCCGTTGAGGCCGACCGACCGGGCGACGGCGTCTTGGAAGAGCACCGCGCGCGCCATGAACTCCTGCATCGCCTCACCCTGACGCGCGATCGCGGCAGAACGGCGCGCAGATCCGTCGGCCATCTGATAACCTCTCTATTATCGAGAGACTCTCTCTTCGAGACTCTCTGTCTCCTTCCAGACTATCGAAAGGCCGGACCGATGCCCACAGCGCTCATCATCGGCGGCGGAGTCGCAGGACCCGCCGCCGCCCTCTTCCTGCAGAGCGCGGGCTGGGAGGTCGAGATCTTCGAGGCCAGATCAGCCCCCGATGCGTTCGGCGGACTGTTCCTCAACGTCGCGACGAACGGCCTCGCGGTGCTCGAGACCCTGGGCCTGCGCGATCGCCTCCTCGCCGACGGCCACTTGAGCCCGTACATGGAGATGTGGAGCGGACGCGGCCGCAAGCTCGGCACGGTGCCCAACGGCCCCGCCGGAGAGCCGGCACGAGGAAGCGTCGTGGTGCGGCGGGAATGGCTGAACAGCGTCTTGCGCGAGGCGACGGATGCCGCCGGCATCCGCTTCCGATGGGACGCACGTCTCGAACGCATCGAGCAGTCGGATGCAGGCGTGACCGCGTACTTCACGGACGGCACGAGCGCGACCGGCGACATCCTGATCGGCTGCGACGGCATCGGCTCGCCGACACGACGATGGATCGATCCCGCCGCGCCGGACCCGGACTACAGCGGACTGCTCAGCATCGGCGGGTTCGCCCGGGTCGACGGCCTTGCGCCTACGCCTCTCACGCAGCACATGGTCTTCGGCGCCCGCGGGTTCTTCGGCTATCTCGTGCGAGACGATGGCACGGTCTACTGGTTCGCGAATCCTGCCAGGGCCGAGATCGACCGCGACGAGATCCGGGCCGTGCCCGACGAGGCCTGGCTCGACGAACTCCGCACGATGCACGCCGACGACCCGTACCCCGTGCCGCAGATCCTCGACGCCGCGACCGGCGCGGTGGGCGTCTACGGCATCTACGAGCTGCCCCACGTCCCGCACTGGCATCGCGGTCGGGTCGTCGCGGTCGGGGACGCCGTGCACGCGACGTCTCCGAGCGCCGGGCAGGGAGCGTCCCTCGCCCTCGAGGACGCGGCGGTCCTCGCCACGTGCCTGCGTGACGAGCCGGATCACGAGCGCGCCTTCGCTCGTTACGAGTCCATCCGCCGCCGCCGGGCGGAGGAAGTGGTCGCCTACGCGCGCGCCATCAGCGGACAGAAGACCGTGACCTCGTCGAAGTTCGCCGTCATGGTGCGCGACGCCCTGCTTCCGCTCTTCCTTCGCGGCGCGATGCGCGACACCCGCAACAATCATCTGTACAACCATGTGGTCGCCACGGAGGGACGACCTCTCGGCGACTGAGCTCGTGCAGCATGTGGAACACGGGGCCGCACCCGGCATAGTCTCGATGGCATGACCCCTGATCCGCGATACGCGGCCCTGCTCGGCGACTGGTCGGGCGACGAAGAGCTCTTCCCGACCGCCTGGACGGCCGCGGGCAGGGCGCGCGGCGCCCTCACCGTCGAACCTGGCCCCGACGGCATCCTGATCGACTATGTGGAGCTTCAGGACAGCGGGCATCTGCTCGCACATGCGGTGATCGTCGGCACGGGATTCTGGTGGTTCGACTCCTACGGCTTCGTTCCAGAGACTCCCGGTTCCGCCGTCTGGGACGACGACACCCTCGTGCTCGACCGCCGCTCCGCCCGTGGACGCACGATCATGCGGCTGCGCCGCGACGGCGAACGCCTCGAAGTCGCGCTCGATACGGCGGTGCCGGCGGATGCCGACCCGGCCCCGCTCGTGCGCGGAACCTACGCCAAGCAGGACGCCTGATCGCGGGACCTCCGCGCACGTCACCGGTCGCGGTCAGGGCAACAGGATCGTGGCGAGCGTGACCGCTCTCGTGCCCTGCCGGTCCGGGTCGAGGTACGGGGCGAGCAGCTCGCCGAGGCGCACCTGCAGATCGGCGAGATCGTCCGTCGTGACGTGCAGCTGGGTCATGCCGAATCCGAGGTAGTCCCGCGCCTGCGCGTCATCCGAAGACAGTGACTCATCGAAGCGCTCGGCGACCTGACCCAGGTACGTGAGGAAGGCTCGACGCAGCTGCTCGGCGTCCATCGCCTGCAGCTCTTCGCGATCGACGTGCGCCATCCGCTCTCCGAGGGCGAGCGTCCGTTCGACCGCACCACGGATCTTCCGCTCCCCGACCACCGCGACGATGCCGGCGTCGACGAGCGCGGCCACATGACGGTAGAGCGTCGCCGTCGAGACGTCGGGCAGGGTCTCGCGCAGCGCGGTCGTGGTCAGCTCGCGCGCTCCGATCTGCTGGATGATCCGCATCCGCACGGGATGCATGATCACATCGGCGATAGGCGTCGTCTTGCGCATCGGCCCTCGATTCATTATTCTCAGCGTGAGAACATTCGCATCGTTCTCATACGAAGACTACCTGAGGAGCCGAGATGAACCCTGCCCCCACCGACGCGAAGGCCGTGCGGATCGAGGTGCGCAGAATCTCGAAGCGGTTCGGCGACGTCACGGCCGTCGACGACATCACGTTCCGGGCCGAGCCCGGCCGGGTCACCGGGTTCCTGGGACCCAACGGCGCCGGCAAATCGACGACCCTCCGCATCCTGCTCGGGCTCACCCGACCCGACTCCGGCGACGCCCTCCTCGGCGGGATCCGCTACCGCGACCTGCCCAGGCCCGCCCACACGGTCGGCGCGGTCCTCGACATCGCAGGAGCGCACCCGGCGATGACGGCCAGGGCGCACCTCGGTGTCAGCGCCGCCCTCGCCGGCATCCGCGATCACCGCATCGACGAGGTGGCGGAGATCACGGGCATCGCCGGATTCCTCGACCGCCGCATCCGCGGGTTCTCGACGGGCATGCGGCAGCGCCTCGCAATCGCGAACGCCCTGATCGGCGACCCGCAGGTGCTCGTCCTCGATGAACCGTCCAACGGCCTCGACCCAGCGGGGATCGCCTGGCTGCGCTCCTTCCTCCGCGATTTCGCCAGCCGCGGAGGCACCGTCCTGCTGTCGAGTCACGTGCTCTCCGAGTTGGAGCAGTGCATCGACGAACTGGCTCTCATCGATCGGGGCCGCATCGCCTGGGCAGGCCCCCTCGCCGACTTCGTCGCCGACGGCGGAACCCTGGAAGACGCCTTCCTCCGCGCCACCCGACACCCCGAACCCGCCACCCCTTCGCTGGAGCACACCTCATGATCGCCCTCGTCCACGCAGAGATCCGCCGACTGTTCGCCACCCGTCTGATCTGGTGGGCTCTCGTCACCGCAGCTCTGTGCGGCGGCGCCCTGCCCGGCCTCCTCGCCGTCATCGGTCCCGAGAACGCCAATCCTCCCCTGCCGGGGCTCGACACCGCCGCGGGCGTGGAGATGCTGCTGAGCCTCACCTCCGTGCTCCTGTTCGTCCCGGCGCTGATCGGCACGGTGGCAGTCACCTCCGAGTACCGGCACCGCACGATCGGCACGACCTTCCTTCTCGCCCCTCGCCGTGTGGGTGTCGTGCTCGCCAAGCTGGCGGTCTACGCGCTGCTCGGCCTCAGCTACGGCGTCATCGCGTCGACGTCTGCGGCCGCGTCCGTCGCCGGCGGTGCGGCGCTCCGCGGTGAGACTCTGGGGATGCCGTGGAGCGATCTCGCCCCCCTCCTCATCCGGCTCACGCTCGCGGCCGCGATCTACATGATCATCGGCGTCGCGATCGGCGCCCTCGCCCGTCACCAGCTGATCGCGATCGGCGTCACACTCGGGTACTTCTACGTGATCGAGTACGTGCTCATGCTCATCCCGGGAGTGAACCGGATCTACCCGTACCTGCCGGGCGGCGCGACCTCCGCCCTGACCGACTTCACGTTCCTCCGCGACGCGCTCTCGGCCGGACTCCCCGCGGCGGCACCGCCCGCAGGCCTCAGCGCACTCGGTGGAGGCCTCGTCCTCCTGGCGTACGCCGCAGCGGCCATCGTCGTGGCCGTCGTCGTTCCCCTGCGGCGCGACCTCCGCTGACCGCGGCACGATCGCGCTCCCTGATCATGGGACGACGCTCGGATCGATCGCCTCCACGATCACCGGCCCATGGGCATCCGGCATCCCGACGCTCCAGATCCGCACCCGCGACCCGATCGGGGGCACCTGAGTCTGCAGCAGGGTCGCGTCGCCGTTCTCGGGATTGCTGCGATGCCACCGGGCGCGCAGCGGTGCCCCCGGAGCCTCTGCGACCGTGAGGGTGAAGGCCGAGACCCCGCCGTGCTCGGTCAAGGACACCTCGCGCTCGGATACCCGCCCCATGATCGGCTTCGCGTGCTCGCGAGCACGCGCCCACTCCTGCACGAGGTGCGCCTCGCGCCGCGACAGACGTGCGGACTCTCGCAGCGCGACGCCGCATCCGAAGATGAAGAACGTCGGCATCACGGTGAAGATCACCGAGAACCACCAGGGCGCGTCGCTCGTCCACAGCGCCGTCAGCGCCGCGACGGTGCCGATCGCAGCCGCGCCGACCAGCAGCCAGAGCACGATTCGCGTTCGCGGTCGCACCCTGGTCCCGAAGCCGATCGCCGAGGGCGCGGCGTCGTCGTCGAACGACCTCACCAGGTGCACGACGTGCCCGACCGGCGCCTCTTCCTGCATCGCCACTCCTCCGACCTCGATGTCCCGCCCGTTGCCGACGACATCGTAGGGCCTGAAGGTGTCGCGCGGCCGTCGAACGCGGAGATGCCGCGCCCTCCGAAGAGGACGCGGCATCTCTGGTGCAGCGTGGAGTCAGGCGCCGATCTTCTTGGCGTCGTCCGTGTTCAGCACACGGAACAGGACTGCGGCGACGACTGCGCCGACGACCGGAGCGAGGATGTAGAGCCACAGGTTGCTCCACGCGAACTGGCCGCTGATCGAGAGACCGAGCGCCACGGCCGGGTTGAAGCCGCCGCCCGAGATCCCGCCGACCGCCACTGCGCCGACGAAGACCGTGCCACCGATCGCGAGCCCGTAGAACGAGTTGCCGTCGGTGTCCTTCGACGTGGCGGTGTTCAGAACGGCCCACACGAGGGCGAGAGTGAACAGAGCCTCGACGAGGAAGGCAGGGCCGACCTCGATCTCCGTGGCCTTCTCGGCGGCGGGCCAGACGGCGAAGCTGACGAGTGCGGCAAGCGCGCCGCCCACGAACTGCGCCACCATGTACGCGACCAGGTCGATGGCGCTGAGACCGCCGCGGAGGAAGACGCCGACCGAGACCGCCGGGTTCAGGTGGGCGCCGGAGATGTGCCCGGTGCCGTAGATCAGAACCGCGAGGGCGAGGCCGATCGCGAGCGGCGTCAGCGGGCTGCCGCTGTTCACCGCGCCGATGATGCTGAGAACGAAGAGGAATGTGGCGATCGCTTCAGCGAGCGCCTTGCGTGCTGTCCCGGTCATGGGAGTGCTCTCTTTCTTGATGTCGAATGCGGTGAGCACTTCGACCGCCCGCGCACTCCGGCCGATGCACCCTCCATGGCGTCACCGAGAGTAGCGGCCCCGTATGCCGAATCGAGGGAGCCGCGCGGCGATCCTGTGAATCTCCTGAGCGAAATGCCCGGTCCCGATGGAGTCGGTCGCAGGAGTCAGGCATCCTCTGTCAAGCCCTTCGCCTGTCGCACCGCGCCCGCCTACCGTGGCCGGATGACCGATTCGCTGTCCGACGCCGAGCCTTCCACCCGCCTGCGCCGCGCCGTCACCGGCCCGCTGCTTTTCGCCTTCATCCTCGGCGACGTGCTCGGGGCCGGCATCTACGCGCTGATGGGCGTGCTGTCCGAGAAGGTCGGCGGCATGCTGTGGGCTCCGCTGGTCCTCGCGCTCCTCCTGGCCCTGCTCACCGCCGGCTCGTATGCGGAACTCGTGACGAAGTACCCGCGTGCGGGCGGCGCCTCGGTTTTCGCCGAGCGCGCGTTCCGCAGCCCGCTGGTGTCGTTCCTCGTCGGCTTCTGCATGCTGGCCGCCGGGGTCACGAGCGCGGCCGGGCTCGCGATCGCCTTCGCCGGCGACTACCTCGGCACCTTCTTCGACCTGCCCACCATCCCGGTCGCGATCGCGTTCCTCGCCCTCGTCGCCGCACTCAACGCTCGCGGCGTGCGCGAGTCCCTGGGCGCCAACCTCGTGATGACCGCGATCGAGCTGAGCGGCCTCGTGATCGTGATCGTCGTCGTGGCCGGGTTCTTCACCGCCGGCGGCGGCGACGCCTCACGCCTGATGCAGACGCCCGAGGGGACGCCCGCAGCCATAGCCGTTCTCGGCGGAGCGGTGATCGCGTACTACTCCTTCGTGGGCTTCGAGACATCGGCGAACATGATCGAGGAGGTCAGGAACCCTCGCAGGACCTACCCTCGCGCCCTGTTCGCCGCGCTGTTCACGGCGGGCGTCGTCTACCTGCTGGTCGGCCTCGCGAGTTCGATCGCGCTCCCTGCCGCAGAGCTGCAGGAGTCCAGCGGACCGCTGCTCGCGGTGGTCGAGGCGACCGGCGTCAGCATCCCGTCGTGGCTGTTCAGCCTGATCGCCCTCGTCGCCGTCGCGAACGGCGCGCTGTTGACGATGATCATGACGAGCAGGCTGACCTACGGGATGGCCGAGCAGGGCCTGCTCCCCGATGCCCTGTCACGTGTGCTGCCCCGCCGGAAGACGCCCTGGGTGGCGATCCTCGTCACCACAGCCGCCGCCATGCTGCTCACCCTGATCGGCGATCTCGCGACCCTCGCCGAGACGGTCGTGCTGCTCCTGCTCTTCGTCTTCCTCAGTGCGAACGTGTCGGTCCTCGTGCTGCGGCGGGATCGCGTCGAGCACGACCACTTCCGCATCTGGACGCCGATCCCGGTGCTCGGCATCGCCTCGTGCATCCTGCTGCTCACCCAGCAGCGGCCCGTCGTCTGGCTGTACGGAGCAGGTCTGCTCGCGATCGGCATCGTGCTCCACCTGCTTGCCCGCTGGCGGCGCTCGCGCTCCGCCGTGCCACCTGCGCCTACAGCCATCCGTTCTTCTTGAACACGAGATACAGCCCGCCGCCCATCGCGATCATGAGTCCGATGGCCATGGGGTAGCCGAAGACCCAGTCGAGCTCGGGCATGTTCCGGAAGTTCATGCCGTAGATGCCCGCGACGAGGGTCGGTGCGAACAGGATCGCTGCCCAGCCGGAGATCTTCTTGACCTCGTCGTTCTGACGGATGCTCAGCTCCGTCATCCGCTGCATCTCCGCGTTCTGACGACGGGCGACGATCGTCGACTCGACCGTGAGCGCGTTGTCGAGCAGCGTGCGGAAAGTCGTCGCCCTGTCGGCGATCCGGAGCGCATGATCGAGCACGTCGCGCAGGTACTTCTGCAGTTCGTCATCGACGGCGTACTTCTCGGAACCGCGCAGCAGCGACTCCAGCATCCCGGCCAGCGGCTGTGTCGCACGCTGGAAGTCGATGACCTCGCGGCTCAGCTCGTAGATGCGCTGAGTCGCATCGGTGTCCTCTTCGAAGAGCTGGCTCTCGATCTCGTCGATGTCGTTCTCGAGCCCCGCGAGCACAGGCGAGTACTCGTCCACGACCTCGTCGACGATCGCGTACAGCACCGCCTCGGGTCCTCGACGCAGCAGCGCCGCATCGCCCTCGAGCCGACGGCGCACCCGCCCCAGATCAGGGGCCTCGGCGTGGCGGATCGTCACGACGAAGTCCGGTCCGACGATCACGTGCACTTCGCCGAACTCGACCTCTTCGACGTCGTCGAGGTAGCGTGCGGGGCGGAGCACCATGAAGAGGATGTTGCCGTAGCGCTCGAGCTTCGAACGCTGGTGGCCCGTGAGGGCGTCTTCGACGACCAGCTCGTGCACGCCGAACTCGTCTGCCACCGCCCTGATCTCTTCTTCGCTCGGCCGGTACAGCCCGATCCAGCTCATCCCGCCGCGATCGCGCATGCACTCGAACGTCTCGTTCAGGCTCTGCGGATTCGCGGTGCGCACGCCGTCGACGTAGATCGCGTTGTCGACGATGCTCATCGCAGGGCCCGAGCGGGAAGGCGGATCATTCCGCCGGAGCGACGCACGGGATCGCGGCGTCGGTGATCGCCTGGTTGTACTGCTCGGCCGTGAACGGCAGCCCGAACTCGGGCGCCGTCTGCCCTGACGCGGCCGGGGCCTTCGACGCGATCGCTGCCAGCTCCCAGGCCAGGAACTGGGCGAAGGTCGCGCCTGCCGTCGAGTCGTTCAGCACGACGGCGACCGTGAACCCGGTCGCCGGGTCGGAGTACGCCGCGGTCGCGTACCCGGGCGTCCACCCCTGCTGCCCGATCATGGATCCGGCCAGGAACCCGCCCCCGGCGGCCTGGAACCACGACGGAGCACCGTCGTAGGGGGGTAGCGGCGCGTCGAAGCGGGCGGGCTTCTCGTCCTTGCCCCGTAGCGCCTGCGCGGCCTCGGCTTGCGCGTACCGGCCGAGATCGTCGATCGTCGACACGACGCCCGAATCGGTGTATCCGGTGCTGGACGACAGCTCGGTGATGTCGACGGGTGCGGCGCAGTTGTACCCGCCCTCGACCGCCGAGAGGTAGTGCCCGTTCATGACGGACCCGCTCGACGGCGCAGCGGCCGCCGGCGCGGGCAGAGACGTGCCGGACAATCCGAGCGGGCCGGTGACGTACGTCGCGATCAGTTCTGACGCGGTGAGCTTCGATGCGCGCTCGAGTGCAAGACCGAGCATGAGGTAGCCGGCATCCGAATCCCGATACGTGGTGTGCGCCGCCGTGCGGGCCTGGCCGAGGCCGTAGGACGCGAGTTCGAGCGGAGCCCACTCGCGGGCGGGGGTGTTCAGCCACGCGCCCTTCACCGTGGCCTCCGACGATCCGATCCCGCTCGTGCCGTTGCACAGGTCGAGCAGGGTGACGCCGTCCATGGCGGCGGCGCCTGAGACGTAGTCCTCCACGGGCGCGTCGAGCTTCACAGTGCCCTCATCGGCCAGAGCGTAGAGAACGTCGCAGGTCATCAGTCGTGTCACGTCGGCGATGCGGAACGACATGTCGGTGCTGAGTTCGCCGCCTTCACCGCCCGGCTTCTGCGTGCCGACCCCGGTCACCCAGGTTCCGCTCCACGGCACCCACACGCCCACGATCGCTCCCGAGGCGCCGGAGGCGGTCAGCGCGTGAGACACGGCATCCTGCATGGCGGTGACGGTGTCGTCGGGCAGCGAGCCGTCGACCTGAGCGGGGGGTTCGTAGGTGAAGGTGTCGCCGGCGGCGCAGCCGGTGAGCAGGAGGCTGAGCGCAACGACGCCGGCCGCGGCTGCGCGCACGCGGCGCGACGAGAGAAGCTGCATGAAAGGGGACCCCCGGAAGACGTGTCTGCAAAGTCTAGAACGCGGATGCTGAAAACCAGCATCGCGAGACGGCTTAGGGTGAGGTTCGTGACCCACCACTTCGATTCCGATGTCGTCTCCGCCGTCCTGCGCCATATGAACGGCGACCACACCGACGACAATCTGCTGATCGTCCGTGCGTTCGCAACCGAGACGCATGGCGACATCACGGAAGCCGTGATGACCGGCTTCGACGGCGACGGCGGCGTCTGGACGTACACCCGAGACGGCGCGGCATCCGAGCTCCGCGTCCCCTGGCCCGGGGGTCCGATCACCGAGCGTCCGGCCGTGCGACGCGAGGTCGTCGCGATCTACGACCTCGCGTGCGAGCGCCTCGGCGTACCGGCTCGCCCTCACGCCTAGAAATAAGGTTAGGTAACCCTTACACTGAACCCATGTCCGAGATCCTCTCCTTCTCCGCAGCCCTTCGCGAGCGCTCCTCCGGTTCGCACTCCCAGAGCGAAGGCGCGGGCTTCATGTCCGACCTGCTCAAGGGCGAGGGCTCGCGCGAGGACTACATCTCGCTGGTCGCGCAGCACTACTTCATCTACGAGGCTCTCGAGAGCGCAGGCGAGCGGATGCGGGCGGATGCCGTTGCCTCGGTCTTCCTGAGCGACAAGCTCACTCGCCTGCCCGCCCTCGAGGCCGACCTCGAGTTCCTACTCGGCCCCGACTGGCGCGAGCGGATCGCCCCGCTGCCCACCACGCAGCGTTATGTCGAGCGCATCCGCCAGGTCGGCGCGACCTGGGCCGGCGGTTTCGTCGCGCACCACTACACCCGCTATCTCGGCGATCTGTCGGGCGGCATCTTCATCGGTCGTGTCATGGCCCGCCGGTTCGGCTTCGAGACCAACGGCATCGGCTTCTACCTGTTCGACGACATCGCCGACCCTGCCGCGTTCAAGGACGTCTACCGCGAGCAGCTCGACGCCGCCCCCTGGGACGACGCCGAGCGTGAGCGCGTGATCGCCGAGGTGCTCCTCGCCTACCGCTTCAACACCGAGCTGTTCGAAGACCTCGACCGGGCCCGCGCGGCCGCCTGAGGTTCGCTTTCGGTCGTTGAGCGAGGGTTGGCCGTTGAGCGAGCCGCAGGCGAGTCGAAACGCAGAGACGAAACGCCCCGTGCCGCTCAGGCCTTGGGCAGCTCGGGAGTCGACCTGGCCTCCCAGGCCTCGCGCATGAATCGGCGGACATCCTCGTCGACCTTGATGTCGCTCGGACGCAGAGCCCGTGACAGGTAGAGACCGTCGAGCGAGGTCAGCCGGCTGAGCGCAACGTAGGTCTGCCCCGGGGCGAACGCACCAGAGCCGAGGTCGATGATCGCGCGGTCGTATGTCTTGCCCTGCGACTTGTGGATCGTGACCGCCCACGCCAGCCGCAGCGGGAACTGCGTGAACTCGGCGACGACGTCGCGCGTGAGCTTCTTCGTGCTCGGCTCGTAGGAGTATCTGAAGCGCTCCCACACGGCCGGCTCGACGTCGACCTCCTCGCCGTCGATCTCGACGCGCACCTTGTCGCCGAGGATCCGGACGACGGTGCCGATCGTGCCGTTGACCCATCGCGGCGGCTCCCCCGACATCGCCGTGTCGTTGCGCAGGAACATCACCTGCGCTCCGACCTTGAGCTTCAGCTCGGACTCCGCCGGGAGTGCCGCCTCGCCGCGTCCGAAATCGCCGCTGACCTCGGCGCGCGCCGTCTGCTCCTTGCCGGGGAGCGCCGCGAGGTGCCGGCTGTTGATGCCGTTCACGATGTCGTTGCGGGTGGCGAGCGTGATCATGGGCACTTCGCCCGGCTCGGGGTCGGGGGGCGTTCTGGCGCCCTGTGTGTTCAGCACGCCGGCGATCTCGGCCGTCACCCGCCCGTAGCGCACGGCGTTCAGCATGGCCTTGAAGCCGTCATCGGCCTGGCGGTGGATCTGCACGAGTTCGCGCACGTGCAGATCGGCATGCGTGTCGACCGCGAACAGGCCGTCGCCCGACGCCCCCTCGCGCGGCCCGGCCCACACCTTCGCATCGAAGAACCAGAACGAGCGGTAGTGGTCTCGCACGTACGCCAGCTCGTCTCCGCGCGGTGGCACCGGGGCGAGCTGATACGGGTCGCCGAACATCACGATCTGCGCGCCGCCGAACGGAATGCCCCGCTTGCCGCGCGCCTGCCGGAGAGAGCGGTCGATGGCATCCATCAGATCTGCGCTGACCATCGAGATCTCGTCGATCACGAGCGTCTCGATCGCATTCAGGATGCGCCGCGTGTTGTCGTTCTGATCGATGTCGCTGTCGCCGATCAGGCCGATCGGCAGCCGGAACAGCGAGTGGATGGTCTGCCCCTCGACGTTCAGCGCCGCCACGCCGGTGGGTGCGCAGATCGCGATCTGCTTCTTCGTGTTCCACGCGAAATGCTGCAGCAGCGTGGACTTGCCCGTGCCCGCCCGTCCGGTGACGAACACGTGCTCGCTGGTGTCCTCGATGAGCCGGAACAGCTCGTGCTGCTCGTCGGACAGGGCGGGAAAGGACACGGCTCACTCACGAAGGAAGGACGGATGCAGGGCGCTCCCCATGGTACGTGGCATGACCGCCGCGCGGCGTCACCCTCGGCGTCGTCCCAGGCCGCGCTCATAGACTGGCGCCATGGACCACGCGGAGACGACGGCGCCTCGGCGCTCCCGTCTCGGCGCCGACCTGGCCATCCTCGCGCTGGTCGGCGTTCTGCTGATCGCCGCCGTGGGGGCAGGCATCTCGACGCTGTACACCTCGTACTACGGCCCGTCCGCGTTCGTCACGCGCTATCTCGATCTGCTCTCCGCCGGTCGTGCGGCCGACGCGCTGCGCATCCCCGGCGTCGCGATCGACAGCGCGACGCTCGAGGCGGCGGGCATCACCGGTTCCCCCTCGGAGGCGCTGCTGCGCGCCGCAGCGCTGGCGCCGCTCACGGACGTGGCGATCGTCTCCGAGAAGAGCGAGGGCACGCAGACCTCCGTCACGGTGGCGTACGAGGCGGGCGGTCACGCCGGGAAGACGACCTTCCAGGTCGAGCAGGACGGCTGGGCCGGCATCACGCCGAACTGGAGGTTCTCGACGAGCCCGCTCGCCGTCATCGATCTCACCGTGCGCGGGGCGGACCGGTTCTCCGTGAACGGCTTCGAGGTGCAGCGCGGACAGATCTCCGCGGCCGGGGCGGATGCCGCGCCACTCGATCCGCTGCCGATGCTCGTGTTCACGCCCGGGCTGTATGCGGTCTCGGTGGACACGGCGATCTCCACAGCATCCGGCACCGGCGTCCTCGCCGATACACCGCTCGCCACCACTCCCGTCGACGTGCAGACCACCCCCACCGACGACTTCGTCGCGGTCGTGCAGCAGCGCGTCGAGGAGTTCCTCACGCAGTGCGCGACCCAGGAAGTTCTCCAGCCGACGGCGTGCCCGTTCGGGCTCGAGGTGCGCAACCGGCTCGCGTCGCTGCCCGAATGGTCGATCACCGTGCAGCCGAAGGTGTCGGTGGCCCCCGACGGTGCGCAGTGGCAGATCCCTCCCGCCAGCGCGGTCGCTCACATCGAGGTCGAGATCAAATCGCTGTTCGACGGCAGCGTCGAATCGGTGTCCGAGGATGTGCCGTTCCAGGTCGACGGCACGATCACGATCCTCCCCGACGGATCCGCATCGATCAGGGTGGGCTCACCCGGAGATGCCGTCCCGCAGGACTGACGGCGACCCGCGTCAGCGACCTTCGCGCTCGGCCTGTCGCCGGTCGCGTTCGGCGATGCGCGCGAGCCTGGCGTTGTACTCCTCGAGCTCGGCGTCTCCCGTGCGATCGGCATGCCGGTCCCGGCGCTTCTGCAGCTTCGTGTCGCTGCGGCTCCACTGGATCGCGACCGTGATCGCGAGGATGAGGGTGGGGATCTCGCCGATCGACCACGCGATGCCGCCGCCGATGTACTGATCGGCCATCGGGTCGGGTCCCCAGGTGCGGCCCATCGAGCCGAACCAGTCGGCGACGAGGAGCCCGGACTGCATCATCATCGCGATGCCGAAGAACGCGTGCATGGCCATGACGGCGATGAGGGTGATCAGGCGACCGGGGTACGGGAGCCGGTAGGGCACGGGGTCGGCGCCGATCAGGCTCATCACGAACAGGTAGCCGGAGATCAGGAAGTGGATGACCATCCACTCGTGACCCAGGTGCTCGTACATCGACCAGCGCACCAGATCGGTGAAGTAGAACGCCCACAGCGACACGATGAAGATCGCCGCGGCGACGAAGGGGTGCGTGACGATGCGCGCGAAGGGCGAGTGCACGGCCCACATGATCCACTCGCGGCCGCCGCGGGTGCCGTCGTCGCGCTTGTGGATGGCCCGCAGTGCGAGCGTGATCGGAGATCCGGTGACGAGCAGCAGCGGGATCGCCATCGACAGCATCATGTGCCCGAGCATGTGCACGCTGAACAGGTACTCCTGATAGGCGTTGATGGGGCCGCCGGTCACCCACACGAGCATCAGCATGCCGAGCACCCAGAAGACCGTGCGGTGGATCGGCCAGCGGTCGCCCCGCAGCTGCAGGCGGCGGACGCCGGCGAGGTAGAAGAACACCCCGAAGCCTGCGGCGACGAGCCACAGGATGTCGATGTTCCACTGCGTGAACCAGCGGTCGATCGTGAACTCGGGCGGCAGCGCTGAGCCGGTCAGGTGCTCGGCCGGAGTGCGCACGAAGGCGGCTTCTGTGCCCGCGGGCGGCGGGGTGCGAGCCAGCGCGGCAGCCGCGCCGGAAGCCAGGCCCATGAGCCCCACCTCGCACAGCACGAGCAGCCAGAACCACCGAGCGGCACGGTCTCCCTCGAGCTTCGGAATCAGGCGGATGCGGTACCAGGCCCCGAGCACGCCCATCGCGCCGAGCAGCACGACCTTGGCGAGCACGATGATTCCGTAGGGGCTGAACACCGAGCCCCAGTCGCCGATCGCCACGATCGAGCGGGTGACGCCTGACACGGCGACGACGGTGAAGGCTGCGATCGCGAGAGTCGAGTACCGGCGGACGAGGTCGGCCACCGGCATCCGTCCGCGCACCAGCACGACCAGCAGCAGGCCGCCCAGCCACACTGCTGCGCCGACCGTGTGCAGAAGGATCGAGTTCACGGCCATGGTGTGACCGGACAGCTCGCCCGAGTGTCCCTGGGTGGCGAGCGGAACGAAGGATGCCGCGGCGAGCACGGCCGTGATGAGCGTCGCCGTCCAGCTGCGCCACGCGAAGGCGAGGATCGTGACGACCGCTCCGACGATGGTCGTGATGAGCCACGACTGGCCGAGGGGCAGGTTGAGCAGGAACTTGCCGAGCTGTGCGCCGAACAGCGGGTCGGCGCTGAGCTCAGGGGTGAACGCCGCCATGAAGGCGAAGAACCCGCTCACCCCTGACGCGACGGTGAACACGGCGGCGCTCACGGAGGCGGTGTTCAGCGCCAGATCGAACGAGCTGTCGCCGCTGCGGAGGGCGAACAGCGCCAGCACGAGTGAGCCGAGCATGCCTGCTGCGGACAGGTTCATGACGAGCTTCACCAGCGGCAGCGCCCACCGCACGAAAGGACCAGGGTCTCCCAGCAGCAGCGGGGCCGCCGCTCCGCCGTACATCATGGCGATCGTGACGGCCACGAGTCCGGCCGCCAGCAGGATGCCGATTCCGCCGAGACGGTACGCCGTCGTCGTGGTCTGGGCGGGGGAGGTCATCCCTCAAGCCTAAGCCGCGCTGGAGAGGCGTCCGACCGGCGCCCGGACGTACGAAGGCCGCCACCCCGAGGGGCGGCGGCCTTCGTGCGGAAGCGTCTTACTTGACGGCTGCCTTGAGCTTGGAACCAGCGGTCACCTTGACGCGCTTGCCGGCCGGGATCTTGATCTCGGCGCCGGTCTGCGGGTTGCGGCCCGTGCGGGCGGCGGTCGCGACCTGCTCGAACGAGATCCAGCCCGGGATCGAGACCTTGCTGCCCTTGGCGACGGCGTCGGAGACAGAGCCGAAGAGTGCGTCGAGGACACCGGAGACGGTGGCCTGGCTCTGGCCGGTGGCGGAAGCGATGCTCGCGACGAGCTCGGTCTTGGTGATGGACTTGTCAGCCATGTCATCCTCCAGCGACGAGGATCCCGTCGCATCGTTGTGTGAATCGGAGCGGATGCTCCTGGTCGAGTGACCGCCTTGAATGTACCAACCACCACCCACATTTCCGCGTCATTTCGCGGGTTTTGGGCTTTTTCAGGGCGTGTCGCGTCACTTTTGTCACTTCAGTCACAGGAATCGGGGTCTGGCGGGGCGCCGGATCGGGTCGGCACACGTCGCCCCGCGCTCCGGAGGAGAACTCCTGCTCGGGAGGAAGATCTCGGCGCAGAGCTCCTCCCGAGCGTGAGAAGTCCTCCCGAACGGAAGCGGTTGAGAGCTCGTGGGTGGCGCACGCCGTCGCGACGTTCGGTCGCGACCGCCTCACGCAGCCACGTGCAGCCGCTGCCCGATCGCGGCGAGGATCAACCGCAGGACGTCCGCCCAATGGTTCATGAGCTGGTCATAACTGATGCGGATTACGTGGTACCCGTGAAGAGTGAGCAGCGCGTCATGGGCGATGTCGCTGTCGCGCTGCGCTCCCACGTGATGGGCTCCGTCGATCTGCACGACGAGCCGATCGCCGATCACGAAATCGACGCGGTGGCCGAGGATCCACACTTGCGGCGTGATCGGCAGCCTCAGCCATTTCAGTCGAGCGTGGAGGATCGTCTCAGTTCCAGCATCCGCGAAGGGCCTCGCCTCTGCGAGCAGCCGTCGTGCCGCCGGCGGAAGCGGCGCCCGCTCCAACGCGCCAGGATCGATCTTCTTCTGTCGCAGGGCAGACTCCCACGTCGCGAGTGCGCTCTCGTACGGCTGGCATCTCGACAGGATGATCAGGGCGTTCTCGAGCGAGTCCTCGAGAGAGTCGGGATCTCGGGGCAACAGCGGACGGTTCCAATGGATCACGCCGCGCGAAACCGCCGCATGACCCGCGTTCGCGGGCGCTGCGACATGATGCATCGACGAGTCCAGCACCCACAGACCCTTCCGAGCGGCGAGAGTGACGCAACTGAGAACCACCCCGCGACGCGCGGCGGCGACGAGCATCGCGTCCGCTCCAGGGAGGGCGACCCATCCCCGCCGCACCAACATGATCACGCCCGACTCACGCGCCTGCCGGAGCGCGTGCACGGTCACTCCGTCACGGCGCAGGGCCTCGACCCTCGCCACTCCTCCGCGCTCGAGCAGCGCCTCCACCGCATCCATGCCTCGATCATGACGTTCCATCACATCCGCTCGGCATTCAGAACCCGCCACCAGTGGAGAGCCAGCATCGATTCTCGAGTTGTGCAGGGAGAGTGCGCCCCTTGCGCGCGCCCGCGACCATCGCGGTGGTAATCGCGGCGGCTCTGGAGGAGAACCCCGGCCCGGGCGGATGAATCCGCAGCAGACATCCTCCCGAACGGAAAAGTCCTCCCGAAAGGGAGCCTGCGTGCGATCTCCTTCCCAGCGGCCGGGTACGCGAAAGGGGCGAGGATCCGAAGACCCTCGCCCCTTTCAGGTTGCGATGCTTACCAGCTCGACTTGGTCACGCCGGGCAGCTCGCCACGGTGTGCCATGTCACGGAAGCGGACACGCGAGATGCCGAACTTCGTGAGGACACCGCGGGGGCGGCCGTCGATGACGTCGCGCGAACGCACGCGAGCAGGCGACGCGTTGCGCGGCAGCTTCTGCAGGCCGACGCGTGCGGCCTCGCGGGCCTCGTCGGTGGCGTTCGGGTCGACCAGGGTCTTCTTCAGCTCGGCGCGACGCTCGGCGTAACGCTCGACGATGACCTTGCGCTGCTCGTTGCGAGCGATCTTGCTCTTCTTAGCCATTGATCAACGCTCCTCTCGGAATTCGACGTGCTTGCGGACGACCGGGTCGTACTTCTTCAGCACGAGGCGGTCGGGGGTGTTGCGGCGGTTCTTCTTCGTCACGTAGGTGTAACCCGTGCCGGCGGTCGAACGCAGCTTGATGATCGGACGGATGTCCTGAGCCTTCTTGGCCATTAGAGCTTCACACCCTTCGCCTGGAGGTCCTTGACGACGTTCTCGATGCCGCGGACGTCGATCACCTTGATGCCCTTGGCGGACACGTTGAGCGTGATCTTACGACCGAGCGACGGAACGAAATAAGTCTTCTTCTGCACGTTCGGGTCGAAGCGGCGCTTCGTCCGGCGGTGCGAGTGCGAGACGTTGTGACCGAAGCCGGGAACAGCTCCTGTCACCTGGCACACTGCTGCCATGATGTGACTCCTTCTATACCGTGAGACCGGACGGCCTCACCCAAGATCCCTTGTCTGCGCGCTACCCACGACCCGCCGCCCTTCGACAAGCTCAGGGACCGATGAATAGGGGAAGCACACGAACTGCGCACAGGAGTGTGCGCAGACAAGGAGTCAGTTTAGCACGGATGCGGTCTGCCACCGGTCCGTCCAGGATGGAGGCATGAACTGGACCGGCGTGCGCGCCACCACCGCAGTCTCCGCGTTCCTCCTCGGCCTTCTTCTCGGCGCCTTCGCTCCTGCTCTCCTCCCTCTGCCCGGCAGCTTCGCGACGGTCTATTTCGGGGTGCTCCTGATCCCGCTGCCGCTGTGCGTGATGCTGATCGTGACCGCTGTCCTCTTCGGACGCGTCAGAGAGAACGGAGCCGTGACGATCGCCGCCCGCGCAGAGGGCATCGCGAGCGGGACCCTGCGATCGGAGACGACATCGGCGCTCGTCTGGCGAGTGCCGATGCTCGCACGCACGGGGCCGGTCGGCACGATGCTGCAGAGTCCGACCGTCGCGCCGGCTCGACTGGTTCAGTTCCGCGTACTCCCCGCGAACTCGACGGCCCGCCTGGCCCACGCCCTGGTTCCGGTGCACATCACCCTGGCGAAGGGCATGCCTGCCGCACTGTTGCTCGATCGCGCCCACCCCGACCTCGCTCTGCTCGACGACCGCGCCACTCCGGAGACGCTCGCAGCGGTGAACGCCGACCCTCGCTGGACCACCACGAAGTTCCCGAGCGCGTTCGCACACCAGGGCGGCAGAGAGCTGCTGATCGGCCTCGCCGCCGGGTTCGTCACCGCGGTGATCATCGCCCTGATCCTGAACGCCGCGTACTGACCTCGCCGGAGCTCGCACCCACCCCGAGCTATCCGGGGCTCTGGCGCGATTCGGCCTGAGCCAGCTGCGCCCCGCGCCCCCACCGGAACGGCGAGACCGTGGGGTCGCCGTCGATCCAGAAGCGCCAGGGGAAGGCGTCGGTCCCCGCCACCCCGGCGACCCCGACACGGGGCCCGCTGGCGATCTCGACCGAGGCATCGGGCAGCCAGAGTTCGGCCACGGCACCGTTCAGCTCGGCGCCGATGATCGCATCGATCCCATCGTGCCGCGGATGCTGCAGCCCTGAGGCCTGGCCGAATCGCCCGGGTCCGCGCGCCAGATCGCGTCGAGCGGCGGCGGTCAGAGGCAGAGCCGCCCTGCGGCGGCGGGCCGCCGCATCCGCCCCCTCGATCACCTCGCCTGCTCGCAGCAGCACACCGCCCGCGACCCCTTCGGGTCCGCACACGACATTGATGCACGAGTGGATGCCGTGGCTCAGGTACACGTACAGGTGGCCCGGTTCGCCCCACATCGTGGCGTTCCGCGCGGTGCGCCCCATACGGGCGTGCGACCCGGGATCAGGAGTGGGGCCGGTGCCCTGTCCGTGATACGCCTCGACCTCGGTGATGCGCAGGCGCACCTCTGCCGCGTCGACGACGGTGCGCAGGTCCGCTCCGAGCAGCCGCGGCGCGGCCTCGAGAGGCAGCGGAGTGAAATCGTCGCGGGTCGCTCGGCGCATCAGTAGTGCGGGGCGGTCGCGCACCACGACGAATCGAATCCGGTCAGCGCGACCAGCTCCTTGCCGGTGCGCAGGTCGAGCAGGTGCGTCTCGACGTTCTCGGGCAGCGGCAGCAGCATCTGGTCGTAGGCGTTCTTTGCGAGGTCGGGAGCGATCGCCACGGCGGCGTACTGTCCGCTCGGCGATGCGCACGCCTGCAGGATCGAGTCGGTCGATCCGACCTCGACGATCGAGGTCGCCGTGCCCGCGTCATCCACCCGGATGATCGCCTGTCCGTTCGGATAGCCGGTCGCGTCGACCGACACGACGTGTCGCAGGGTGCCACCGGGGAAGGGCACGATCGTGATCGCGCTGCCGTAGTCGGGGTTGGATGCTGCGAGCGGCTGCTCCGAACCGTCGGCGAGGTTCAGCTCGACCACGCTGCCGTCGACGCGCTCCACGACCGCGGTGTACGTCCCGCGGGAGATGCCCTGGATGTTGGCGGCCAGCCCCAGGGACTGCACGCCCGCGTCGGTCGAGTGGTCGATGAGCGAGAGCGCGCCGTTGAAGTCGATGAACAGCATCGCCGCCGAGTCGGGGACGAACTGCCACACCAGGATGCTCGTCTGCTCACCGCCGACTTCGGCGATCTTCGGCTTGTCGCCGCCGGAGAGCGACTGCGTCACGAGCACGCTCGCCCGGCCCTCGTCTTCGCTGATCTCCTTGTCGGAGTACGTGTAGCCGACCAGTCCCCCACGTTCGGAGACCTGGATCGATCCGATGTAGCCCTTGCCCGGAAGCTTCAGCTCTCGCGGGTTCTTGCCGTCGCGGTCCATCACGTAGAGCTTGGAGAGGTCGTCGTCTTCCACCGAGACGACGAGCTTCGTCGACGTCGCGCGGAAGTCGTCGATCTTGTCGTGGCTGTACACCGGCACCGCGTTCTCACCGCTGAGATCCGTGAGGAAGATGGTGTCCTTGCCGGAGACGTCACGGCGCAGGATGAACATCGAGGATGCGGGCGTCGTGAAATGAGCCTTCAGGGTCGCGCTCGGCCCGCCGCCCGTCGACTCGACGTCGGCCACCGTGATCGCGTACTTCGTCGAGTCGTCGAGGGGCACGGTGAAGCGGATGCCGATGCCCCGCCCTGCCGCGTCGACAGTGAAGGGCACGGCAGGCTCGACGGTCACCTGCGAGGCGTCGATCGCCGACAGCGCCTGGTTCGCGGTGAGGATCACGCGGCTGCCGCTCGACTCGATCGCCTCGGCTGGCGCGACCTGGACGTTCGTGATGCGCGGGCCCTGGGTGAGGCTCACGAATCCGAGAGCTGCGCCGACCACGACGAGGACGCCGAGGACGGCGGTGAGGGCGAGCAGGAAACGGCGGGAGGGGGTGCGGGCTTGCGACACCGACGCGGCGGCCTGCTCGGTCGTTGAGCGAGGGGGTTCCTCGCTCGACGGGCGGGCGGTCGGCTCCTCGGTGGTTGAGCGAGCGGCGCGAGACGAAACATCCTCATCCGACGTCGATGCAGGAGACGCGCGCTTCGCCTCGTCACTGCGCTCCTCTCTCGACGAGCGGGGGGCGTTCTCGTCCGACGGGTGAGCGGGTGATTCCTCGGCCAAGGGGCGGAACGGATCCCTGATCGTCGACCGGACGGGACGCGGCGACCGGTCAGGGGCTGGTGCTGCGGCCTCTCGCGCGGCCGCCTCGGCTGCGGCGGCGGCTTCGACCATGGCGGCACGCATCGCCGCTTCGCGCTCGGCGGCGGGGTCGACGGACCGTCCGCCGGCAGCCGAACCGCCTGCTACGGATGCGGCCGACTCCGACGTCACGCTCGTTCCGCCGTCCGCTCCGGGGGTCGACGCGCCAGATCGGGGGATCGATTCGTGATTCCGTCCGACATCTGGCGTGTCGACCCCTGAAGCGTCTTCGGCGGCCGACTCCGACACCGGTTCGGATGCAGCGGCCTCGGCACCAGCCGCGGCCTCGCGCGCGGCGCGCAGTTCAGCGCGTGTGCGCGGGACGACGGGGACCTCGGGCTTCTCGTCGTCAGTACTCATACGGATCCCCCGGCTCGTCGATGGCCTCGACCGTGGTCGGGTCCACGTGCAGAGCGCCGTCGGCATCCGCCTTCACGGTTCCAGTGACCTTGACCCACTGACCGGTCTTGTACTCGCCGGCGTCGATCGTCACTGGCACGTTCGCGGGCTGCGCGTCGATCACGCAGTGCGTGATCACGAGGCGGGTCAGGTCGACCCCGCCGTCGCCCGGCGTGATGAACCCGGTCAACGTCACGGTCGTGCCGTCGTACGACGCCGTGTTGGTCGCGGTGGCGAAGACGCTGGCCCAGTCGCCCACGCCGAAAGTGGAGGTGTCGGCCTTGCCGAGGGTCACGTCATCCGCACCCGCGAACAGCGCCGCAGACTCACCCGCACGCGACATCGCGAGCTCGACCGACAGCGACGCCGGCGGCAGCACCAGCGCGGCGACCACGACTCCTGAGGCGATCACGCCGCCGGCGACGGTCGCGGTCGTGGCGAACACGCCCGACTCCGCATGCTCGTGACCGTGGTCGTGTCCCTCTTCGGCCCCGAGCGGCAGGGTGCACGACCAGATCGCCCCGACCAGCGTCACGACGGCCGCGGCGCACGCGAACCAGACCGACTCGGGGCTGATGTAGAGCGTGAGTCTTCCGGTGAGGCCGAGACCGAGGGTGACGACCGACAGCACCGTCGCGAGGCCGATGCCCAGCCAGCGGGAGCCGAGGGAACGCGTGCGCTCAGACAAAGACGTTCACCCCGATCCCGATCGCGAAGGCGGCGAGCACCACGACGCCGACGATGCCCGCCAGCACACGCGTGGTGAAGGTCGTGCGCATGAGCGCGAGCATCTTCACGTCGACCAGGGGGCCGACGAGCAGGAACGCCACCAGCGCTCCCGACGAGAAGGTCGACGCGAAGGACAGGGCGAAGAAGGCGTCGACGTTCGAGCAGATCGCAACCGTCATCGCGAGGGCCATCATGGCCACGATCGACAGCACGGGGTTCGAGCCGATGGCGAGCAGCACGTCACGCGGGATCAGCACCTGCACGGCTCCGGCGAGCGCGGAGCCGATCACGAGGGCCGGCATCACGGCCCGCAGCTCGACGAGGAACTGCGTGAGGCTGCGGCGCACGGGCGTGCCGGGCTCGTGCGTCACCCGCTCGCAGGTGTCGACGAAGCGCTGCGTGAGCAGGGCGTCGGGCGAGGGATGCCGGCTGTAGATCCAGCCGATGAGGTTCGCGATCAGGTAGCCGCCGACCAGGCGGGCGACGAGGATGCCGTCGTCGAATCCGAATGCGGCGTGAGTGGTGAGGATCACGATCGGATTCACGATCGGCGCCGCGATGAGGAACGTCAGCGCCTCGGCGGGCGCGAGCCCGCGCATCATCAGCCCGCGGGCGAAGGGCACGTTGCCGCACTCGCAGACCGGGATCAGCATCCCGAGCAGCGACAGCACCGCTCTACGCGCCCAGGCGCGCTTCGGCAGCCAGCGGTGGATCACATCGGCAGGCAGCCACACCTGCACCACGATCGACAGCAGCACACCCAGCACGACGAAGGGCAGCGCCTCGATCAGCACGCTCATGGCGAGAGTCAGGCCGTCCTGCGCGCGGTGCGGGAGGGATGCGGTGTACAGGGTCGGGACGAACCGGTCGATCAGGAACAGCGCCGCGACGATGGCCGCGCCCAGCGCGACGCCTATCCACGGCGACCGGCGGGGGCGATCACCCGGACGGTGGCTCCCTGAGCCTCCCCCATGGGCCCCCGAGCCTGTCGAAGGGTGCGAGTGGCCGGCATGGTCCGCAGCCGACGCCCGCGTCGTCGCCGATGTCACGCGACGGGTTCCTCAGGCGGACGCTGAGCCTCGGCATCGCGCTTCGCGGTGCACGCGGCGCACAGTCCGAAGATGTCGACGACGTGCGCAGCATCCGTGAATCCGTGCTGCGCCGCCGTGCGATGCGCCCAGTGCTCGACGTCCTTCGCCTCGATCTCGACGGTCAGCCCGCACGATCGGCAGATGAGGTGGTGGTGGTGGCCCTGCGTGCTGCAGGCGCGGTAGAGGGCTTCGCCCTCGGGGCTCTGTAGCGAATCGGCGTCGCCCGATGCGGCGAGTCCTGCGAGCGCGCGATACACCGTCGCCAGGCCGATGCCGGTGTTGTCGTCGCGGAGTCCCGCATGCAGGGTCTGCGCGCTCACGAATCCATGGGCGTCGGCGAGCGCTTCGCGCACGCGTTCGCGCTGCCAGGTGTTCCGCTGAGCCATGTCTCGAGTCTAATCGCCGGGGTTCTCCGTGGGCTGGGAGGTTCTGCCACCGCCCTCACCTGACTGCTCACGCCGCGAATGCACGGGATGCCGCCGAGCGCACGGGTCGTTCACGTCGACAGGCCGTGCACTCGACACGATGCCGTGCACCCGGCGCTGGCGGGGCCGCGCGGGGGCGGGCGCGACTCAGGGG